>NZ_JVRR01000004.1 GCF_001070715.1 Streptococcus pseudopneumoniae
GTACGGTAAGGCGACGCTGACGTGGTTTGAATTTGATTTTCGAAGAGTATCAAAAATAAAATTCTTCTAAAATGATACACTTCAGGTTAAAAAAATGACATTTCAGATTTTCTGTTCCAGAAATAGCTATCGCTATGATATAATTATTTTATGATTATTACTATTCCTATAAAAAACCAAAAAGATATTGGCACACCATCTGATTCAGTCGTTGTTCTCGGCTATTTTGATGGCATACACAAGGGGCATCAAGAATTATTTCGTGTTGCCAATAAGGCTGCGAGAAAAGATTTATTGCCTATCGTCGTTATGACCTTTAATGAATCTCCCAAAATCGCTTTAGAGCCTTATCATCCTGATCTGTTTTTACATATTTTGAACCCTGCTGAACGTGAGAGGAAATTAAAGCGTGAAGGCGTAGAAGAATTATATCTCCTTGATTTTAGTAGTCAATTCGCTAGTCTTACGGCAGAAGAATTTTTTGCAACTTATATCAAGGCTATGAATGCCAAAATTATTGTTGCAGGTTTTGATTATACATTTGGTTCTGACCAAAAAACGGCAGAAGACTTAAAGGATTACTTTGATGGAGAAGTTATCATTGTCCCACCTGTAGAAGATGAGAAAGGAAAGATTAGTTCAACTCGTATCCGTCAAGCTATTTTGGACGGAAATGTGAAAGAAGCAGGGGAACTTTTGGGGGCACCACTTCCATCTAGAGGTATGGTGGTTCATGGCAATGCTCGTGGTCGTACGATTGGTTATCCAACAGCTAATTTGGTGCTTTTAGACCGTACTTATATGCCAGCAGACGGTGTTTATGTCGTTGATGTTGAGATTCAAAGACAGAAGTATCGTGCTATGGCTAGTGTCGGGAAAAATGTGACTTTTGATGGAGAAGAAGCACGTTTTGAAGTCAATATTTTTGATTTTAATCAAGATATTTATGGGGAAACCGTCATGGTTTATTGGCTTGACCGCATTCGAGACATGACCAAATTTGACTCAGTTGATCAATTAGTGGATCAGTTAAAGGCAGACGAAGAAGTAGCACGGAATTGGTCTTAAAAGTTTGAGTAAATAAAACAAAAAAGAGGTAACTACAAGACCTCTTTTTATTCTTTTTCAAAGGTAAATCCTTCGCCAAGGATTTCATGGGCTTCTGTAATGGTTATAAAGGCTTGAGGATCGATTCGATGAATCATTTCCTTCATTTTCACAATCTCATTTCTACCGACAATACAGTAAATGATTTTCAAATTTTCTTTACTATAGTAGCCTTGACCAGAAATAAAAGTAACGCCTCTTCCTAGGTCATCATTAATCGCTTTAGCAAGTTGGTCAGGACGTTTTGTGATAATCATAAAGCCTTTACCAGCATAGCCACCTTCTCCAATCAAATCAATGACACGAGAAACGATAAAATCAAATAAGAGCGTGTAAGAAACCAATCTCAAGTCCTTGAAGATTAGGAGAATGAGCATGAGAATACAAAAATCTAAGATAAAGAGCAGTTTTCCCATGGATATATGAGTGTATTTGTTGAGAATACGAGCTAGAATATCAGTTCCGCCCGTCGTACCTCCAGTATTAAAGATAATTCCAAGACCGATTCCCAATAGAATTCCCGCTATAAGTGCAGTAATCAGTAAATCACCTTGAAGATCAATATGAAGGGGAATACGCTCAAAAAAAGCCAACCAAGCTGACAAAGCTAAGGTTCCAAGTAAACTAGAATAGAGGGATTTGGCTCCAAATATTTTCCAAGCCAAGATGAAAAGGGGAATGTTAATCAGCAGGTTCATGAGGGAAACAGGAATTTTAAAAAGATAAAAGGTGATGAGGGTAATACCTGTTGCCCCTCCTTCAAAGAGATGATGAGGAACTACAAAATAAGTCAGCCCAAAAGCATAAATAGCAGCACCTAGTAAAATGGTAAAAATGGGGTAAATTTTTTTAATCATAGGACACCTCTTTTCTTATAAGTTGATTATATCAAATTTTTACGGAAAATTTGATTGACTCCATTAGGATTTTTAATCTTTTTTTGATATAATTAGAAGTAAGAAAACCAATCTGAATCCTAAAATAGAAAGATTGATACTATGACAAAAATTAAGATTGTAACCGATTCATCTGTTACTATTGAACCTGAACTCGTAAAACAATTAGATATTACAATTGTTCCATTATCTGTAATGATTGATAATGTTGTTTATTCTGATGCTGATTTGAAAGAAGAAGGTAAATTCCTTCAGTTGATGCAAGCAAGTAAGAATCTTCCTAAGACAAGTCAACCGCCTGTAGGTGTCTTCGCTGAAGTTTTTGAAGAGCTATGCAAGGATGGTAGCCAGATTCTTGCTATTCATATGTCCCATGCTCTTTCGGGGACTGTAGAAGCAGCGCGTCAAGGTGCTAGCCTATCTACTGCCGACGTAACAGTTATTGACAGTTCCTTCACTGACCAAGCCTTGAAATTCCAAGTTGTTGAGGCTGCGAAGTTAGCACAAGAAGGTAAAGAGTTAGAGGAAATTTTATCTCATGTAGAAGAGGTTAAAAACCATACAGAGCTTTATATTGGTGTTTCAACTTTGGAAAATCTTGTCAAAGGTGGACGAATTGGCCGTGTAACTGGATTGTTAAGCTCACTTCTCAATATCCGTGTTGTCATGCAGATGAAAGACCATGAATTGCAGCCAATGGTTAAAGGTCGTGGTGCTAAAACTTTTAAAAAATGGTTAGATGAGTTGATAACATCGCTTTCTGAACGTTCTGTAGCAGAGATTGGAATTTCATATTCTGGTAGTGCTGATTGGGCAAAAGAGATGAAAGAAAGCTTACAAGCTTATGTTGAACAGCCAATTTCTGTTTTGGAAACGGGTTCCATTATTCAAACTCACACGGGTGAGAACGCTTGGGCTATTTTGGTACGTTACCACTCCTAAAAAAATAAATAAAATGGGAAGAAATAGCGTTTTTAACTTGACCTAAAAGGGATTTTAGGATATGATTATATTTGTTAATTAGAAATTATTTGGAGGAATCATTAACATGGCAAACAAACAAGATTTGATCGCTAAAGTAGCAGAAGCTACAGAATTGACTAAGAAAGACTCAGCAGCAGCAGTTGAAGCTGTATTTGCAGCAGTAGCTGACTATCTTGCAGCTGGTGAAAAAGTTCAATTGATCGGTTTTGGTAACTTTGAAGTTCGTGAGCGTGCAGAACGTAAAGGTCGCAACCCACAAACTGGTAAAGAAATGACAATTGCAGCTTCTAAAGTTCCAGCATTCAAAGCTGGTAAAGCTCTTAAAGACGCTGTTAAATAATCAGCCTTTAAAAAGCCTATTGTATCAAGCTTTCTAGCTTGGTCAGTAGGCTTTTTTTGTGTATAGGGGGCAAAATTCGAATCGACTAGTAAAGGATAAGATTATTCCATTATAGGATAATTCAATTTGCGTAGCAGAAAGCTTACAAATAAAATTGAATATAGTAAAATAGGATTAGAAATCTTAAGAAAGTTGGTCCTTTATTGGAAACGATAGTATTTTCAATCTCTGTTTTTCTAGCAGGTGTTTTATCCTTCTTTTCCCCTTGTATTTTTCCTCTGTTACCCGTTTATACTGGAATTTTGCTGGATGATCAGGAAAGTGCAAAAAGCTTCTCCTTGTTTGGGAGAAAGGTTCTTTGGTCGGGTCTGATTCGAACGCTTTGCTTTATCGTGGGTATTTCTCTTATTTTCTTTATTCTAGGATTTGGTGCTGGTTACTTTGGTCATATTCTCTATGCAAATTGGTTTCGATATGTCATGGGAACAATTATTATCATTTTGGGACTTCACCAGATGGAAATTTTTCATTTTAAGAAATTAGAGGTTCAAAAAAGCTTTACTTTTAAGAAATCAGAAGCCAATCGTTATTGGTCAGCCTTTTTACTCGGTATTACTTTTAGCTTTGGTTGGACGCCTTGTATTGGTCCAGTTTTAAGTTCTGTTTTAGCGCTTGCGGCTTCTGGAGGCAATGGAGCTTGGCAAGGTGCTATCTATACTCTTATTTACACTCTGGGGATGGCTCTTCCTTTCTTGGTCTTGGCTCTAGCTTCAGGTGTAGTCATGCCTTATTTTAGTAAAATCAAACGTCATATGATGCTAATGAAGAAAATTGGTGGTTTCCTCATTATTTTAATGGGAATTTTGTTACTATTAGGACAAGTAAATGTTCTAGCTGGAATTTTTGAATAAAGGAGAAAATGATGAAAAAAGTAATGTTTGCTGGCTTAAGCCTCTTGTCATTAGTCGTATTGATGGCCTGTGGTGAGGAAGAAACTAAAAAAACTCAAGCACCAGAACAATCCCCAAAACAACAGCAACAAAAGACTGTACAACAAATCGCTGTTGGAAAAGAGGCTCCAGATTTTACCTTGCAATCTATGGATGGTAAAGAAGTTAAGTTATCTGACTATAAGGGTAAAAAGGTTTACTTGAAGTTTTGGGCTTCCTGGTGTGGTCCATGTAAGAAAAGTATGCCTGAGTTGATGGAATTAGCTGCAAAACCAGATCGCGATTTCGAAATTCTTAGTGTCATTGCACCAGGAATTCAAGGTGAAAAAACTGTTGAACAATTCCCACAATGGTTCCAAGATCAAGGTTATAAGGATATTCCCGTTCTTTATGATACTAAAGCAACCACCTTCCAAGCTTATCAAATTAGAAGCATTCCTACAGAATACCTAATTGATAGTCAAGGGAAGATTGGAAAGATTCAATTTGGTGCTATCAGCAATGCGGATGCAGAAGCAGCTTTTAAAGCAATGAACTAGAATCGATAAAATCTGATTACAAGATGTAGTCAGATTTTTTTAGAAAATTATTTTATAAATATTCACAAATCTCCTATATTTATGGTAAAATAGAATCATCAGTTTATTTTGGAGTCAAAGATGAATATATTTAGAACAAAGAATGTAAGTTTGGATAAAACGGAGATGCACAGGCATTTGAAGTTATGGGATCTGATTTTGCTGGGTATCGGAGCCATGGTAGGGACAGGTGTCTTTACAATCACAGGTACTGCAGCTGCAACGCTTGCTGGTCCAGCTCTAGTGATTTCAATCGTTATTTCTGCCTTGTGTGTGGGATTATCAGCCCTCTTTTTTGCAGAATTTGCTTCACGAGTACCTGCTACAGGTGGTGCCTACAGTTATCTCTATGCTATTTTAGGAGAATTTCCAGCTTGGTTGGCTGGCTGGTTAACCATGATGGAATTCATGACAGCTATATCTGGTGTGGCTTCGGGTTGGGCAGCTTATTTTAAAGGCTTGCTTTCTCAATACGGGATAGCTCTTCCTCAGGCATTAAATGGTACCTTTAATCCTCAAGCAGGGACATTTGTTGATTTATTGCCTATTCTTGTCTTGGTCTTGGTGACTTCGCTTGTTTTACTCAATGCTAAAGCAGCCTTACGCTTTAATTCTATTCTAGTTATTTTGAAATTTTCCGCTTTAGCTCTCTTTATTTTGGTGGGAATTTGGCATATCAAACTTGATAATTGGAGCAATTTTGCTCCCTATGGTTTTGGTCAAATTTATGGCGCTAGTACTGGTATCATGGCTGGTGCGTCCTTAATGTTCTTTGGATTTTTGGGATTTGAATCCATCTCTATGGCTGTAGATGAGGTCAAGACTCCTCAAAAAAATATTCCTAGAGGGATTGTCTTATCGCTTTCTATCGTAACCATTCTTTATGCCTTGGTGACGCTTGTCTTGACTGGTGTGGTTCACTATAGTCATCTAAATGTCGACGATGCCGTTGCCTTTGCCCTTCGTAGTGTTGGGATTAGTTGGGCAGCTAACTATGTGTCATTAGTGGCTATCTTGACCTTGATTACAGTTTGTATTTCGATGACCTATGCCCTATCGCGTATGATTTACAGTTTAGCGCGCGATGGCTTAATGCCTGCCACCTTTAAGGAACTGACGAAGACAAGTAAGGTACCCAAAAATGCGACTATCTTGACAGGTCTAGCTTCAGCAATAGCTGCAGGAATGTTTCCATTAGCTAGTATTGCAGCCTTCTTAAATATTTGTACCTTGGCCTACTTGATTATGCTGTCTTATGGTCTGATTCGCTTACGGAGAGAAAAGGGAATGCCAAAAGCTGGGGAATTTAAAACACCCTTGGTACCCCTGTTACCAATTTTATCAATCATCATTTGTCTATCCTTTATGTTGCAGTATAATATGGAAACCTGGCTTGCTTTCTTGATTGCCTTGTTGATAGGAAGTTTTATTTACTTCACTTATGGTTATAAGCATTCTACCATAGAAGAATAAAGTGAGAATCTGTTGAGTTGTTGAAACTCAGCAGATTTTTATATGTGAAAGAAATTTCAATTTTTTTCTAAAAATAGCTTGACAGATTAAATTTTTAGGAGTAGACTGTTTACCAGTTAATTAAATAGTTAAGGGGTTATCCATGAAGAAACAAAGTTTATTTTTAGTCTTGTTAAGTGTCTTTCTTTTGTGTTTGGGGGCTTGTGGTCAAAAGGAAAGTCAGACAGGGAAAGGGATGAAAATTGTGACCAGTTTTTATCCTATCTACGCTATGGTTAAGGAAGTATCTGGTGACTTGAATGATGTTCGGATGATTCAGTCAAGTAGTGGGATTCACTCCTTTGAACCTTCAGCGAATGACATCGCGGCCATCTATGATGCAGATGTCTTTGTTTACCATTCGCATACGCTAGAATCTTGGGCAGGAAGTCTGGATCCAAATCTAAAAAAATCCAAAGTGAAGGTTTTAGAGGCTTCTGAGGGAATGACCTTGGACCGAGTCCCAGGGCTAGAAGATGTGGAAGCAGGGGATGGAGTTGATGAAAAAACGCTCTATGACCCTCACACTTGGCTAGATCCTGAAAAAGCTGGCGAAGAAGCTCAGATTATCGCTGATAAACTTTCAGAGGTGGATAGTGAGCATAAAGAGACTTACCAGAAAAATGCTCAAGCCTTTATCAAAAAAGCTCAGGAATTGACTAAGAAATTCCAGCCTAAATTTGAAAAAGCGAGTCAGAAGACTTTTGTAACACAACATACAGCCTTTTCTTATCTAGCGAAGAGATTTGGGCTTAATCAACTTGGTATTGCAGGCATCTCTCCTGAACAAGAACCAAGTCCAAGACAACTAACAGAAATTCAGGAATTTGTTAAGACCTATAAGGTTAAAACGATTTTTACAGAAAGTAATGCTTCTTCAAAAGTAGCTGAAACTCTTGTCAAATCAACAGGTGTGGGTCTTAAAACTCTGAATCCTTTAGAGGCAGACCCACAAAATGACAAGACCTATTTAGAAAATCTTGAAGAAAATATAAGTGTTTTAGCAGAAGAATTAAAGTGAGGAAAGAATGAAAATCAATAAAAAATATGTAGCAGGTTCAGTGGCAGTTCTTGCCCTAAGTGTTTGTTCCTATGAACTTGGTCGTTACCAAGCTGGTCAGGCTAAGAAAGAGTCTAATCGAGTTGCTTATATAGACGGTGATCAGGCTGGTCAAAAGGCAGAGAACTTGACACCAGATGAAGTCAGTAAGAGAGAGGGAATCAACGCCGAACAAATTGTTATCAAGATTACGGATCAAGGTTATGTGACCTCTCATGGAGACCATTATCATTACTATAATGGTAAGGTTCCTTATGATGCCCTCTTTAGTGAAGAACTTTTGATGAAGGATCCAAACTACCAACTTAAGGATGGAGATATTGTCAATGAAGTCAAGGGTGGTTATATCATCAAGGTAGATGGAAAATATTATGTCTACCTAAAAGATGCAGCTCATGCTGATAATGTTCGAACTAAGGATGAAATCAATCGTCAAAAACAAGAACATGTCAAAGATAAGGAGAAGGTCAGCTCAGATGTTGCTGTAGCAAGGTCTCAGGGACGTTATACGACAGATGATGGTTATGTCTTTAATCCAGCTGATATTATCGAAGATACTGGTGATGCTTATATCGTTCCTCACGGAGGTCACTATCACTACATTCCAAAAAGTGATTTATCTGCTAGTGAATTAGCAGCAGCAAAAGCTCATCTAGCTGGTAAAAATACGCAACCGAGTCAGTTAAGCTATTCTTCAGCAGCTAATGACAATAACACGCAATCTGTAGCAGAAGGCTCAACTAGCAAGTCAGAAAGCAAAGTTGAAAATCTCCAAAGTCTATTGAGAGAACTCTATGATTTACCTAGCGACCAACGTTACAGTGAATCAGATGGTTTGGTTTTTGACCCTGCTAAGATTATCAGTCGTACACCAAATGGAGTTGCGATTCCACATGGCGACCATTACCACTTTATTCCTTACAGCAAGCTTTCTGCTTTAGAAGAAAAGATTGCCAGAATGGTGCCTATCGGTGGAACTGGTTCTACGGTCTCTACAAATGAAAAACCTCATGAAGTAGCGTCTAGTCTAAGAAGTCTTTCAAGTAGTCCATCTCCTTTGAATAGTGCCTCATTACTTACAAATAAGCCTATCTCTTCAACATCTGATGGTTATATCTTTAATCCTAAAGATATTGTCGAAGAAACAGCCACAGCTTATATCGTCAGACATGGTGATCATTTCCATTACATTCCAAAATCGACCGTAATTGGGCAACCGACTCTTCCAAACAATGGTCTAACAACACCTTCGCCATCTCTTCCAGTTAATCCTGGTGTTTCACATGAGGAACATGAAGAAGATGGACACGGCTTTGATGCTAATCGTATTATTGCTGAAGATGCGGCAGGCTTTGTCATGACTCATGGTAACCACAATCATTACTTCTTCAAGAAGGACTTGTCAGCAGAGCAAATTAAGGCAGCGCAAGACCACTTGAAAGGGGCAAATCCAGCAACACCAAGCCCAGCCCATGATGACGATCACGATGGCGATGAGCATGACCACCATCATGGGGAAGACCATGATCACGGTTTTGATGCCGATCGTGTCATCAGTGAGGATGATCAAGGCTTTGTCATGAGTCACGGTGACCACAATCATTACTTCTTCAAGAAGGATTTGACAGCTAATCAAATTAAGGAAGCTCAGGATCATTTGAAAACACATCATGATGCAGAGCCTGTTCAACCACTTGCAAAATCTGTTGAATCATTCTCTAAAGATGCTAGTGATGAAGAAAAAATAGCTTATATTTCTAAGACCTATGGGGTTCCACTTGAAGCTATTAGAATTTCAAAAGGTTTCTTTGTATTTAATAATCCTGACCAAGCCTACGATCCAACTCATATCCATCCCTATGCTGTTCGTAAGGAACACGTTCGGATTCCTCTTCGAACTGGAAATCCAGAATTAGATTTTCTGAATGAACTTTACACGACCGCATTGCGTGATCGCGTATCACCTTATCGTTTGCAGGTTGAAAACGGCAGTTTTGTGATCCCTCATGGCGACCACAATCACTACATCAAGGTTCAAACGAAGGGCTATGAAGTAGCTTTGAAAAACAAGATTCCAGCCCTGAAATCCAACTATCAGCCTGGGGCCTTTGATGAGAAAACCGTTTTAGCAAAAGTAGACCAACTTCTTGCTGAAAGTCGAAACGTCTATAAAGACGATCCAATCAAACAAAGACAGATTGAGTTAGCCTTAGGACAGTTTACTGAGAACATGAAGAAACTGGCAACTAACTCTACAGCAGGTTATCTTGCGACACTTGATCTCTTTGATAAGCAATATATCCATATTGATGAAAGTGTCAAACCAGTTGAAACAAGTGCTTTAGATAAGAAATATCAGGCCTTGATTGATAAAATCAATACACTAGATACAGACACTTATGGACTTCCCAAGAAAGACCTTCTCGTTCGACTCCAAGAAGCTAAATTGGCTAAAGATAAGGCTGCTTTAGCAGCAGTTGAATCACAACTTCAAGCTCTTCAAGACTTTAATGATCGTACTGGTGATACAACAGTGGAATACATTAAGTACTTCTATGAGAATGTAAATGATAGTCGTTTAAGTGATGAGCTTCGTAATAAAGTAGCTAATTTGACTTTTACTTTATATCAATCTCAATCCTTCCGTAAGGCTGTGGACTTGAATAAACTGTTCCCAAGCATTTACCAAACAAAACAAGAAGTAGAAGAGGCTTTGAAAAATCAGCCAGCTTCTACAAAAGTAAATGAAACAGTTTTAGATAAAGAAAAAGTTGATAACCAATCTGCTAAGCAGGCGATTTATGAATTTTTGAAAGATCTTTATCCTGATCTTAAAAAAGAAGAACATGTCAATCATGTTAGCAAGGAAGAAGTAGAAAGTCTTTTGAGCAAGGCAAATCAACTCTTGGAGCAAATCCAAGAAGAAGGAATCAGACAATCCTTGGCAGAAGAAGTAGAAAATCTCAAAGCTGCTACAAACAAGGCTGATGCAGACTTGGATGAAGTAAACAGCCAGGTAAAAGATGTCTTGACTCGTATCGCTAGCGCCCTTCAACAAGAAAAGGAAAATGCAGAGCAAGATCCTCAGACACTTGTACTCTATCAAAAACTCTACGATATTCTCATATCGCTTCACTCTTATTTAGAAAGTAATAATGGTTCTGATGATGACTTTGATAAGGTGGATGCATTACTAGATCAACTTTCTGCTAAGAGTAAAGACAAAGCAGCTTTACTTGAATTGACAAAAGCTATTCTAGTTTTGAATCACCAAATCCAGTCAAAAGCTAGCGCAAGTGAAGAAACAAGTCCAGCAAGAAATGCTGAAGCAAATGGTGATAACACCAGTGCTGAGAACCAACCAAACGCAACTGCAGAATCTAACAGTGAAACTGCTAGCGACGAAAACAAACCAAGCAACACAAGAGATTCTAAACCTGCTGAACCAGCTTCAGAAAATGAAACAACAGAATCTTCTACAACTACTGGAAATCAAGCAAAACCAGTAGAATAAATAAAAAAGGCGAAGTAGCTGAGCTACCTCGTCTTTTTAGCCTTTATAAGCTACGATGCCAATAATTGTATCAACTGCACGTTCCATGGTCTGAAGGCTAACGTATTCAAAACGTCCGTGCATATTTTCTCCTCCCGCAAAGATATTAGGTGTTGGGATTCCCATAAAGGAAATCTTAGAGCCGTCTGTCCCTCCACGGATTGGTTCGATTATAGGAGTGATCTCCAAATCTTCCATAACGGCTTTAGCAATGGTAATTGGAGTCATATCTTTTTCAATGACTTCTTTCATATTGTAGTACTGATCTGTCAAGTTTAGGGTGACACGGTCGCTCCCAAGTTCTTGATTCATCTTATCAGCGATGGACTGCATAGCTGCTTTACGCGCTTCAAAGGCATCTTTTTCAAAATCACGAATGATGTAACTTGCACGCGCCTCTTCAACGCTTCCAGCCACATCCATAAGATGATAGAAACCTTGGTAGCCATCAGTTAACTCAGGTCGGTCATTCTCTGGAAGTTGATTATGAAAATCAATTGCTAACTGAAGGGCGTTGACCATTTGCCCTTTGGCAGTACCAGGGTGGACATTACGACCTTGGAAGTGCAATTCAGCACCAGCTGCTGAGAAAGTCTCGTACTGAAGTTCACCTAGTGGGCCACCATCTACTGTGTAAGCAAAATCTACATCGAAATCTTCTGCATCAAATTTATTTGCACCAACACCAATTTCCTCATCTGGACCAAAACCAACACGAATCTCACAGTGTTTGATTTCAGGGTGAGCAGTTAGATATTCAATAGCAGTCATAATTTCAGCAATGCCTGACTTGTCATCAGCTCCTAGCAAGGTTGTTCCATCTGTTGTGATGAGTGTTTGTCCTGGATATTTTTCAAGACTCTTAAAGTCAGCTGGATCGAGTTTGAAACCAGAATTTCCAAGTTCAATCACACTACCATCGTAGTTTTCAATCACCTGAGGATTGACTCCTTCGGCATTAAAATCAGCAGTATCCATGTGGGAGATGAAGCCAATTTTACGTGTTAAAGATGGATCATTGGCTGGTAAGGTCCCAATTGCAAAACCATTTGATAGATAATAAACATTTTGTAATCCAACACGTTTCATTTCAGGGATAAGAACATTGGTTGCGAAGTCAACCTGACTCTGTGTACTTGGAGTAGTAGTAGAGTGTTCATCAGAGCGCGTGTTGACCTTAACGTAGGTCAAGAAGCGGTCCAAGAGATTTGGATAAGTCATAAAAAACTCCTTTTGAATTCATTTTTTCCATTGTACCATAGAAAAGAGAGAAAAACAAAAGACTGAAGTGAGGGAAAATCGCTATGTTGGCGTTTACTTATCAACGAATTAATGATAAAATAAACTTGATAAAAATATCACAAGGAAGCGATTATGAAAAAAGCAATTTTAATGATGACTTTCGGTTCGCCAGAAGAGATTACCTTTGAAGGTGTGGCTGATTTTTTCACAAATATTCGTCGTGGAGTGAGACCTCAAGACCACGAAATTCAAACTCTCTACGATAATTATGTACGAATTGGGGGCACGCCTCTGCAAAAAATTACTCGTGAAGAGGTTGCTTTGGTAGAAGGCAGGCTGGGTAATGAATACAGTGTCTATTTTGCCAATAAGTTTTCTAGACCCTTTATCCCAGATGTGATTGGTCAGATGGAAGCAGACGGTATTGAACAGTGTATTTGCTTGATTTTGGAGCCCCATTATTCTTTTTACTCTGTCATGGGCTATGAAAAATTTTTAGAAAGCAAACAAATTCAATTTTTAGTTATTAAGGACTGGTATCAGGAAGAAGCGCTCTTAAACTATTGGGCAGATGAAATTGCTAAGATTTTAAAAGATGAAGTGAAGCAAGATAGCTTTAAAGTCATCTTTTCAGCCCACAGTGTGCCCATTTTTGCCTTGGATTTTGGTGATCCTTATATCGATCAAATTTTTGAAAATAGCAAGCTAGTCGCTGAAAAACTAGGTTTGAGTTCTGAGCAATATACTAACACTTGGCAAAGTGAAAGTGATATCGGGATTCCATGGATTAAGCCAGATGTCTTGGAGTATCTTAGAGAGCAGAAAGAACATCCAGACCATTATATTTTTGTTCCTATCAGTTTTATAAGTGAGCACATTGAGGTCTTGTTTGACAACGATGTGGAATGTTATGACTTATGTCAGGAATTGGGTGTGAACTACCATCGTCCACCAATGCCAAATACGGATTCTCGTTTGATTGATGCCTTGGTTAATACAGTCAGAGCTAATGAACATCAGGAGTTTAAGGAATTTCTCCCAGAAGAAGAAACCTTTGATGAGTTAGTTCCTTCAGATGAGACGAAAAACATTTTGGCTGAATCTCAAGATTTACAAATGCCAGAATTTGTGAAAAAATTGATTGAGAAAAAAGGTCGGGAAAATGTTAAGATGCCTTATCTGATCAAGAAAATGCTAGAGAAAGCAGGTAAATTACCAAAAGAGTAAAGAAAAAAGGATTTAGCTTTGCGCTAGATCCTTTTAATCGATTATTTTTTCTCAAGAAGAGCTTTGATTTCTTGAAGTACTTCCAATTCAGTTGGTTTTTTTTCGTCAGTTTTTTCTTCCTTTATGCCAGTCAGTTTCTGTGCTTTTTCAATACCCTTGATAATAAAGAAGAGGGCGGTACCGACAAAGATAAAATTGATAATAGCGCTTAAAAAGTTACCATAGCCGACTCCATGCCAAGACAGTTGAGCGATACGTTCGACTTTAGCAGCTTTCAAAGCGGGATTTAAAATAAGAGGAGTGATAATGTCGTTTACAAGTGAAGTAACGATAGCACCAAAAGCAGAGGCAATGACAACACCGACAGCAAGGTCAATAACATTTCCTCGAAGCAAGAATGATTTTAGATTTTTTAACATACTGTTTTCCTTTCAACGTTTCGTGTTTCATTGTATCCTAAATCATTATAGAAGGCAATTAAAAGGCTCATAAATGGAGCATTATTTTCTAAAAATATAGACCTTGCTCAAGATATAATTGATGATAATAATGAGTATTTGTGCAATTATTGTTTCAATAGCATTTATCTTATCAATGTTTTCATTTACGAATTGACCTATGATGTGAGGAAATTGGGTTACAAAGAGAAAAGTTAAAAACAAGTCTAACAGAAAAGTAGAAAGGCGGGCAAGACAAAATTTTACTAAACGGATGAGCCGATTCTTCCTTGCTTGCTTAAATACAAGCCTATCATTTGTGATAAAGGCAAATAGGATACCAATACTATTTGCTAGAGCAGTAGCAAGGAGTTCTTTATGAGTTAGCTGATAAATGACTAGTCGTGAGAGAATCGAAACTAGAGTTGTTGCAAGGCCAAAAAAGAGATAGGCTAAGATTTCATTGTTAAAAAATTTTTGAATAGGTTTTTTCATGCTTTAAGTATAGCATAAAGCAGGCTATTGTGCTATACTAGTAAGGTTGATTGAATCAACCCTTGGTGCTTAGCTTCTTTCACCAAGCATATTACACGCGGGAAACCGCCAAAGGAGAAAAGATGAAAAAATTAACTATTCGTGATGTTGCAGATATTGCAATCGTTGCTGCTATCTATGTCGTTTTGACTGTTACACCGCCCCTAAATGCCATCAGCTATGGTGCTTATCAGTTTCGTATTTCAGAAATGATGAACTTTATGGCTTTTTACAATCCAAAGTACATTATAGGAGTTACTATCGGTTGTATGATTGCCAATTTCTTTAGTTTCGGACTGCTAGATGTCTTTGTTGGTGGTGGATCAACCCTAGTATTCCTCAGTTTAGGTGTTTGGCTTTTTGCAAAATACAGCAAAGATTACCTCTTTAACGGATTGATTCGAAAAGATCATTTCTTCTTTTCAATCCTCTTTTCAATTTCCATGTTTACTATCGCTGCAGAGTTAAATATTGTAGCAGAATTACCATTCTTCCTTACTTGGTTCACAACAGGAATCGGTGAATTTGCCTCATTGATTATTGGAGCGATTATTATCGGTAAAATTGGTCGTCGAATTGATTTAAGCAAATAGAAGAAGATAAGCTAGGTAGCTATTACCTGGCTTTTTCTTATGGAAAATATCTAAGGAAACTTGACAAGATTATCTAACTATAGTATACTTTTTAAGTAAGCTGATTTAGCTCAGTTGGCAGAGCGCATCCATGGTAAGGATGAGGTCGCCGGTTCAATCCCGGCAATTAGCATTAAATAGACAAGAAAACCTTTGTAAATCAAGGGTTTTTGTTATGTCTGCCCCAAATCTGCCCCAAATTTTTCAAAGATGTTTCTTATGCACTTGTGTAAATAAAACTAATACTCAATGAAAGTCAAAGAGAAAACTAGGAAGCTAGCCGCAGCTTGCTCAAAGCACTGCTTTGAGGTTGTAGATAGAACTGATGAAGTCAGCTCAAAACATGTTTTTGAGGTTGTAGATGAAACTGACGAAGTCAGTAACCATATATACGGTAAGGCGATGCTGACGAAGTTTGAAGAGATTTTCGAAGAGTATAAAGAGTTTCGTCTGTTGACAAAAGTTATTCTCTTTAGTAGAATAGTAGATGCGATGAGTCGATAGGTAGTCTTCGGGCTACTATTGAGCATAAGGAGGTCATAACGCAGGAGCGGACCTTGATGAGTTGTGTGAACCTGCTCATCACATGAAGATGCCTCTTAGTCCCTAGTCTAGCGACTGGGGATTTTTATTTTTCAAAAAATGATGAAAAAGCTTTGCAATTCATGGAAAAAGTAGTATAATACTTCTATTATAGAAATTTTTAGAAAATTCCGAAAGAGGTTATTTATGGGATATACAGTTGCTGTAGTCGGCGCGACAGGTGCTGTCGGAGCTCAGATGATAAAAATGTTGGAAGAATCAACACTTCCAATCGATAAAATTCGTTTACTTGCTTCTGCACGTTCAGCAGGCAAGACTTTGAAATTTAAAGACCAAGATATTACGATTGAAGAAACGACTGAAACTGCTTTTGAAGGAGTTGATATTGCTCTCTTTTCAGCAGGTGGTTCTACATCAGCTAAGTATGCACCATACGCAGTGAAGGCTGGAGCGGTAGTAGTAGATAATACATCTTACTTCCGTCAAAATCCAGATGTTCCTTTGGTTGTTCCAGAGGTCAATGCTCACGCACTTGATGCCCACAACGGGATTATTGCTTGCCCTAACTGTTCAACAATCCAAATGATGGTGGCTCTTGAGCCAGTTCGCCAAAAATGGGGCTTGGACCGTATCATTGTTTCAACTTATCAAGCCGTTTCAGGTGCTGGTATGGGAGCAATTCTTGAGACACAACGTGAGCTTCGTGAGGTCTTGAATGACGGAGTGAAGCCACGTGATTTGCATGCGGAAATCTTGCCTTCAGGTGGTGACAAGAAACACTATCCTATCGCCTTTAACGCTCTTCCACAAATCGATGTCTTCACTGACAATGATTACACATACGAAGAGATGAAGATGACCAAGGAAACTAAGAAAATCATGGAAGATGATAGCATTGCAGTATCTGCAACATGTGTGCGTATTCCAGTCTTGTCAGCTCACTCTGAGTCTGTTTACATCGAAACAAAAGAAGTGGCTCCAATCGAAGAAGTAAAAGCAGCTATCGCAGCCTTCCCAGGTGCTGTTCTTGAAGATGATGTAGCTCATCAAATCTATCCTCAAGCCATCAATGCAGTGGGTTCGCGTGATACCTTTGTTGGTCGTATCCGTAAAGACTTGGATGCTGAAAAAGGAATCCACATGTGGGTTGTTTCAGATAACCTTCTCAAAGGTGCTGCTTGGAACTCAGTTCAGATTGCAGAAACTCTTCACGAACGTGGATTGGTTCGTCCAACAGCTGAATTGAAATTTGAATTAAAATAGTCATATCGTTTAGGAGTTCAGATGAACTCCTTCTTTGAAATAGAGAGGTGTTTTCATGTCTTATCAAGATTTAAAAGAGTGTAAAATCATCACAGCCTTTATTACTCCCTTTCACGAGGATGGTTCCATCAACTTTGATGCCATTCCAGCCTTGATTGAGCATTTATTAGCTCATCATACGGATGGAATTCTTCTTGCGGGAACAACTGCTGAGAGTCCAACCTTGACCCACGATGAAGAGTTGGAACTCTTTGCGGCTGTACAAAAGATTGTCAATGGACGTGTTCCTTTGATTGCGGGTGTAGGTACCAATGATACGCGTGACTCTATCGAGTTTGTCAAAGAAGTAGCAGAATTCGGTGGTTTTGCTGCTGGGCTTGCTATTGTTCCTTACTACAACAAACCTTCTCAAGAAGGGATGTATCAGCACTTTAAGGCTATTGCAGATGCTTCTGACCTACCAATTATTATCTATAATATTCCAGGTCGTGTGGTTGTCGAATTGACTCCAGAAACTATGCTTCGTTTGGCTGATCATCCAAATATTATTGGTGTCAAAGAATGTACTAGTTTGGCTAATATGGCTTACTTGATTGAGCATAAGCCTGAAGAATTCTTGATTTATACAGGTGAGGATGGAGATGCTTTCCATGCCATGAACCTTGGTGCGGATGGGGTTATTTCTGTTGCCTCTCATACAAATGGGGATGAAATGCACGAGATGTTTACTGCCATTGCAGAAAGCGATATGAAGAAGGCTGCAGCTATTCAACGTAAATTCATTCCTAAGGTCAATGCCCTCTTCTCTTATCCAAGTCCTGCTCCTGTTAAGGCCGTTCTGAACTATATGGGATTTGAAGCTGGACCAACTCGTCTACCTCTTGTTCCAGCACCAGAAGAAGATGCCAAACGCATTATCAAAGTCGTCGTAGATGGCGACTACGAAGCAACTAAGGCAACTGTAACAGGTGTCTTAAGACCAGATTACTAATAAAGACAATAAAATCCATGACCGAATGAAGGATCATGGATTTTGCTTATTTTCCTAAACAGAATTGGCTAAAAAGTTGGGTAATGAGTTCATCTGGTGCAGCATCCCCAGTGATTTCTCCGAGGATTTCCCAAGTACGAGTCAAGTCAACTTGAAGCAAGTCAACTGGCATTCCCAGTTCAAGACCTTGGTTAACAGCTTGTAGGCTTTCAACTGCTTTTTCAATCAGGGAAATGTGACGGGCGTTAGACAAGTAGGTAGCATCGTGCTCAACCAAACCAGCATTTTCAAAGAAGAGGTTGTTGATTCGCTCTTCAATCTTATCGATATTTTGATTTTTAAGGACTGAAATACGGATAACGTCTTCAGGTAGTTCCGAAGTTTCAATAGCTTCAGGAAGATCAGTTTTATTAAGAAGAATAATGCGGTTAGTGTCCTGACTGATTTCTAAGAGTTGTCTGTCTTGATCAGTCAGCGGTTCACTGGCATTTAACACAAGTAGAACCAAGTCAGCTTCCTTAAGAGCTTTTTTCGAACGCTCAACTCCAATTTGTTCCACGATATCATCTGTTTCACGAATACCAGCTGTGTCAATCAATTTTAGAGGAACACCGTTGATGTTGACGTATTCTTCAATGACATCTCGAGTAGTCCCAGCAATATCTGTAACGATAGCCTTGTCCTCACGCAAGAGGTTGTTGAGGAGGCTTGATTTCCCAACGTTAGGACGTCCGATGATAGCCGTTGAAATTCCTTCACGGAGGATTTTACCGCGGCGGGCTGTCCTGAGGAGATTGGTTAGCAATTGCTCAAACTCCATAGTCTTCTCTCGGACAACAGCAGTAGTGGCTTCCTCAACATCGTCGTACTCAGGATAATCGATATTGACCTCAACTTGGGCAAGTGTGTTAAGGATTTCTTGACGGGTATTGTTAATCAGGTCAGAAAGGGAGCCGTCTAATTGCTTAACTGCAATGTTCATGGCCTTGTCAGTCTTGGCACGGATGATGTCCATCACTGCCTCAGCCTGAGTCAAGTCAACACGTCCATTTAGGAAGGCACGTTTAGTAAATTCACCAGGTTCAGCCAATCGAGCTCCTTCACGGATAGCTAGTTGGAGAATTTCATTGGTCACCGCAATCCCACCGTGGGTGTTAATCTCGATAATATCCTCACGAGTGAAGGTCTTTGGAGACTTCATGGCTCCAACCATAACCTCGTCCATGACTTTTCCTGTCTGAGGGTCAACGATGTGACCGTAGTTGAGAGTGTGGCTGGCAACCTTGTTCAAGTCTTTTCCTTTAAAAATCTTTTGCGCAATAGCAAAACTGTCTGTTCCGCTTAGGCGGACAATACCAATAGCCCCTTCACCTAGTGGAGTAGAGATAGCAGCGATGGTATCAAATTCACGTGTAATCATAATGTTTCCTTTAATAAATAGCTCTTTTATTGGAAATTTTTCCAAGTCTCTTTTCAAATTGTAACAAATTTAGGCTATTTCTTCAATGAATGCTACTTGGAGATTGAAAAAGCCTAAGCAATTCTGCTTAAGCTAGTTTATTTGGTGCGCATTTCCCCTTGTGGGAAGTAAGTTCCTTCTGGCATGTCGTTGATGATGACATGGACAGCAGATTGAGGGGCTCCAGTATTACGGACAACAGCTTCCGTTACTTCCTTAGCAAGAGCTTTCTTTTGCTCGAGCGTGCGTCCTTCAAATAAATCGATGCGTACAAATGGCATAATAGCTTCCTCCACTAGTTTTGATTTCTTCTATTTTACCACATTTTGCCGTTTAAAGCTTAAGAAAATTATGATATACTAGAATGTAGCAAAAATTTAGAAATGGACGTGAAGCAAGAAACATGGCACAGTTGTATTATCGTTATGGGACCATGAACTCTGGTAAGACGATTGAGATTCTCAAAGTGGCCTATAACTATGAGGAGCAAGGAAAAGGTGTTGTGATTATGACTTCAGCTCTGGATACTCGTGACGGTGTCGGCTATGTATCGAGTCGAATTGGCATGAAACGCCCTGCCATTGCGATTGAGGAAACGACGGATATCTTTGGATATATCCGTGATTTACCAGAAACACCTTACTGTGTGTTGGTCGATGAAGCCCAGTTTCTCAAACGTCATCATGTTTATGACCTAGCTCGTGTTGTAGACGAGTTAGACATACCCGTTATGGCATTTGGTTTGAAAAACGACTTTCGCAATGAACTATTCGAAGGTTCAAAATATCTCTTGCTTTTAGCAGATAAAATCGATGAGATTAAAACCATCTGTCAGTATTGTAAGAAAAAGGCAACTATGGTTTTGCGTACACAGGATGGACTGCCAGTCTATGATGGTGAGCAGATTCAAATCGGTGGCAATGAAATCTATATCTCGGTTTGCCGTAAACATTATTTTGCCCCTGAAATCAATAAGGAGAATGAAGAAAAATGAACATCTATGATCAACTACAAGCTGTAGAAGACCGTTATGAAGAATTAGGAGAGTTGCTCAGTGATCCAGATGTGGTTTCGGATACCAAGCGTTTTATGGAGCTTTCAAAAGAAGAGGCTTCAACTCGTGACACAGTAACAGCCTACCGTGAATACAAACAAGTCCTTCAAAACATCGTTGATGCTGAAGAGATGATTAAGGAATCAGGCGGAGATGCGGACTTGGAAGAAATGGCCAAGCAAGAACTCAAAGATGCCAAGGCTGAAAAAGAAGAATACGAAGAAAAACTGAAAATCTTGCTCCTTCCTAAAGATCCAAACGATGACAAGAACATCATCCTTGAAATCCGTGGCGCTGCTGGTGGAGACGAAGCGGCACTTTTCGCTGGAGATTTGCTAACCATGTACCAAAAGTATGCGGAAGCCCAAGGCTGGCGCTTTGAAGTTATGGAAGCTTCTATGAACGGTGTCGGTGGTTTTAAAGAAGTGGTTGCTATGGTTTCAGGTCAGTCTGTATACTCTAAGCTTAAGTACGAATCAGGTGCTCACCGTGTTCAACGTGTTCCTGTGACAGAAAGCCAAGGCCGTGTTCATACTTCGACAGCGACAGTACTTGTCATGCCTGAAGTAGAAGAAGTTGAATACGATATTGATCCAAAAGACCTTCGTGTTGACATCTACCATGCATCAGGTGCTGGTGGACAGAACGTCAATAAGGTTGCAACTGCCGTTCGTATCGTTCACTTGCCAACAAATATCAAGGTTGAGATGCAGGAAGAACGTACCCAGCAGAAGAACCGTGAGAAGGCCATGAAAATCATTCGTGCGCGTGTTGCTGACCACTTTGCTCAGATTGCACAAGACGAACAAGACGCTGAGCGTAAGTCAACGATTGGTACTGGTGACCGTTCAGAACGAATCCGTACTTATAATTTCCCACAAAACCGTGTCACAGACCACCGTATCGGCTTGACTCTCCAAAAACTAGATACCATTTTGTCTGGTAAATTGGACGAAGTTGTGGATGCCTTGGTGCTCTATGACCAAACACAAAAATTAGAAGAATTAAACAAATAATGAAATTAGCTCAATTATTTTCAGATTTTGAAGAAGAGTTGATAAGACAAGGAGAGGAAGCAGAAAGCCTCTCTTTTGTCTATCGTAGTCTGAAAGACCTCACGTTTACAGACTTTGTTTTTGCCCTCCAGCAGGAAGTGACGGAAGAGGAAGAAGTATTTGTAAAAGAAATTTTCCAACAGTTAGCAGCTCATAAACCGGCACAGTACATCATTGGACAGGCAGATTTTTATGGAATGCAGTTAAAAGTTGACGAGCGGGTTTTGATTCCCCGTCCAGAGACAGAGGAATTAGTCGAGCTTATTCTGGCTGAAAATTCTGAAGAAAATCTTAAGGTCCTAGATATCGGGACAGGTAGTGGAGCTATTGCTCTCGCTCTAGCAAAAAACAGACCAGATTGGTCAGTGACAGCAGCAGATATTTCCCAAGATGCTTTAGATATAGCCAGCGAAAATGCTAAAAATCAAAATCTTCAAATATTTTTAAAAAAATCTGACTGTTTTACAGAAATTTCTGAAAAATATGATATAATTGTTTCCAATCCACCCTATATCTCTCGTGAAGATGAGTCAGAGGTCGGCTTGAATGTTTTGCATTCGGAGCCTCATCTAGCTCTCTTTGCAGACGAGGATGGCCTAGCTATTTACCGTAGAATTGCGGAAGATGCAAAAGACTATCTCAAAGATGGTGGTAAGATTTACCTTGAAATTGGATACAAGCAAGGTCAAAGTGTTCCTGAACTTTTTAGGAAACATCTTCCTGAAAAACGTGTAAGAACACTTAAGGACCAATTTGGTCAAGATAGGATGGTCGTGGTTGATGATGGACAGGATTAAACAAGAGTTGGAAAATGGTGGAGCTGTCGTTCTACCTACAGAGACTGTTTATGGTCTTTTTGCTAAGGCTTTAGACGAAAAAGCAGTTGATCATGTTTACCAACTCAAACGTCGACCTAGAGACAAGGCCCTTAATCTCAATGTTGCCTCTTTAAAGGACATCTTGCATTTTTCAAAGAATCAGCCAACTTATCTACAAAAACTTGTAGAGACCTTTTTACCGGGTCCCTTGACCATTATCCTTGAAGCCAATGACCGAGTTCCCTATTGGGTCAATTCTGGCCTCGCGACTGTTGGATTTCGGATACCAAGTCATCCCATCACGCTTGATTTGATTCGAGAGACGGGGCCCTTGATTGGACCGTCTGCCAATATTTCAGGTCAGGCAAGTGGAGTGACCTTTGAACAAATTATGAAGGATTTTGACCAAGAGGTTCTGGGGCTAGAAGACGATGCTTTTCTAACCGGACAGGATTCGACTATTTTGGACTTGTCTGGAGACAAGGTGAAAATCTTACGCCAAGGAGCGATTAAGCGAGAAGATATTCTTGCTCGGTTGCCAGAGATTTCTTTTGAGGAGGCTTAAAATGCTAAGAGATTTGCAAGAAACAGATGTGAAAGCCATTTGTGAAATTAACCAAGAGGCTTTGGGCTATTCTTTTAGTCTAGAGGACACGTCTAGTCAACTAGCTAGACTGTCTCAGAATTCACATCATTTCCTACTTGCTTATGAGGATGAAGCTAGTCATGCCTTGCTTGGATATGTCCACGCTGAAGTTTACGAATCACTCTATTCCAAAGCAGGATTTAATATCTTAGCCTTAGCAGTTTCACCTCAAGCGCAAGGTCAAGGTATTGGTAAAAGTTTACTACAAGGGTTGGAAGAAGAAGCCAAAAGACGTGGTTATGGGTTTATCCGTTTAAACTCTGCTGATCATCGTCTGGGAGCTCATGCATTTTATGAAAAAGTTGGTTATACTTGTGATAAAGTGCAGAAACGGTTTATTCGCATCTTTTAGTTTATTTTCTTATTGTAAAATCAAACTAATGGACTAGTCACACAATAAAGGAGAAGACCTATGATTTTTGATAAAGATGATTTTAAAGCATACGATGCTGATCTCTGGAATGCTATTGCCAAAGAAGAAGAACGCCAACAAAATAATATCGAGTTGATTGCTTCGGAAAACGTAGTTTCCAAGGCTGTTATGGCAGCTCAAGGGTCTATCTTGACGAATAAATACGCCGAAGGCTACCCAGGTCGCCGTTATTATGGTGGAACGGATGTGGTAGACGTGGTAGAGACTCTTGCTATTGAACGCGCAAAAGAAATTTTCGGTGCTAAATTTGCCAATGTACAACCTCACTCAGGAAGCCAAGCCAACTGTGCGGCTTACATGGCCTTGATTGAGCCAGGTGATACCGTTATGGGGATGGATTTAGCAGCAGGTGGACACTTGACCCACGGAGCTCCTGTCAGCTTTTCTGGTCAAACCTACAACTTTGTTTCTTATAGTGTAGATCCTGAAACGGAACTCTTGGATTTTGATGCTATCTTGAAACAAGCCCAAGAAGTAAAACCAAAATTGATCGTAGCAGGTGCTTCAGCCTATTCTCAAATTATCGACTTTTCAAAATTCCGTGAAATTGCAGATGCCGTTGGTGCTAAGCTCATGGTAGATATGGCTCATATCGCTGGTTTGGTTGCTGCTGGTCTACATCCAAGCCCAGTACCATACGCTCATATCACTACAACAACGACCCACAAAACCCTTCGTGGACCACGTGGTGGTTTGGTTTTGACCAATGATGAAGACTTAGCTAAGAAAATCAATTCAGCTATTTTCCCTGGTATTCAGGGCGGCCCTTTGGAGCATGTTGTGGCAGCTAAAGCTGTTTCTTTCAAAGAAGTATTAGATCCAGACTTCAAGGAATATGCTGCTAATGTTATCAAGAACAGCAAGGCTATGGCAGATGTTTTCTTACAAGACCCTGATTTCCGTATCATTTCTGGAGGAACTGAAAACCACCTCTTCCTAGTGGATGTGACTAAGGTTGTAGAAAACGGAAAAGTTGCTCAAAACTTGCTGGATGAAGTCAATATTACCCTAAATAAAAACTCAATCCCTTACGAAACCTTGTCACCATTCAAGACAAGTGGAATTCGTATCGGATCTGCAGCCATTACTGCACGTGGATTTGGTGAAGAAGAAAGTCGCAAAGTGGCTGAATTGATTATTAAAACCCTTAAGAATGCAGAAAATGAAGCTGTCTTAGAAGAAGTGAGAAGTGAAGTTAAAGAATTGACAGACGCCTTCCCATTATACGAGGACTAAAACTTTTATGGACATTTATATTAAGAAAGCCATTATTCACCAGTTCAGTCCGGCTGATACCGAGCTGTTCCTAGCGGATAAGCTTCTCAATATTACTCCAAAAATCGAAGAATACTTGCGTAAAAAAATTGAACGTGTGTATTCAGATGAAGCCAAGACTGGGATTTTCGAAGAAGAAAATCCCTTCTTCAATCACATCACAGACGATTTGTTGGAGACATCAGTAACACTGGCTAATCTCTGGAAAGAAGAGTTCAGCATTTCTGAAAATCTCAAGACCAATGACTTGATTTTTGTGCAATTTTCTAAAGAAGGTGTAGAACATTTCGCTTTCTTGCGAATTGCCCTGCGGGAGACATTGACTCACTTCGGAGGAGAAGTTGATAATCCAATCAAGCTGACTCAGAATAACCTGCCTGGATTTGGAACGGGTGCTGATGAGGCCTTAGTGGTTAATCTTCAGAGCCGCAAGTACCATCTGATTGAAAAACGTATCAAGTACAATGGGGCTTTCTTGAACTATTTTTCAGAAAATCTCCTTGCCGTAGCCCCTAAAATTTCACCCAAGAAATCTATCAAAGAACTAGAAAAAACGGCCCAGAGAATTGCTGAGACTTTTAACACAGATGATTTTCAATTTCAATCCAAGGTCAAATCAGCTATTTTCAACAATCTGGAAGAAAGCAATGAATTGTCACCTGAGAAATTGGCTAACGACCTTTTTGATAATAATCTGACGGCTCGTTTGAGCTTTATTGATCAAGTCAAGGAAGCTGTACCAGAGCCTGTTCAATTTGATGAAATTGATGCCAGTCGCCAGTTAAAGAAATTTGAAAATCAAAAACTCTCCTTGTCAAATGGAATTGAGCTCATCGTTCCCAATAACGTCTATCAAGACGCCGAGTCTGTTGAGTTTATCCAAAACGACAATGGAACTTACTCTATCTTAATCAAAAATATCGAGGATATTCAAAGTAAATAATGTTTAAACGAATTCGAAGAGTGCTTGTACTAGCAGTCTTCCTTTTTGCTGGCTATAAAGCTTACCGCGTGCATCAAGATGTCAAGCAAGTCATGACCTATCAACCCATGGTGCGAGAAATCTTGAGTGAAAAAGACACCCCAGCAAACGAAGAGCTTGTGCTCGCTATGATTTATACCGAAACAAAAGGAAAAGAAGGCGATGTAATGCAGTCTAGTGAGTCTGCAAGTGGCTCCACCAACACCATCAATGATAATGCATCTAGCATTCGGCAAGGCGTTCAAACTCTGACAGACAATCTTTATCTGGCCCAGAAAAAAGGTGTTGATGTCTGGACAGCTGTTCAAGCCTATAATTTTGGACCTGCCTATATCGATTTTATCGCCCAAAATGGCAAGGAAAACACCTTGGCTCTGGCTAAACAGTACTCTCGTGAGACTGTTGCTCCCTTGCTTGGCAATACCACTGGAAAGACTTATAGTTATATTCATCCCATTTCCATTTTCCATGGAGCCGAACTCTATGTAAATGGAGGAAATTATTACTATTCTAGACAGGTGCAACTCAACCTTTACATCATCAAATGTTTCACTCTCTTTTCGACATCTGGCTAGTCCAGATGTTTTTGTTATAAGTTTTCTTTAAGATAGATATATTACTCTAGAAAGGTAAAGGAGGAAAATCCCTATGAGAAAGAAACTCTTTCTGACCAGTGCTGCGGTCTTGTGGGCAGTAACAGCTATGAATAGCGCCCATGCAGCAACAGATGTTCAAAAAGTTATCGATGAAACCTACGTCCAACCTGAATATGTCCTAGGTTCATCATTGTCAGAAGACCAAAAAAATCAAACCCTTAAAAAACTAGGCTACAATGCCTCAACAGACACCAAAGAACTCAAGACCATGATACCTGATGTCTATTCTAAAATCATGAATGTGGCCAATGACTCTAGTTTACAGTTGTATTCATCAGCCAAGATTCAAAAGCTAGGTGACAAATCGCCACTTGAGGTCAAGATTGAAACACCAGAAAACATCACTAAGGTGACGCAGGATATGTACCGCAATGCAGCAGTAACCTTGGGTGTGGAACACGCCAAAATCACTGTAGCAGCACCCATTCCAGTTACAGGTGAGAGTGCCTTAGCCGGGATTTACTATTCGCTGGAAGCTAATGGAGCCAAGGTGCCACAAGCTAACAAAGATTTGGCTCAAGAAGAGCTAAAGGCTTTGTCCGATATCAATGCTGAAAACAAGGACAAAACAGGCTATGATGCTAATAAATTAAACGTTGCCTTAGCAGATATTAAGTCAGGACTCGCCAAAGCTAAAGAAAGTAAGGGAAATCTGACAGAAGAAGATGTCCGCAAGATTGTTGAAGATACCTTGAAAAATTACAAACTTGATCAGGTCATAACAGGAAACCAGATCAATATCATCATCAATTTTGCTTTAAATCTCTCAAAAAGTGATATCCTCAGCAATGCAGACTTCACTAAAACCCTAAATGACCTTAAACAAAGTATCGTATCACAAGCTGGTGACAGTTTTAAAAATATCAACCTTAACTTTGATGCTGATAAGGCGCTAGAGGACGGCGGGAACTTTTTAAGCTCCCTCTGGCAAGCCATTGCCAACTTCTTCAAGAGTTTTGGTTCTTAAGAAATTTCATGGTATAATAGATGGTAACCGTAACGTTGCCGTCTTTTTTGTCGGCTAATAGAAAGAGAAGAGAATGTTAAAGAAAAATGACATTGTAGAAGTTGAAATTGTTGACTTGACCCATGAAGGCGCAGGAGTTGCCAAGGTAGATGGTTTGGTCTTTTTTGTAGAGAATGCTTTACCGAGTGAAAAAATCCTCATGCGTGTCCTCAAGGTTAATAAAAAGATTGGTTTTGGGAAGGTTGAAGAATACCTTGTCCAGTCACCACACCGTAATCAAGATCTAGATTTGGCTTACCTGCGTTCAGGAATCGCGGATTTAGGTCATCTTGCCTATCCAGAACAGCTCAAGTTTAAAACCAAGCAAGTCAAGGACAGTCTTTACAAGATTGCTGGAATTACGGATGTAGAGGTTGCTGAGACGCTTGGTATGGAAAATCCAATCAAGTACCGCAACAAGGCACAGGTCCCTGTTCGTCGTGTTAATGGTGTCTTGGAAACTGGATTTTTCCGTAAGAATTCCCACGACCTCATGCCACTGGAAGATTTCTTTATCCAAGATCCTGTGATTGATGAGGTAGTTGTAGCCCTACGTGACTTGCTCCGTCGTTATGACCTGAAACCTTATGATGAAAAGGAACAATCTGGCTTGATTCGTAATCTTGTGGTACGTCGCGGACACTATTCAGGTCAAATTATGGTTATTTTGGTAACAACTCGTCCCAAAGTTTTTCGTGTTGAGCAATTGATTAAACAACTAATCAAGCAGTTTCCAGAGATTGTGTCTGTTATGCAAAATATCAACGACCAGAATACCAATGCTATTTTTGGCAAGGAATGGCGTACGCTTTATGGACAATACTTTATCACTGACCAGATGTTGGGAAATGACTACCAAATCGCTGGACCCGCTTTTTACCAAGTCAATACTGAAATGGCTGAAAAACTTTATCAAACAGCTATTGACTTTGCTGAATTAAAAGAAGATGATGTGGTTATTGATGCCTATTCTGGTATCGGGACGATTGGTCTTTCTGTTGCGAAACATGTCAAGGAAGTCTATGGTGTTGAAGTCATTCCAGAAGCGGTTGAGAATAGCAAGAAGAATGCTCAACTGAACAATATTTCAAATGCCAACTATGTCTGTGACACAGCTGAAAATGCTATGAAAAATTGGCTCAAAGACGGTATTCAACCAACCGTTATCTTGGTTGATCCTCCACGCAAGGGCTTGACAGAAAGCTTTATCAAGGCAAGTAGCCAAACAGGAGCTGATCGCATTGCCTATGTCTCATGTAATGTCGCAACCATGGCACGTGATATCAAACTCTACCAAGAATTGGGATATGAGTTAAAGAAAGTCCAGCCGGTGGATTTGTTTCCTCAAACGCACCACGTTGAGTGTGTGAGTTTATTAGTGAAAGGTAGTTAATGCTCAAAAGGTTCTCCAGAACTTTTGAGTCCCACAAACGCATCATGTGGAGTGTGTTGCTCTGCTCGTAAAAACCTAGAAACCTTTGAATGAAAGGGATAACGAAAAGCCTTGATTGCAAGGCTTTTTGTATTGGCGTGGGGAAGTATCAGAGTGAGAAAATTTTTGGAATGAATAGAAGTGATAGCTAGAAATTATCAGTTTCTATTTCCATTTACCCTGTGGGTACGTGTTTGTTTCCATTGACAAGAAGATTGTGGGAATAGAAACGTCCCCACCTTACATATCTCCAGAATGGGCGATTGAAATTGAGACAATTTAATAGAGATAAGCTCTTGTTATGTTTCTTTTAAGTCAATTAACTAACAATACTCAAAGTATGCTCAAAAATATGATATAATCTAGGACATAAGGCAATACTGTTTTAAAGTATTTTCTCTTAACCATGTCTCGTTAGACAAATCTGATTCGTCTGGTTTTCTAATAGATTTTAATGCTGACTTGGTTTTATAGCCATTATGCTCTCCATTATTTTAGTGTAGAACACTTTGGTTATTAGTTTTTTGTTACATTGTAAGCAAATCAATAGAGATAGAAAAAGGAATTATATGTTTAGTTATGAGGTTGTAGCAAGTTTTAACGACTTAGAAAATGCTATTTATACAACTATTTTAGAAAATGAAAATATATCCTCTATGACAATCAAGGAATTGGCCCAACTTGCACATGTATCAGTTGGAACCGTACAACGATTTTGCAAGCATCTAGGATTTGATGGATATAGCCATTTTAAGATTGCTTATAAAGAATATTTAAAAAATGAGCAAATTATTTTAAACAATCAAGACAATCATTCTTTGAAGCTATTCATTGATTATACTGAGCAAGATACTTTTTTACAGCTGATTATGGAGGCTGTGGCAATCTTAAAGAAAGTTGAACAGATTGTTTTTGTCGGAATTGGTTCCTCTGGAACTTTAGGTCGATATGGAGCGCGCTATTTTTCAAATATTGGCAAATTTAGTATGTGTATTGAAGATCCTTGGCAACCAGTGCTACAAAACAGTATGGAAAAAACTTGTGTCATTGCCTTATCCGAATCTGGTGAGACTTCTCAAACATTGAAAATTGTACAAAAATTAAAGGAAAAAGGTTGTCCAGTTATTGCCATCACAAATACATTGGAATCAACATTGTCAAGGCTATCTGATTGCTCCATAACCTATCATGTTCCTCAATTATTTTTAAATGGGTTTAATATTACGACGCAGGTACCTGTTATTCTCATTATTGAAATGTTAATGAAACAACTATATACTACAAAAGCATAAGGGTGTCTATGAATTTATTTGATTATCATAAAGTAAAAGGGCTAAATAATAGTGAATTAAGCGTGTATAATTTTATATTGCAACATAGAGATAAAGTTGCTACGATGACTATCAGAGAGCTATCGACATCTATAAATCTATCGACAACAACCATCATTCGTTTTGCGAAAAAGATGGGATTTGATAGCTACAATGATTTAAAATATGCCTTGTCAAGGTCGGAAGATAAGGAAAATAAACATCGTCACTACTTTCCTATTGATATTCCAGCAATACAATTTTTACAGACTAGTGTCCAAGATGAAGCTTTAAAAAAACAACTATCAGAGATAGCAGACTTGATCGTTCAAGCCAAACAAGTTATCTTTTTAGGGGTGGGTACTAGTCTAAGTTTGGCAGAATATGGCTCATATCTTTTTTCTGGAATCGGTATTCTTAGCTTTGCTATTACTAACCCATTTTATTCTCTGAAATTGCATCATTCTAATTTGGAGGATGTTTTGGTTATTGCTCTAAGTGTCAGCGGTGAGACAGAAGAAGTTCTAACTCTGGTACAGGGATTCAAAGAAAGAAATGCTAAGATTGTTAGTCTGACAAATACAGATATTTCCACTTTATCACAGCTATCGGATATAAATTTATCCTACTTTATGCCAGTTGCCTACGCAGATTCCTCGCTACGTTCCACTAATTTGACCACTCAGATTCCAGTTGTCTATTTTTTAGAATCCTTACGTTACCAAGTTTATTTAAAAAAATAGGAGTGAAAACTCTTGTTTTTTTTATGTAACAAATATTGTTCGACTGTACATTTATTTTCTATCTCAATATCTATTGTCAGCAGATACAGTATGTTATAAAATAGACTTGTTCATAGCGCTAGTACAAAATACAGAAAGGATTGGTAAAATGGCAAAAATACCAGAAGGCTTTTTATGGGGTGGGGCAGTTGCTGCTCACCAAATTGAAGGAGGATATGATAAAGGTGGAAAAGGCATTTCGATAGCCGATGTGATGACGGTTGGAAGTGCTAGCCACTCTCGACAGATTACTGATGGCGTCTTACCTGACGAATATTATCCGAATCATGATGCAATAGATTTTTACAGAACCTATAAGGACGATATACAATTATTCGCTGAGATGGGATTTAAGTGTTTTCGAACTTCGATTGCCTGGACTCGTATCTTCCCAAATGGAGATGAAGAAGAACCTAACGAAGAAGGGTTGAAATTTTATGATGATTTATTTGATCAGCTGCTAGCTCGTCAAATTGAACCGGTCATCACACTCAGTCACTTTGAAATGCCCTATCATCTAGTTACTAAGTATGGTGCTTGGCGTAATCGCAAGTTGATTGATTTCTTTGTTCGTTTTGCGGAAGTCGTCATGGAACGATATAAGGACAAAGTTAAGTATTGGATGACCTTTAACGAGATCAATAATCAAGGTGCAATTAATGTTCCTTGGTGCTCATGGACTAATTCTGGTGTCATTTATCAAGAAGATGAAAATCCAGTTGAGGTACTACAGCAGGTTATCCATTATCAGTCAGTGGCTTCTGCAAAAGTTGTACAATTGGGTCGGAAAATTAATAAAAATTTCAAAATTGGTTGTATGCTGGCAATGGTACCATTTTATCCGAATACATGTGATACAAAAGATATACTTGCTAGCCAGAAGGCAATGGAGCATCGTTTATTTCACTATGGAGATCTTCATGTTTTTGGAGAGCGTCCTTACTATATCGAGGCCTTTTGTCGAAAAAATAATATCAAACTGGATATTTTACCAGAAGATCTAGAAACTCTAAAAGAAGGTTGTGTAGATTATATTGGCTTGAGTTACTATATGAGTGATACAGTGACTGCTACAGCATCTGAGGAAACAGAAGAACTTTTCAAAGATGTTTATACTAAGAAAAATCCCTATATTGAATCAAGCGATTGGGGTTGGCAGATTGACCCTGAGGGATTACGCTATAGCTTAAATCTTTTATACGATCGCTATCATTGTCCGCTTTTTATAGTTGAAAATGGATTCGGTGCTTATGATAAGGTAGAGCCTGATGGAATCCATGATTCTTACCGCATTGATTACCTCAAACAACACATTGAACAAATGATGTTAGCGATTGAAGAAGATGGCGTAAATGTCATTGGTTATACCCCTTGGGGCTGTATCGATATTGTTAGTGCTGGTACAGGTGAAATGGAGAAGCGTTATGGCTTTATCTATGTCGATAAGAATAATAATGGCGAAGGAACTTTGCAACGAATGAAGAAAGATTCCTTTACATGGTATCAAAAAGTGATTACATCAAATGGAAACGAATTATAAGGAGTAATTAAAATGAATATTGGATTGTTTTGTGCAGCAGGTATGTCAACAAGTATTTTGGTTGAGCGAATGAAAGAAGCGGCTCAGAAAAAAGGGAAAGATGCAACAATTGCAGCTTATTCCATCAGTGAATTGGAACAAAGAGTTGGAGATATTGATGTGGCTCTATTAGGCCCACAGGTTGGTTTCCAACTTGAAAAAGCAAAAGAAATTTGTGCTTCTCACAATGTTCCTGTAGAAGTGATTGCAATGGCTGATTATGGCACTGCAAACGGTATGGCAGTTCTTAAACAAGCTTACATGATGAAAAAATAAGGAGAAGATGATGAAGGATAAACTGATTAAAAAGTTTGTTGATGGGATGATGGCCTTTGTCAATACCAAAGGTGTAACAGCGATAAAAGATGGTATTGTTTTCTCTATGCCATTGTTGATTGTTGGCTCCATCTTTCTTATCTTGGCCAATCTTCCAGTTCCAGCTCTAGCAACGATGTTAGAAACTAGTGGTATTACCCCTGTTCTCAATCAAGCAATTGGTGCAACCTTTAATATCAGTGCGATTGTAACAGTCATTGGGATTGCGTATACCTATGCTAAGCTAGAAAAACAGGAGCCGCTTGGGGCAGGTGTCATTGCCCTAGCAGTTTTCTTGCTAATCCAGCCTTCCAGTTTGATTTATAAAAATGGGGATGTAGTTGGTAACATTATTCTGAAGGATTGGACTTCCGGGAAAGGGATGATTGGTGCCATTATCGTTGGTTTGATTGTAGGAGCAAGCTATTCTTGGTTTTTGAAGAAAAATATCAAAATCAAAATGCCAGATGGCGTACCAACTGGTGTAGCCAACGCATTTTCAGCCTTGATTCCTGCTACTGTTATCATCACAGCGGCAACGATCTTTGTCGGACTTGTTGAACAATTGTTTAAGGTCACAACGATTGAAGTGATTTATAATCTTATTCAAACACCAATGCAAGGCTTGACTGACTCATTGTTTGGTGCGGTGCTTATGTGTTTCCTTGTACCATTCTTATGGATGTTTGGGGTTCACGGCTCAACTGTAGTTGGTGGCATCATGAGTGGCTTGCTACAGGCGAATGCTTTGGAAAACCAAGCCATTTTAGATAAGGGCCTAGAATTAAATCTAGCCAATGGCGGTCATATTGTGACGATTCAATTTTTTGATCAATTTATCAATGTTACAGGTGCCGGGATTACGATTGGTTTGGTAGTTTACATGGTTGCATTTGCAAAATCAAAACAACTAAAAATTCTTGGACGTCTTGAAATGGTTCCAGCCATCTTTAATATCAATGAGCCGGTGCTCTTTGGTTTGCCGATTGTAATGAATCCAGTTTTAGCAACTCCCTTTATATTAACGCCTATTTTATCTTGTATCATCCAGTATTCAGCGATTTATTTTGGACTGACACCTATGTATGGTGCCGTTCAAGTTCCGTGGACTTGTCCTCCAATTATTTCAGGATTTATCATCGGTGGTTGGAAAACAGCCTTGTTGCAAACACTTATTTTGGTTATGTCTTTCTTTGTTTATTATCCGTTTATTAAACAGATGGATAAACAAGCTTTACAAGCTGTAATACAAGAAACAAGCGATTTAGAAGATGAAGATTGGTAAGAGAGGTATTAAAATGGACGAAAAAGTACTCGAAGTGTGTTTTCAAATTATCACCTATGTAGGAACAGCAAAATCTATGTACATCAATGCTATTCAATTGGCTAAGCAGGATGAATTCGAGCAGGCTAAAGATAGAATTAAACAAGGCGAAGAAGCATTTGTACAGGGACACAATGCTCACCACTCACTTTTGACAAAAGAAATGAATGGGGAATTAAGCGAAACAGGTCTACTTCTGATGCATGCTGAGGATCAGTTAATGAGTGCAGAAGGTTTTCGAACGATTGCTGAGGAATTTATAGCAGTCTATAAACGCTTTGAGGAAGGTAAATAGAGCAAGTTATGAAAGTAAAAAATCAAGCAATGTTAATTACCTATTCAGACAGTCTTGGAAAAAATCTGAAAGACTTGAAGTAGGTCTTAGAAGGCCCTTTGAAAGATGTGGTCGGTGGTGTCCACATTCTTCCCTTCTTTCCATCGTCAGGCGACCGCGGGTTTGCACCCATGAACTATACCAAGGTTGATGAGGCTTTTGGAGATTGGAGCGATATTGAGGCACTCAGTCAAGACTACTACCTCATGTTTGATTTCATGATTAACCATATCTCAGCCAAGTCGCCTTTTTCCTTGATTTCCTAGAAAAGAAAGATGAGTCTGCCTATGCGGATTTGTTTATCCGCTACAAAAACTTTTGGCCAAACAGTGGGCCGACTCAGGAAGATGTAGACCTGATTTACAAACGGAAGCCACGTGCTCCCTATCGCATTGCCAAGTTTGCTGATGGTAGTGAGGAAAAAGTTTGGTGTACCTTTGATGAGCAACAGATCGACCTCGATGTGACAACAGAAACAACTCGTCGCTTTATTCAGGAAAATCTGGAACAGCTGGCGGACCACGGAGCTTCCATTATTCGCTTGGATTCCTTTGCCTACGCCAATAAGAAAATCGGCACTAACTGTTTCTTTGTTGAACCAGATATTTGGGAAATGCTTCATTTTCCGCGTCAGCTATTGGCACCAAAAGGAGTGAAAATTCTTCCAGAAATTCATGAACATTACACCATTCAGCAAAAAATCGCTGAGCAAGACCACTATGTCTATGACTTTGCCCTTCCAATGCTGGTTCTTCATGCTCTTTATTCAGGTAATGTCAACCGTCTTGTTCACTGGATGGAAATCTGCCCTCGCAAGCAATTTACAACCTTGGACACGCACGATAGTATCGGAGTGGTCGATGTCAAGGACTTGCTAACAGATGTTGAAACAGAGGCGACAAGAGAAGCCCTCTATACCCAAGGAGCAAATGTCAAAAAGATTTACAGCTCAGAGGCCTACAACAATTTGGATATTTATAAGATAAATTGTACCTACTATTCAACTTTAGGAAATGATGACCAAGCCTATCTCTTGGCACGTGTGCTTCAATGTTTTGCACCAGGTATTCCGCAGATTTACTACATTGGCTTGTTGTCAGGAGAAAATGATATCGAATTGCTCGAATCAACCAAAGAAGGCCGCAACATCAACCGTCACTATTATGATTTGGAAGAAATTGAGCGAGAAGTTCAACGCCCAGTTTGTCCAGTCCTTGTTCGATCTGCTCAAATTCCGTAATACCAGCGCAGCATTTGATGGAGAGTTTGCTGTTGATATGGAAGACGCTAATACTATCCACATCAGTTGGACCAATACCGATGCCAATACAGTGGCAGAATTAAGAGCTAATCTGAAAGATAAATCATTTGAAATTACAGAGAAAATAGATAGTGAAAGAACATCGATTTATCTATAATAGAATACAAAAGAGTGGTGGAAACGTTTGATTTCCTCACTCTTTTTGTTAGCTAGTTAGTAACAAAATAGTACTTAAACGTAAACTATGAATTATATTCTGTTGTGACGATAATTGTTCGAGAATATTTGTAATAAAAAAACAGGAACAGTCAATTAAACTGCTCCTATTTTTATGATAGAATATAGGTAGTTATAATCGAGAGCAACTAAGAAGCAGTAAAAAAATATTATACGTAGAATAATCAAGATTAGGAGGATAAAATGACAGAAATTGATAAAAGGAATTTAAAAAATTATCTTTATTGTACATTTGGAATTACTTATATAGTTTGGGGGATTCTTGCCATCTTTACGCAATCTCATATTTTGGGATTAGAAACGATTATAGGAAGAACATTACATATAGTAGGTGCACTTGGACCAGCTATTGCAAGTGGCTTTTATTTGAAAAGGAATAATATAAAATTTAAACATTTTGTATTTAGTAAGAAAGAAAATAGTAGTATTTATTTCATTATTCATTTGTTAGCAATTTTGATACTATTTTCTGTATCTTCCTTAGAATTAAATGGAGTATCAATTTATCTGATGCCTTTATTCTTTATACAATTAATTTTTTTTGGTGGTGGACATGAAGAATTAGGATGGAGAGGTATATTACAACGGTTACTTGATAAAAAATATACTTATTGGCAATCTAATTTGATTGTAGGATCAATTTGGGGAATTTGGCATCTGCCTTTATGGTTTATAGTTGGAGAAAGCCATCAAGGATTTCCTTTTATTTTATTTTTTATATATACATTATTTTTAAGTTTTGTTTTAGGGCTTCTTTATCGTCAAACGAAATCTGTGGGGTACTGTCTATTATTTCATGCGTTCGCAAATTTGTTAAATCTCTATTTTGTGTTAAAAATTAATGTTATTTTTATCATCATTTTTATTGGTTATTTGATTTATACAATATTGGCTAGTAATAGAATTAGTAAGGAAAAGTAATTTTAACTTTAGATTAGTATATCCATTATTGAAAGTAACGATTGGCTAATTAGATGATCTATGTTAGAGAATTATCTATTATAATTTAAAGTGGAGTGATGAATGTCGTTTCTTTTGGAACTGGAGAAAATCTTTCCGTTCCACAGTATCATTTTAAAATGATTTTCATTGCCTTTTGTTTATTAGTATAAAAGAAAAATATTATCACATGTTGAGGCAGTATCACTGCTTGTACAAGCTGATTAAACAAGGATGTAGCTAGTGAAAGTCCTACAGTAAGGAGTTTAAACATGAAATTCCATGAATTTGGTAATAAGAATTTGCCTCCTATTTTACTGATACATGGTGGTGGCAGTTCTTGGTGGAATTATCTTCGTCAAGCACGTATCTTGTCAGAAAAATACCGTATTATTCTACCCACTTTGAATGGCCACGGCGAGGAATATCAACTTGATTATGTTTCTACTGAAGATTCGGCTTTGGAGATTCTAGACTATATCAAAGCAAACTGTAGTGGGAAATTGTTTGCAATCGGTGGTGTTTCACTTGGTGGTCAAATTGCCATGGAGCTTTTGTCTTTAGACAGTGAAATTGCTGAGAAGACCATTATAGACGGAAGCCTCTGTATTCCTCAACCAAGGTTAGCTAAAATCAGCATCTTTCTAGTGTCTCTATTTGGTAAACTGATGTTCAATAAATTCTCTTGCAAACTTCAGTTAAGCATGATGAACAAACTCTATCCTAAACTGGCTTATCCAGAGGAAATAAAAGCTTATTATTTGGAGGATCTTCCAAGGACGCCTGTCAAAACATTGGTGACCATTTACAAAAACTATATGGGGCATTACAAGCTGAAAGATATGATTTCTGCTAGCAAGGCTCAGGTTCTGTATATCTATGGTGAAAAAGAATTGAACTGTGTGAAAGAATCAGCGAAATTATTTCATCAGCTACATTCAAATACAATTTTGTATGAAGCAAAAGGGTATAACCACGGTTATTTATCAGCTTACCTGCCTTATGAGTGGATTGATTTGGTGGTTCCATTTTTAAAGAGTGATTCATTAGAAATTTGTAACGAATCTGATATGCCATAAAGAGGAACCTTATGCTAGGAGCAATTATTGGAGATATTGTAGGTTCAGTTTACGAATGGAACAATATCAAAACGAAGGTTTTTTCTTTATTTTGTGAGGATTGTTTTTTCACGGATGATACGGTAAGTCCGAACCGTTGAATGTGTAAGTTTGTTAGTGAAACGAAGTTAAACGTCAAAACAATGAAACTAAAACTCCATTATTTTGATATGACAACCTAAATTGGTTTTAAGGAGGTGTTATATTGATAGAAAGCAGACCTGAGTTTGATAAAATCGCATCCTTTGATGAGTTCAATAAATACTATTGGTACCGTGATGAACTTTCACAGATATGCAAGTCATTAGGGCTTGAATATAGGGGTACTAAACAAGAACTCAATCATATTATTGAGCAGTACTTTAAGGGGAATTTGATTAAAAAATCATCAATAAAAAGGAAAAAGAAACAAGTAGAAGTCGTTGCCTTAGATACGCCCTTACTTGAATGTGGATTCTCCTTTAATGCAGACTTTAGAGAATATTTCTCAACTTTAACAGATGTTTCGCCCTTTAAGTTTACTGCCGATATGGCGACTGCTTGGAGAAAAGTAAAAAGAGAAAATGATTTGAGTTTTACAATCCAAGATATGCTAAAAGTTTATTATGGAAATTCAGATTATGCCAAGTATGATCATTTGGTTTGTCAATGGAACCAATTTTTAAAGGACTTCTGTGCAGACGAAAATAGTCGTAACTACTCAAACAAGTTAAAAGTTGCATCTATTCTTTGGAAAGAAGTTAGAAATTCAAGTAATGAAAAAATTTATTCAAAAAATCTTTTGACTGAATATGCTGATAAAATAAAAGAGTATGGGAAGGTAGTTCAATAGAAGTGCCTTTGTTTTGAAAATCTGAATTTTTAACTAGCTATTATACATGTCTTGTTTTATAATTTAGAAGATTTAAAACCTTTTGATTTGATTGCTGTTCGCTTAGCTGAATTACAACAGTATCTAAGTTTAAAGTAAGCGACAATCATTTTAAGCAATTTTGAGCAAGTCAAGGATATTTTTTATGAAGACGGAGTAAATAGTGAGCTAGTGTAGATTTACACACATCTATTTGTCTTTTTAAACGGATTTATATAATTAAAAATTTGGAGGATATTTTATGATACAAGTAAATGAATTTATTAATAAAGTAGATATTACAGATAGTGATAATGTTACTTGTGAATTTGAAGTACGTAAAAAGGCAATGGATTTTTATAAGAGGTATCCTTTTTATGAGGAAGATGATTGGGAGATTATTCAGTTTCAAAACTCAGTTAATGAATATAATAAATTAAAGAATAATAAAGAGATTGAAGAATACAAAGAAAAATCAAAATCAGGATATAAGGGAGCTCATTTGCTTGTCAATAAATCGAAAGGTATTGCACTTACGGCTGACATCCTTACTTCAATTAAGCTACCTTGTGAAAGAATTGCAAGTGTCGAAACTAGCTTAAAAGGTGGTAAAGAGATAAAAGACGGGATATTAAAAGGTAATTTAGAGATACCACATGATTTGAAACCTTATTTTAAAGCTTTTGCTATTGTTTACTATTGGTGTGGAAATATGATGCCAGTGGTGGAAAGTTTCCCCCCTGGAAGTGATGGAGCAGATAACTGGCTTTGGAAAATGAAGACGATAATTGAATGTCATACACCTGGTACTCATCAAAACTGGAGGAATTGGATTAAAGAAAACTGGGGTGAAGATCTAAACAAATTCATCACTGATTTCTATTTTGAAGATTGTTTTGACAAGAATAGTTTAATCATAAAAAATATTATTTCATATCCTAATGGGGGTAACATTTATTCATTAAAAAAAAGTAATTTAGATATTCTTCAAGAAAATGAACATAAATTAGCTAAAGAATTTTTAATCAATCATGTAAAAGTGATTATTCAAAGAAGCTACCGAATCGAGAATGAATTTCATGGGGATTGGAAGAAAAAGGAAGAGGACGAGGTAAAAGGAATTTTTAAAGAAATATTCGCGCAAGCTGGATTTAATGGCAAACAGATTAATAAAATGGTTTCTTTATTTTAGATAGTTAATTGACAATATTTAGAAGCTAGTCATCTGATATAATCTGCTAATCTTTACTTAAACTATATTTTATATGCTTAAAATTCTTATTAAATAATTTTTCTATGTTTTATAAATCAATCTCCAGTACTTCATATTTCTCTTTTCCGTATTTTCATTGTATAATGTTAGTAAATTTACTTGCATACGATGAAATGTAACCATTTCTAATGAAGATTAAGGAGAAAATAAATGAAAAAAGCAATGTTAATTATCAACCCTACCTCTGGTGGGGAGAAGGCTTTGGATTATAAAGAAAAGCTGGAGAATAAAGCAAAAGAATATTTTGAGCACGTAGAAACCAAAATTACCGAAAAAGCTTTGGATGCAACACATTTTGCTGAAGAGGCTTCACATGAGCAGTACGATGCAGTGGTTGTGTTTGGTGGAGATGGGACCGTCAACGAAGTCATTTCGGGTATTGCTGAGAGAGACTACATTCCTAAGTTGGGTATTATCCCAGGCGGTACGGGTAACCTCATTACAAAACTGTTGGAAATCAATCAAGACATCGATGGCGCAATTGATGAACTCGATTTTAACTTAACCAATAAGATTGATATCGGAAAAGCGAATGACAATTATTTTGGTTATATCTTTAGTATCGGTTCTCTGCCAGAAGCGATTCACAATGTTGAAATTGAAGATAAGACAAAATTTGGTATTCTTGCCTATGCTGTAAATACCATGAAGTCTGTCATGACGGATCAGGTCTTTAACATTAAGGTTGAGACAGAAAATGGAAATTATGTTGGTGAAGCGAGCCATGTTTTGGTTCTCTTGACAAATTACTTCGCTGACAAAAAAATTTTTGAAGAAAACAAGGACGGCTATGCCAACATTTTGATTCTGAAAGATGCCTCTATATTCTCCAAATTATCCGTCATTCCTGATTTACTAAAAGGGGATGTTGTCGCAAATGATAATATCGAGTATATCAAAGCGCGTAATATTAAGATCTCTTCAGATAGTGAATTGGAGTCAGATGTTGACGGCGATAAATCGGATAACCTACCTGTAGAGATTAAGGTATTGGGCCAACATATTGAAGTCTTTTCAAAACCGAAAGCGTAGAAGGTAGAAACAAGTTTGTCATTCACTGCTAAAACTGGTTTCATGTCAAAGAAAGTAGTTCGTCGTAAGATTTGCTATATTTTGTAAAATTAACATGTTATTTAAAATAATTAGATAATGATTTATATAAAAATCAGGAGAAGTTATAAGAAAAAATGAAAGACAAAGAAAGTTATAATAAATTTATTCCAAAGTTATACGATGAAGAACTTTTAAAGAATCATTTTAAAGAAACTATGTGTTTTTCCAGGAAGGAATTAAACAATAGGAGTATAATAAATCAAAAGCTCATTAAATTCCCCATAGTTGGTCATGAAGTTTGGGCATTATTTGGTAAAGAAAAAACGGGCGAATGGCGGTGTTTACAAGTTGGACAAAGTAAAAATAAAGTAAAGGCTGAAATTGAATCATTAATTGAATTTATGTCTTATGATTATAATCAATTAGTTGATGGTATTAAAGATGGTGTAAAAAATAGAAATAGTACTTTTTATAGTAATATTTATCAATCTTCTAAAAAAAGCAAGAATGAATTTTTATACAGTCATATAGCAAGCCAATACGATGAATTTCAACTTTGTCTACTAGATATTGATAAATATCTTGGCTTTAAAAACTTAAAATTTGAAAATAAACATATTAGTAATATAATGAAAATTGCAAAACCATTGTATGCAGAGGCTAAACTTGCATTTGAAACAAAAGCTATATATTGGACTATGTATAATTCTGGAGTTGATGGACAAGCAATCATGATTTTTTTAGAAGATAACAAAGATTAATTAAATGTCTTCTTTTCTATCTTGAGTCTATATGAAATTGGAATTCAAAATTACTAATTAAATTTGAATAGATTGTACCATACTTGAAAACTTTATATCCTTCTAATCAATAGTAGTAATTCAAAGCCTTTTTAAGGCTTTTTGTATACTTAAAAAGATAGTTCTTTTAAGAACGGACATTCCTTGCAAATAGTTTACAAAAATAGTATACTGGGTTTATTGGTTTTGAAAACGTTTGCGTAAAATTGGAATTAAAACTCTAGGAGACAAATTAATGGAATTAAGTGCTATTTACCACAGGCCTGAGTCGGAGTTTGCCTATCTTTACAAGGATAAGAAACTTCATATTCGGATTCGAACTAAGAAAGGGGATATTGAGAGTATCAACCTGCATTATGGGGACCCTTTTATCTTTATGGAGGAGTTTTATCAAGATACAAAGAAAATGGCCAAGATAACTTCTGATGACATCTTTGATTATTGGCAGGTTGAAGTGTCCGTTGACTTTGCACGTATCCAGTATCTCTTTGAACTCAAGGATACAGAGAGCCAGAGCATTTTGTATGGCGATAAAGGCTGCGTGGAAAATTCTCTAGAAAATCTTCATGCTATTGGAAATGGATTTAAGTTACCTTATATACATGAGATTGATGCCTGCAAGGTTCCTGATTGGGTTTCAAATACGGTATGGTATCAGATATTTCCTGAGAGATTTGCCAATGGAAATGCTCAATTAAACCCTGAAGGGACTTTAGACTGGGAGTCATCTATCACACCTCAGAGTGATGATTTCTTTGGTGGTGATTTACAAGGGATTATTGATCATCTGGATTACTTGCAAGACTTGGGTATTACTGGACTTTATCTTTGTCCTATCTTTGAATCTACGAGCAATCATAAGTACAATACGACAGATTACTTTGAAATTGACCGTCATTTTGGAGACAAGGAAACCTTTCGGGAACTTATCGAGCAAGCTCATCGACGTGGCATGAAAATCATGTTGGATGCGGTATTTAACCATATTGGTTCGCAATCTCCTCAATGGCAAGATGTTGTCAAAAATGGTGAACAGTCTGCTTATAAGGATTGGTTCCATATTCAACAATTCCCAGTGACAACTGAAAAGCTAGTTAATAAAAGAGACTTACCCTATCATGCTTTTGGTTTTGAGGACTATATGCCTAAGCTAAATACATCCAATCCAGAGGTCAAGGGCTATCTTTTAAAGGTTGCGACTTATTGGATTGAAGAGTTTGATATCGATGCTTGGCGTTTGGATGTGGCTAATGAGATTGACCATCAGTTTTGGAGGGATTTTCGTAAGGCAGTTTTAGCTAAAAAGTCTGATCTTTATATCCTTGGAGAAGTCTGGCATAGGTCTCAGCCTTGGCTAAATGGAGATGAGTTCCACGCGGTCATGAATTATCCTTTATCTGATAACATCAAGGACTATTTCTTACGAGGACTTAAGAAGACAGACCAATTCATCGATGAGATCAATGGCCAATCTATGTATTACAAACAGCAGATTTCAGAGGTCATGTTTAATCTCTTGGATTCTCATGATACAGAGAGAATTTTGTGGACGGCAAATGAAGACCTTCAACTGGTCAAATCAGCCCTAGCCTTTCTCTTTTTACAAAAAGGAACACCCTGCATCTATTACGGAACAGAGTTATCCTTGACTGGCGGTCCAGACCCAGATTGTCGACGTTGTATGCCTTGGGAACGCGTATCAAGTGACAATGATATGCTGAATTTCATGAAGAAGCTGATTAATATTAGAAAATATGCGTCAGAAATCATTCCGCATGGCAAGTATAGCCTAAAAGAAATCCAACAAGATGTAGTAGCTTTGGAATGGAAATACGAAGGACAGGTTCTCAAAGCAATATTCAACCAATCAACAAAAGATTATATTGTCGAGAAAGAAGCAGTAGCACTAGCAAGCAATTGCCTAGAATTGGAAAATCAGCTTGTGATCTCTCCAAAAGGTTTTGTGATTTTCAAAAACTAGTTGATGAAGATGTTGGTCCGTTTCACACCTTATATAGTGTAATAAGGCTAGTTACTACACCTGTAAAAGGAGAAAAAGATGAAGACATCAAGAAAATTAGCCACATTAGGAATCTGTTCCGTCTTGTTTTTAGGCTTGGTTGCTTGTCAACAACAACATGCTACTTCTGAAGGGACGAGTCAAAGGCAAAGTAGTTCAACGAAAGTTCCATGGAAAGCTTCATACACCAACTTAAACAATCAGGTAAGTACAGAAGAGGTCAAATCTCTCTTATCAACCCATTTGGATCCAAAAAGTGTTGATGCATTTTTTAATCTCGTTAATGACTATAATACTATTGTCGGATCAACTGGCTTATCAGGAGATTTCACTTCCTTTACTCACACCGAATACGATGTTGAGAAAATCAGTCATCTCTGGAATCAAAAGAAGGGCGATTTTGTTGGGACCAACTGCCGTATCAATAGTTATTGTCTTTTGAAAAATTCAGTCACCATTCCCAAGCTTGAAAAGAATGACCAATTGCTTTTCCTAGATAATGATGCGATTGATAAGGGAAAGGTCTTTGATTCTCAAGATAAGGAAGAGTTTGATATTCTATTTTCGAGAGTTCCAACTGAGGCAACTACAGATGTCAAGGTTCACGCTGAAAAGATGGAAACATTCTTCTCCCACTTTCAATTTAACGATAAAGCTCGAATGCTATCTGTAGTCTTGCACGACAATCTGGATGGTGAGTATCTTTTTGTTGGACACGTTGGCGTCTTAGTACCGGCTAATGACGGTTTCTTATTTGTAGAGAAATTGACTTTCGAAGAGCCCTACCAAGCGATTAAATTTGCCAGCAAGGAAGATTGTTACAAGTATTTAGACACCAAGTATGCGGATTATACAGGTGACGAACTAGCTAAGCCTTTTATCATGGATAATGATCAGTGGGTTAAACTTTAATGGTGGTATGATATGACAGTAATCTTAGGATTTTTATTTCTATTTTTGATGACTTGGTGGGTTATTTCAATCGTTAATAGCCAGAAACCACGAAAAAATGAAACATTTATTGGCTATATCCAAAGATACGATATTGATGGGAATGGCTATCAATCAGAAGTATGGGAAGTGACTGAGGAGGAAGATTAAGAAGTAAAAAACAGCGTCTTCTTTTTAGTATTGCACCTATTTCCAGACAGTCCATTTGTAGTTTTATCCAGATTGCTATATAATTTAACTTAGAGAAAATAGGAGGACCAATCAGATGGAATTAAAAGATTTTACAGAAAAAGAACAGGAAATGATTAAGAAGGGGCTGACTACGTCTAAGATTAGTGACAAGGAAACTGCTGAGAAGATTCTTGCGCTTGTCCCACAAGACTTGATTAAGCGAATTCCGTTTTTTGTCAGAAAACATGCTACGACACGTACGATTAAACGCATTTCAATCGAACACCCTGAGCTTTACGCTACAGCTCAAACAAGTGGTGAAATCCCAGAAAAAGAACGAGAAGAACTACGTCAGATTATCACGACGATCTTTGAACAAAAGATGAATAAGCATAGTATTAAGTAGAGAATGAAAAAATATTTTATTGGCGGTTTGGGAAGCAATGTCTATCATAGCAAGGATTTTTTTCAAGAATTAAATTCGCAGGTCTATTTTCTAAATCCATATGAAAAGCATCTTCGAAATAAAACAGAGTTGAAATCATGGTTTAAAAATGAGATTGTAAAGAAAGAATCTATCTGTCTGATAGGTCATTCTTTTGGAGGAGATTTAGCTCGTTATCTCGCATCGGAATTTTTTGAAGTGAAAAAACTAATTCTTTTGGATGGTGGCTATCTAGATTTAGATAAGATTTTACCTTTAGATACAGAGTTAGAGGAAACTGAAAACTATATTGAATCTCAAGTTGTTTCGGACTTAAATCTTCTTATTTCTAAAGAAAAATCCGAAGCAAAGCATTGGTCAGAAAATATGGAGAAAGCTGTAAGACAGTCCTATCACTGGAATGCGGAGTATAATAGATATGAGTTAGCTATAAAATATGAAAATATAGAAGCGATACTCCGCCTACGGAGGAAAATACAAGCTTTTAAGAGAGAAGTGGGAGATACCTTGTTTATCAGTCCTCGCTATCCTAATGAAGCTCCATGGAGAGAGGAAGCCCTAAAAGAATTGCCAGATTATTTTGATATTATTTTTCTAGAAAACGTTAGCCATGAGCTTTATACTCAAGCACCTAAAGAAATGGCTAGTCTAATTAATGAGTGGCTCGCTCATTCTCTCTGAGATAGTGATTGAATAGTGATAATCAATATAGGATAAAAGTCTACCTAGACTCAACAAAAAACGAACAGGCTCTTTTTCTGTTATTCAGAAGAGAACTTGTTCGTTTTTATCTTGATTTTCTTAAAAAGCTCGATAAACATAGGGATTTTCTGGTTTATCGACCTTGGTAAAGCTTTCGATTTCCAAGGTTGGGAGGTTTTGTTTGAGTTCTTTATGGTAGTGATTGACCAGTTTTCCTTTGGCTGTTATCCAGGTGTTATTCTCATATTGACGGGTATTTCCCTTGGTCAGCAATCCATAGACACCTGAATCCGCGATACAGTGGATAATGCCGAAGCGGAACAGAAATTGACTATTGGCATGACTGGGGTCATTATAGACAAAGCCTGTGAATTGGACCGTCTTGCCCTCAAACTCATCTGGATAGTCGTAGATAGCCTCCATGACTTCCATATAGTTTTCGTTGGTAATCTGAATGTTATCCTGGGACAAGTATTTATCCGCCGCCGTTCGCATTTCCTTTTCATAAGCCGATTTTGAAAAATAAGAACTGGTATCTGGTTTCAAATATTGGCTGGTTGTCCCTTCACTTGTCTGAATGGCCAGATTCGTTCCTTCTGATAAGGGGAAATGATAGCCTTTAGCTGAAACAGTCTGAGAATCTAAGCTAACAGTTGGGAAAGTTAAGCCGATGACAAGTGGAATAGCCAGAAGAGAAATACTTGTCATCTTGGCCAATCGGCTGTTCAGATGACTGTGGATTTTGACTTGCTTCATCCAGATATACAATTGAACAATTGCCAAAATAAAGGAAAGCACCATGGAAATATAGGCCAGATAGGAATAGTGCATGTTGATGTACTGGTTTAATTTTCCGGACAGATGTAGATAAATAGTCAATTCAAAATAGCCAGCTAAAACTAAAAATCGAATCATAGGATGACTCCAATCAAGAGAGAATACACTAAGACGACAAGAGTCACAATCATAATGAAGTGACTGATAAATCGTGCTTTCAAGTAATTTTTCATCATGAGAATATTTTTGATATCCAGCATTGGACCAATGACGAGAAAGGCCAAAACTGGTGCTAAGCCGAAACTCGAGAGAAGGGAAGCTCCGATAAAAGCATCGGCCTCACTACAGAGAGAAAGAAGAAAGGCCAAAAGCATCAAGAGCAAGATGGCAAAAAGAGGGGTTGCACTGATAGAGGTCAGAATCCGAGTTGGAACGTAGACCTGTATCATAGAAGCAAAGAGACAGCCAAATACCAAATAACGTCCGGTATCAAAAAACTCATCAATGGCCTGCACAAAGACCTGAAAAACTTTTTTTGCAGAACTCAAATGAGAAAAATCATGCTCATGACAAGCCAACCGATTTTCTTTCTGAATCGGTTCTTGCCAGAAGAATCCTAGAAAAATCCCAAGTATCACAGCCACAACAATGGAACCCAGAGCTCGTAACAGAGCGACATGGAAGGAGTTGCCAAAGGCAGAATAGGTCGCAAAGAGAACAATGGGATTGATAACTGGTGCAGTCACAAGAAAAGGAACAGCCGTGTAACTGGGAACCTTCTTTTCCAGAAAACGATTGATGATGGGGACGATTCCACATTCACAAGAGGGGAAAAGAATCCCTACGAAGGTGCCAAAAAAGATTCTCCCCCAACGATTTCGAGGGAGAAAATGATAAACCTTGTCAGGTGTGATATAAACCTCAATCAGCCCTGAGACAATGCTTCCTATCAAAACGAAGGGTAGGGCTTCAATGATTATAGAGAGAAAAATGGCTCCAGTTTGAAGTACACTAGATGGGAGTTGTTGAAAAGCAGTCATCTAGTTTTTCTTTTCTGTTTTGGCTTTTTTCTCTTTGTCATCAGGGAAAGTAACTTGTTTCAAATCTGGGAGTTTCGCAAACTCTTCAAACATCTTATCCAAGTCGTCTCGTTTTGTAAATTTTACAGCCATAGGTGTACCTCGATTCTAAATTCTACCTCTATTATACTATTATTTTGAGGAAAAGGGAAAAGTTAAAATTGAGTATCTAACGAATCATAGAGCTTTATAAATCCTGATTAAGTCTGGTAGATTGAGAAAGCTTGACAAAAAAAGTAGATAGTGCTAGAATAACATTAACGAAAGACATTTGAGGGCAGAAAGGTTCCTGCCGCACCTTGAAAA
>NZ_JVRR01000047.1 GCF_001070715.1 Streptococcus pseudopneumoniae
CTTTGATTTACTCAGAGAGCTAGAATACCGCTTCAATGCCAATAGTCAGGAATCTGAGTTGATGGAAATCAATCATCAAGCTGGAATAGCTCCAGTCAAAGTTCATCCAGACCTGTTTGAACTGATTTCACTTGGGTTAGAGCATAGCCTAGCGCCCTCTAGCCATCTCAACATCAGTATTGGTCCCTTGATTCAAACCTGGCGCATTGGTTTTTCAGATGCCAAGGTCCCCCAGGCTCAAGAAATTGAATCGGTGCTACCTTTAATCAATCCTCATTTTATCGAGTTAGATTCTTCTACTTCCACTGTGTTTTTAAAACAGAAAGGAATGAAGATCGATCTTGGTTGTTTAGCTAAGGGTTATAGTGCGGATAAGGTTGCCCAATTTCTGAGAGAAGAGGGAGTGACATCTGCCTTGATCAATCTGGGAGGGAATATCCTGACTATTGGAAAAAATCAGGCAAGAGGAAATCAGCCTTGGCAAATCGGGATTCAAGACCCAGCCAATCCTCGGGGAAATCACTTAATGACCATCCCTGTTATCAATAAATCTGTCGTGACTTCAGGCATTTATGAACGTCACCTGACCGTCGATGGAAAAGATTACCATCATATTTTTAATAGTCAAACAGGATATCCTGTTGAAACGGAACTAGCTAGTCTGACAATCATCTCTGATAAATCAGTCGATGGTGAAATATGGACAACTCGTCTATTTGGAGAAAGATCAGCTTCTATCCTCTGGCAAGTCGAAAGTTTGAAGGGCATCGAAGCTATCCTCATCGATAAGGAAGGTCAGCTAAGCTGTTCTTCAGGAATTCCTACTCTATAGAGACAACTGTTTCAATGGAGTTTTAAAATCGTATTATGTAAAAAGAGAAAGGAAATCTCATGTTAAAACTTATTGCTATTGTTGGAACAAATTCAAAACGTTCTACAAACCGTCAATTGCTTCAATACATGCAAAAACACTTTGCTGAAAAAGCTGAAATTGAACTTGTTGAAATCAAAGACATTCCTGTCTTTAACAAACCAGCTGACAAGCAAGTACCTGCTGAAATTCTGGAAATTGCTGCTAAAATTGAAGAGGCAGATGGCGTTATTATCGGTACTCCTGAGTATGACCACTCTATCCCAGCTGTTTTGATGAGCGCTCTTGCTTGGTTGTCTTATGGTATTTACCCACTTTTGAACAAACCAATCATGATTACAGGTGCTTCTTACGGTACGCTTGGTTCATCACGTGCTCAAATGCAACTTCGCCAAATCTTGAATGCACCAGAAATCAAAGCAAGTGTCCTTCCAGATGAATTCTTGCTTTCACATTCTCTTCAAGCCTTTAACCCAAGTGGAGACCTAGTAGATCTTGATGTTATCAAAAAACTGGATGCCACTTTTGACGACTTCCGTATCTTTGTAAAAATTACAGAAAAATTGCGCAACGCACAAGCCCTACTTCGCAAAGATGCTGAAGACTTTGACTGGGAAAATTTGTAAGATAGGAGACCAAAAAGAATGAAATTTGTTGGACTTGTAGGATCAAACTACGATCAATCATATAACCGTAAACTCTTGGAATTCATCCGTCGTCACTTCAAACTCAAATTTGAATTAGAAGTCCTCGAAATTGATGAAGTTCCAATGTTCAACCAAGACGAAAAATGGGATGAAAGTTTCCAATTACGTTATTTATATAACAAAATTACTCGTGCTGATGGTGTCATTATCGCTACTCCTGAGCACAACCACACAATCTCAGCTTCTCTTAAATCTGTTCTTGAATGGCTTTCATACGAAGTTCATCCATTTGAAAACAAGCCAGTCATGATTGTGGGAGCTTCTTACTACGACCAAGGTACTTCTCGTGCCCAAGTTCACCTTCGTAAGATTCTTGATGCTCCAGGTGTTAATGCCTATACGCTTCCAGGTAACGAATTCCTTCTTGGTAAAGCCAAAGAAGCATTTGACGCAGAGGGAAATATCACAAATGAAGGAACTATCAATTTCCTTGAAACATGTTTAGACAACTTTGTAAAATATGTGGGAGTCGTTTCAAAATTGAAAAAACCAAAACCAATCGCACCAGAAGATTTATATTGTACAAATCCAATTGCAACTACAATTCAAGGTGTTGACCCTGATGATCCTGAATGGGTAGAAAAAGCAGCTGAGCTTGTTGGAGCTGTTTCTGGTGATACCTACGTTAAATTAGACCACGGTATCTTGACAGTTAACCAAATTGATATGTTCTTGAAAGCAATGCCATTTGAGTTAACATTTGCAGATGATAATAACCAATTCTTGTACTTTAATAACGCCCACCAAGATCCAAATACAATGTTTGGTAAACGTGTACGTGCTCAATCAGGAAACCGTTTAGGAACTGTACACGGTTCATTGCCAGACTCTAGAATGAAAAACGTTGAATGGGTTGTCGGTGTACTACGTAACGGAGACCAAGAATATGTCCGTACAATTGTTCCAGGAACACCAGAAGGCGTTATTAATACCCATAATTACCAAGCAATGTACTATCCAGATGGTTCATATGCTGGAATCAATGAAATCATCTTTAATTTCCAACCATGGCTTGACTGGTACCTCAATACAACTGGTCAACGTCTAGTTGGTGGAAATGCTGCAGCTCCTGCTGGAGGACATGGCGGAGCAGATGCTACATCTGGAGCTTCTGATTCAGGTGATGCTGGAGGTCACGGTGGTGGCGCAGACGCTACATCTGGTGCAAGTAACTAATGATAGTTTTAGGAACCATTTTGGTTCCTTTTTTAGCGAAAAAAATAGGAGATAGGATAGAGAATCACTTTGATGACCTCAATCCTATCTCCTATTCAAATAGTTAGTTTACTAACTTAATGACATTGGACTTCCGTCCCGCCCTTCTTATTTTTCGTCAATAACGATTCTTACTTTTTTGTATTCAGTTGGGACAGAGTAGACAATCGTTCTTATCGCAGAAATAGTGCGACCCTTACGACCGATTACACGACCCACATCGCTTTGATCAAGATTCAAATGATATTCCAAAAATTCTGGTGTATCTTCAATCTTGATAGTTAAGGCATCTGGTTGTGAAATCAAGGGTTTCACAATCGCAATAATGAGATTTTCAATCGTATCCATCTGTCAACCTACTTTAAACTTATTTTGCGAATTTAGAATCGTGGAATTTTTTCAATACGCCTTCTTTTGAAAGGATGTTGCGAACTGTATCTGAAGGTTGAGCTCCATCAGCCAACCATGCAAGAACGCGGTCTTCTTTCAAAGTCACTTGGTTTTCAGCAACAAGTGGGTTGTAAGTTCCAACTGTTTCGATGAAACGTCCGTCACGTGGTGAACGTGAATCTGCTACGTTGATACGGTAGAAAGGTTTTTTCTTAGAACCCATACGAGTCAAACGGATTTTAACTGCCATTTTTAAAGTCTCTTTTCTTATTTTTTATTTCGGTGAAATAGCTGAGCTATTTAGCACATGTTCTATTATAGCAGATTTCTAACAGGTGTCAAGAAAAAAACTTGACAGACTATAAAATTTTTAAACCATTTAGAAATTTGCTAGAATCATTAATTTTGAAAGGAAATGAATTATACAGTAAACTGAAACAACATACGAACAAATCGATTAGGAAAGGCAAATTAATTTCTAAAAATGCTCTAGCAACTACACTGTACTGTTTCAGATTCAATACACTATAGAAAAGCCCACATACTGTGAGCTTTCCCTTCTTCCTAGATTTCAAAATCTTTTATTTCTCATCTTCTTTTTTCTTGAAGAATCCTAGTCCCAAACCAGCTAACAAGGTCATGATACCAGCGCTAGCTAAGCCAGCATTAGCTTCTGTACCTGTGTTTGGCAATTCCTCTCTCTTACCTGTCTCATTAGTCGGAACTTCTGGATCTGGATTCACTGGTTTTGTTGGATCTTTTGGTGTTTCCGAAGTATACCCTGGTACGTATGGAATTACTGGCGGTTCCGGTGTGTTCGGATCCGTTGGTGTTCCTGGTTCAGGATATACTGGTATTCCTGGTATCGTTGGATCCACTGGGTCATTTGGAGTTTTCGGTTCTGTTACGTCCACTACGTTTTCTTTTACAACGATTTCAAAAACTTGTGACGGTTCTTTTCCTTCTTCATCAGCTATAGCATCAATGATGATACTCTTAGTATCTAGGTCATTTTTAACGACACTATATCCTAGCTTTTTCAAGTCTGCTACTTTATCATCAACTGTTCTTCTGTCAAAACTTTCTCCAGACTCACCAGTAAGCGTCATATCGGGATAATTTGCTAGAGTGACTATACTATTATCGGCTTCTTGTTTTTTAAAATGCACAAGTGCTTTTCCTGGTATTGGGTTCCCTTCAAAATAGGTATAGGTCACAACAGTGTTTTCTCGACCGATAGTCCCCCTTGCGCTAGCAGAATCTGTATACAAGCCATTTGAAACTGACCTTAATACATAGTGTTTATTGTCTGTAGTTGTCAATGTTGATAATCTATTGCCCGTCACATCATAGTCGGTACCGACCATCTGATCTTTTTTCACTAGATAATCACCATCAGCCAGTTTTTCACCTAGGTTTGTATCGTTTTGAAGGGTTAATCGATTTCCATTTTCATCCACATATCGAACCTTAACATTACCAAGTAATTTTTTCTTTAATTCTGATGTTTTGGTAACTTTGTCGATTTCTTCTTTATATTTCTCTTCTTCTTCTTTAGTGATTTTGCCTTTTTCTCTCAACTTCTTGATAATCCGTCTTGCGACTTCTTTTGACGGTTCTGTCGTATCTTGAATCACTGAGAAATCGGCTAGGATAGGTAGATTATAGGATACACGATGAGTGTTCCTCAAAACACCCACATGGTCATCATCACCTGAAAAGACAGCGACTTTATAAGCTATTACATCTTTATCTAAAGGGATGTCTCCTGTAGAGAAATATCCCCCTCTACCAAAATTGTTCTCGTCATTTTTGACTACTTCTTTGATTTTTTTGGACATCTCTTCATCTGTCAAAACATTTGTTCGGCGAAACTTGTCATAGGGTAGCAAATTATCAAATGTTTCCTCACCCTTAGGCTCGTAAAAAGCCTTTCTATTTTTGCTAAATTTATTAAACTCATCAACTGACATCTTTGTAAGAGGTTGAACCTCTGGTAAGATTTCTATATCCGACCCAATAGGTTTTCCAACTTTTCCATCTCTAGCTTCTCGATAAGTGTAGGAATGCGTCGTACTCATTTTTGCTTTCAGCTCTTCAATTTCTTTTTGAAGGGCAGTACGTTGGGACTCGTCAGTTGCTGTCTTTAGGTCATTCTCTTTTTGCTCAAGTTTCGTTTTAAGTTCCTTACGAACTTCTGTTGCGTCTGTTTCAATTTCTAACTGATCGACATCTCCATGATAGGTGATTTTCTTTGCAGTAGGGAATAAATAATGCCACAATTGATAGAACCTATCGTCTTCTTTATCAAGTTGTTTGTTCCTTGCAGGGTTTTCTGGGGAATGGTCGACCCTTAGAAAATTCTTTAATGAGCCATTGCCACTTTGGTATAGCATGTTTACAATTTGACCTGCAAAACGTGCTGGTGGTTTTTTATTTTTATTAAACATTTCAGTAAAAAATTCTTTGGTTATTTCCCAGGAAACGCTATCCTTGAGCTCTTCTTCAACTTGTTTGTTTATTTCTTCTTTTTTCTCTGCTTTTTCCTTCTCACCCAATCCACTGTAGGCAACCATTCTCTTGTTGACTTCTTTAAGCACCCTGCTTTTATATTCTATTTTAAATTTCGTATGAAGCCATTCGTTTATTCCACGAATATCAACTCCTCTATTTTTGAGCTCTTTATTGTCCACTACACCGTCAACTTCGTTGATGGTGTGGTCATAAATAGTTTCTTCTATCTCTCTTTCATTTTGAGGGTCAGCCTTATCTTTTTTGATAGCCTTCACAACCACACGATAGACTCCCCTTGTCTGAAAAGAAGACCCAATATAACCCGTTACAAAATCCAATTTCAAGCGACTTCCATAGGCTGTAGAAAAGGCTGTAAAGCGTTTCTCAATCCCGTTAAAGTCAACTACATTAGGAGAGTAGGTTGGACGACTTGTTGCAGGATTTTCCGTAGTGTATTTACTTCCGTTTTTTACTTCTTCGTCACGATTGGCAAAGGTACGTCCTTTGGCAAGCATCAGCATATACTTGAAACGACGATCAAGGGCTTGTTCATGCACCCAAATTTCATCCATTGCCCCAGCGGACAACATTCCTCCTTGTATCTTATTTCCATCCTTATCGTAATACCATCCAGTGAATAAACCTGCCTCGTTTTTCTTACCAATACCAATTTTCCCTTCGTGCCCATCTTTATCAATGGCATGCCAACCACCAAACTCCGTTATTTCTCTAACTTCTCCAGGCTCCAGTCCTACTTTATCTCCCAGCGTATCCATATTATGGAGATACGAACGTTCGTTGTTTTGGAAGTCATCTGGCATGTTTTGGATAATTTTATACAATTCCTCAACTGTTGCATTTTCATCAGGAGCTACGAATTTTAAATGAGCATGTTGATCATCTCCGCCTTCCTCACCTTCCTTAGGTACACTTACCCCTGGTTGGTTCGGTTGTAGTATAGATCCCCTACGTCCGGTTACAGCAGAATTTAATGCTTCGTTATTTTCCGCTGAAGTTCCTGTTCCAGCGTCTCTGTTTTCAGCAGTTAGTACATCTCTTTTACTACGTCTACCTCTCTGACGTATAGTTTCGTCAGATGAAGAAGTATTTGTATAGTACACTAACACTTCTTCATCTTCAGTTGACGATGTCACATCTTTTGCTTCTACAATTGATTTGTCTGGAGCATTATAACCTTCCACTGTAGGTGAAGGTTGCTCTGCCCATTTCCCTCTTGTCCACTCGTTCGTGCCTTGTTTACGTTCTAAGGTAACTGTTTGAGTGACTGAAGTAGATACTTCTTTACTTTCATCAGAAGCATTTACATATTTAATCGTACGTGTAACTGTTTTTGTTTCCGTTTCTTCCTTAACAGAATGAGCCACTCCAGCTAGAAGGCTGGTTGGATTTGGGGCAGGCTCCGCCGAATAGTTAGATGTAGACAAACTATCCGGTTTATTTCTCTCTGGTTCCGGAGACGAACTAGAGTGGCTTGTTCCTCCCTCAGTAGTAGCATTCATCTCCGCATGTACTACACCTGCACCCATGGCAAGGTAAAAAGCACCAATGACAACACTGGCTGCACCGACACTTACTTTTCGAATACTGTATTTAAATTGTTTATCAAATTGTTTCATTTTGATTGTCCTTTGGTTATATATATATATATATGCAAAAGTCGTATTATTCACACTTGCAGACACTACTATTATAGTTCAAATCTTATCTATTTTCAAGAATTATTCCCAATAAAAAATAAAGAGTTTGAAATCCACTTCCTTTTAGGGTACAATGGTAGAAATGAATTTTTGAGAGGAACAGAATGAAAAAACTAGCAACCCTTCTTTTACTATCCACTGTAGCCCTAGCTGGATGTAGCAACATCCAACGTAGTTTGCGTGGCGATGACTATGTAGATTCTAGCTCGGCTGCTGAGGAAAGCTCCAAAGCAGCAGCCCAATCTGCCAAGGACTTAAACGATGCTTTGACAAACGAAAACGCCAACTTCCCACAACTATCTAAAGAAGTTGCTGAAGACGAGGCTGAAGTGATTCTCCACACAAGTCAAGGAGATATCTGTATCAAACTCTTCCCTAAACTCGCTCCTCTAGCGGTTGAAAACTTCCTCACTCATGCTAAAGAAGGCTACTATAACGGTATTACCTTCCACCGTGTTATCGATGGCTTCATGGTTCAAACTGGAGATCCAAAAGGGGACGGTACAGGTGGTCAGTCCATCTGGCATGACAAGGATAAGACTAAAGACAAGGGAACTGGTTTCAAAAACGAGATTACTCCTTATTTGTATAACATCCGTGGTGCTCTTGCTATGGCTAATACTGGTCAACCAAACACCAACGGTAGCCAGTTCTTCATCAACCAAAACTCTACAGATACCTCTGCTAAACTCCCTACAAGCAAGTATCCAAAGAAAATCATCGAAGCCTATAAAGAAGGGGGAAACCCTAGTCTTGATGGCAAACACCCAGTCTTTGGTCAAGTGATTGACGGTATGGATGTTGTAGATAAGATTGCTAAAGCCGAAAAAGATGAAAAAGACAAGCCAACGACTGCTATTACTATCGATAGTATCGAAGTGGTGAAAGACTACGACTTTAAATCATAAAAACCAAAAAAATACAGTATCCTCATTCGGTACTGTATTTCTTTTACTCTCATTCTTAAGTTAAATTATTAAAATTCCAGATTTGGTCCATCCAGCCTTCATAAAAGTCTGGTTCGTGGCAGACCATAAGGATAGACCCCTTGTATTCTTTGAGAGCGCGTTTGAGTTCATCCTTGGCATCCACATCCAAATGGTTGGTCGGCTCGTCCAGCACTAAAACGTTGTTTTCACGATTCATCAAGAGACAGAAACGAACCTTGGCTTGTTCCCCACCTGACAAGACCTGAATTTGGCTTTCAATATGCTTGGTTGTCAGACCACAACGGGCAAGGGCTGCACGAACTTCTGCTTGGTTAAGTGCAGGAAAGGCATTCCAGACAGCTTCAAGAGGAGTTTGGCGATTACCGCCTTCTACTTCCTGCTCAAAGTAGCCAAGTTCTAGGTAGTCACCGCGTTCAACCTCCCCAGCGATTGGCGGGATAATTCCCAATAGAGACTTCAAGAGAGTTGTTTTCCCGATACCATTTGCCCCGATAATAGCAACCTTTTGATTACGTTCAAAAGTCAGATTTAAAGGCTTGGTCAGAGGACGGACATAACCAATTTGCAAATCCTTGGCTTGGAAAATAAATCGCCCTGGTGTACGAGCCGGTTTGAAATCAAAGGATGGTTTTGGTTTCTCACTTTGCAGTTCGATAATATCCATCTTATCCAATTTCTTCTGACGGGACATGGCCATGTTTCGTGTTGCAACACGCGCTTTGTTTCGAGCCACGAAATCCTTGAGATCCGCAATTTCTTTTTGCTGACGTTCGTAGGCAGCCTCTAGCTGAGATTTCTTCATAGCATAGACTTCTTGGAACTGGTAGTAGTCACCAGAATAACGCGTCAGCTGTTGATTTTCTACATGATAGACGATATTGATAACGTCGTTTAGGAATGGAATATCGTGCGAAATAAGGACAAAGGCATTCTCATAGTTTTGGAGATAGCGCTTAAGCCAGTCAATATGCTCAGCATCCAAGTAGTTGGTCGGCTCGTCCAAAAGCAAGATATCAGGCTTTTCAAGGAGAAGTTTTGCCAAAAGCACCTTGGTTCTTTGTCCACCTGACAAAGAAGTTACATCCGTATCCATGCCAAAGTCCATAACACCAAGGGCACGCGCTACTTCGTCAATCTTAGCATCCAAGGTATAGAAATCACGACTCTCCAGACGGTCTTGGAGTTCTCCCACTTCTTCCATGAGAGCATCAACATCCGCTCCATCTTCAGCCATTTCCATATAAAGGTCATTGATGCGAGCTTCTGCTTTGAATAGCTCATCAAAGGCTGTACGGAGAACATCACGTACCGACTGCCCTTCAGCAAGGACGGAGTGCTGATCCAAGTAACCTGCCGTCACATATTTGGACCACTCAACCTTCCCTTCATCTGGCAGCATTTTACCAGTCACGATGCTCATAAAGGTTGATTTCCCTTCACCATTGGCACCGAACAGACCGATATGTTCCCCCTTTAGGAGACGGAAGGACACATCTTCAAAAATTGCACGGTCACCAAAACCGTGACTCAGATTTTTAACTTCTAAAATACTCATTTTAATTCCTTATCTTGTTTTTATACTCTTCGAAAATCAAATTCAAACCACGTCAGCTTCACCTTGCCGT
>NZ_JVRR01000048.1 GCF_001070715.1 Streptococcus pseudopneumoniae
TAGAAAATGCAGAAGCACGTTTGCGTGCAGCTCTATAAACATCAAGGCTGGGAGCAATTCCCAGTCTTATTCTATTTTAATTTCAAAAAGAAAGAAGAGAGAAATGAAAAAAATTGTTCTTGTTAGTCTAGCTTTCCTTTTTGTCCTGGTTGGTTGCGGACAGAAAAAAGAAACTGGAACAGCTACAAAAACAGAAAAGGATACGCTTCAGTCGGCATTGCCAGTTATTGAAAATGCCGAGAAGAATACAGTTGTGACCAAGACTTTGGTCTTGCCCAAGTCAGATGATGGTAGCCAGCAAACCCAAACCATTACTTATAAAGACAAGACTTTTTTGAACCTAACCATTCAACAAAAGCGTCCAGTCTCAGATGAGTTGAAGACTTATATTGACCAACATGGAGTGGAAGAAACCCAAAAAGCTCTTCTCGAGGCGGAAGAGAAAGACGAATCCATCGTAGAAGCTCGTAAATTAGCAGGCTTTAAGCTTGAAACAAAATTATTGAGCGCAACAGAACTTCAAACAACGACTAGTTTTGATTTTCAAGTTCTGGATGTCAAGAAAGCTTCTCAGTTAGAATATTTGAAGAACATTGGTTTAGAAAATCTCTTGAAGAATGAACCAAGCAAATATATTTCAGACAGATTGGCAAATGGCGCGACAGAACAGTAGAAAATCCAAATAAATAGACTGCCTGAATTGTAGAACGTAAGGAATTATGCTATAATGGTACTATTCTAAGGAAAGAGGGTGTTAGAATGGGATTTACTGAAGAAACAGTACGTTTTAAATTGGACGATTCCAATAAAAAAGAAATTAGCGAAACTTTGACTGATGTCTATGCTTCGTTGAACGATAAGGGCTACAACCCAATTAACCAAATCGTAGGTTACGTATTGAGTGGAGACCCTGCCTACGTTCCTCGTTATAATAATGCACGAAATCAAATCCGTAAGTATGAGCGTGATGAAATCGTTGAGGAATTGGTTCGCTACTACCTCAAAGGACAAGGAGTCGATCTATAACCTATGAGAATTATGGGATTGGACGTCGGTTCAAAAACGGTAGGGGTGGCGATTAGCGATCCGCTCGGTTTTACAGCTCAAGGACTTGAAATCATCCAAATCAATGAGGAGCAAGGTCAATTTGGTTTTGACCGCGTTAAAGAGTTGGTTGATACTTACAAGGTGGAACGATTTGTAGTGGGCTTGCCTAAAAACATGAACAATACAAGCGGACCGCGCGTGGAAGCTAGTCAAGCCTACGGAGCGAAGCTAGAAGAGCTTTTTGGTTTACCAGTAGATTATCAGGATGAACGCTTGACAACAGTTGCCGCAGAGCGCATGTTGATTGAACAAGCAGATATCAGTCGCAATAAGCGCAAGAAAGTCATTGATAAGTTAGCAGCTCAGCTGATTTTACAAAATTATTTAGATAGAAAATTTTAATATAAGGAGAGGCTATGTCACACGATCATAACCACGAACACGAAGAACGTGAACTAATCACACTAGTAGATGAGCAAGGAAATGAAACCTTGTTTGAAATCCTTTTGACGATTGATGGAAAAGAAGAATTTGGTAAAAACTATGTTCTTCTAGTACCAGTTAACGCAGAAGAAGACGAAGACGGACAAGTTGAAATCCAAGCTTACTCATTCATCGAAAACGAAGATGGAACAGAAGGAGAATTGCAACCAATCCCAGAAGACTCAGAAGACGAATGGAACATGATTGAAGAAGTCTTCAATAGTTTTATGGAGGAGTGATACAGTCTGGGAGACTGTATCAGCCCAACTCCCAGAAATTGGGAAGAGTTGGAACGTCCGGGGGACGTTTTTAGCCCTGCGCTAGAAATTAGAAACGCAGGTAGTCTGGGAGACTGTATTACCCCAACTCCTAGAAATTGGAAGAGTTGGAACATCCAGTGGATGTTTTTAGCCCAAGTTAATATTCATAGTTGCTAGTTATTAGCTAACCAGGTAAGAGGTCGGGACGAAAATCCTGGCCTCGTTTTTGTTAGTTATGAGATTTTATTGAGGCGGTTGATTGAACCTGTAATTAAGGAGATGTATATGTTTGAAGTAGAAGAATGGCTCCATAGTCGGATTGGTTTGAATTTTCGATCAGGTTTAGGCCGAATACAGCAAGCGGTGGATTTGTTAGGGAATCCAGAGAAGTCTTATCCTATTATCCACGTAACAGGGACTAATGGGAAAGGATCTACCATTGCTTTTATGAGGGAGTTATTTATGGGGCATGGCAAAAAAGTCGCGACCTTTACCTCCCCTCATATCGTCTCTATCAATGATCGAATCTGCATTAATGGGCAATCTATAGCAGACACAGACTTTATCCGTTTGGCTGAGCAGGTCAAGGAGATGGAGAAAACGCTTCTGCAAACCCATGATCAGTTGTCCTTTTTTGAATTGCTGACCTTGATTGCTTTTCTTTATTTTAGAGAGCAAGAAGTGGATTTGGTTTTACTAGAAGTAGGAATTGGTGGCTTACTTGACACGACCAATGTGGTAATTGGAGAGCTTGCTGTCATCACCTCCATTGGGCTTGACCATCAGGAGACCTTGGGCGATAGTCTAAAAGCAATCGCAGAGCAGAAAGCTGGTATTTTCAAGGCTGGTAAGAAGGCAGTGATTGCGAAATTGCCTCCAGAAGCTAGGCTTGTCTGTCAGAAAAAAGCCGAATCTTTAGCTGTTGACTTTTATCAGGCAGGTCAAGATTTTTTAATGCTGAATGGGGATTTTTCAAGTTCTTTGGGAACTTTTTCGCAGTTGAAAATAGGATTAGAAGGAGCTTATCAGCAGGAGAATGCGGCCTTGGCGTTGCAAACGTTTCTTCTTTTTATGGGAGAAAGAAAGGAAACTGTTGATGAACAGGCTGTAAGACAGTCCTTGGAGCAGACCCATTGGGCTGGTCGTTTGGAGCGCATTCGTCCTCGGATATACTTGGACGGTGCCCATAACCTCCCTGCCTTGACTCGCTTGGTTGAATTTATCAAAGAAAAAGAGCAGGAAGGTTATCGTCCCCAAATCCTCTTTGGGGCCTTGAAACGCAAGGATTATCAGGGAATGTTGAGTTATCTGACTGAAAATTTGCCTCAGGTGGAACTCAAGGTGACTGGTTTTGACTATCAAGGTTCTTTAGATGAGACGGATGTAACAGGTTACGATGTCATTCCTTCTTACAAAGAATTTATTAGTAGTTTTGAAGAAAGAGCAGATACGCAGGACTTGTTATTCATTACAGGGTCTCTCTATTTTATCTCAGAAGTACGGGGCTACCTGCTGGGTCATGAGCAGATAAATTGACCTCTTTAGCAAGTCTTAGTCTCTTAGTAGCATGTTCACAAAGAGTTCAACAGGTTCAACAACCAGCAGCTCAACCGCAATCACAACCTGCTGCTTCATCGTCTACAGAAAATACAAACCAGGTAGCAACAAGTTCTTCACAAAATGCACCTGAGGCTCAACCGACCGATATTGATGGGACTTATACTGGTCAGGATGACGGAGACCGTATCACTTTGGTAGTGATTGGTACAACTGGTACATGGACACAGGTAGAAACTGACGGGGAACAAGAAATCAAGCAGGTCAGCTTCGATGCATCTAATCAACGTATGATTATTGGTGATGATGTCAAGATTTATTCAATTAATGGTAATCAGATGACTATCGACGATATGGATAGAGAAGCGTCTGATCGCATCGTTTTAACTAAATAAGACTATGCAAGTAGGAAGGGCTGGATTTTCCAGTCTTTTTACTTTTACCTAGAAAATAATCATAAATACTTGCCTTCTACCGAATACCTGCGTTATACTAGTATCAATTACCTGTTTTTAGTATTCAAAATATCAAGGAGGAGATATGAAATATAGGAAATTTCAATTATTGATGTCCAAGTATGGCTTTAGTCTTTTGATTATGCTACTTGAACTTTGTCTGGTTTTTGGTCTCTTTCTTTATTTAGGACGCATGGCTCCCATTTTATGGATTACTGTCCTCATTCTACTGAGTATCATCACAATCATTTCGATAGTCAACCGTAATACGACTCCTGAGAATAAGGTAACCTGGTTATTAGTAGCCTTTGTGCCAGTATTTGGCCCCTTGCTCTATCTGATGTTTGGTGAGAGGCGATTGTCCAAAAAAGAAATCAAACAACTGAAGAAGCTAGGCTCCATGCATTTCCAAGAAGCAAATAGCCAGCTACTAAAAGAGGAATTAAAAGAAAGTGACAAGGCGGCATATGGTGTCATCAAGTCCTTATTGAGTATGGATACCAATGCTGACATCTATGATCAAACTGCCTCTACATTTTTTTCTAGCGGAGAGGTTATGTGGGAAAAGATGGTAGAAGATCTTAAAAAGGCTGAGAAATTTATCTTCTTGGAATATTACATTATAGAAGAAGGTTTGATGTGGAATCGTATTCTAGAAATCTTGGAGCAAAAAGTCGCTCAAGGCATTGAAGTTAAACTGCTCTATGACGATATTGGCTGTATGGCTACTTTAACAGGAGATTATGCACATCGACTTCGTCAGCTAGGCATCGAGGCCCATAAATTCAATAAAGTTATTCCTCGTTTGACAGTGGCCTATAATAACAGAGATCATCGAAAAATATTGATTGTTGATGGTCAGATAGCCTATACTGGTGGGGTCAATCTGGCAGATGAGTACATTAACCACGTCAAGAGATTTGGTTATTGGAAGGATAGTGGAATTCGCTTAGACGGACTAGCAGTAAAAGCCCTGACACGCTTGTTTTTAACCACTTGGTACATCAATCGAGGAGAGATTAGTGATTTTGATCAATATCATTTAGAAAATCATTCTATCCCAAGTGACGGTTTAACCATTCCATATGGGAGTGGACCCAAGCCAATTTTTCGAACGCAGGTAGGGAAAAAGGTTTATCAGAGTTTAATCAATCAAGCAACGGAATCGGTCTATATTACGACACCTTATTTGATCATAGATTATGATTTAACGGAGACAATCAAAAATGCTGCTATGAGAGGAGTCGATGTTCGAATTATCACCCCTTACATACCAGATAAGAAGTTCATTCAGTTAGTCACAAGAGGCGCTTATCCAGATCTTCTTTCTGCTGGTGTTCGAATTTATGAGTATAGTCCAGGTTTTATTCATAGTAAGCAGATGTTGGTAGACGAAGATTTTGCGGTGGTGGGGACAATCAATCTCGACTACCGGAGCTTGGTACACCATTATGAAAATGCAGTCTTACTCTATAAAACTCCTTCTATAATGGAAATAGCCCGAGATTTTCAAAATATATTTGCAGATTCTCAGGAAGTCTATCCTCATTCTATCAAAACGAGCTGGTATCAAAAACTTGTAAAAGAAATCGCCCAGTTATTCGCCCCTATCTTATAAGAAATCTAGGACTTAGGAAATGACCGAGTCCTCTTTTTCTTGCTTTTTACGAATAGAAAGATATAGGGAGGGACGATGCTGACTCAGAAAGAATTGGATTATATCATGTCATTTAAACAGACACATTTACACCGCTTTCGGGAAATTGAAACCTTTGTGAAACTATGCAAAAAATCACTCAAACAGCCATCGCAAGCTGACAATCCTAGGACTTTTTGATATACTAAGACAGATAAATTGAATAGGAGAAACGATATGAGTGTGTATGGTAGAGTAGAAGAAGTTCATCAGGAGAATCGTGAACCTCTAGAATACCAAATCGAACAAGAATCGCATCATCGTGAATCAAGTCGTCTTCCTTTGGTAAAAATTTTACTATGGAGTACGCTTGTAACGGGGATAACTCTAGGAGTACCGCTATTACTCGATTTAATGAGTGCACAGGAAGTGCAGGATTTTTATGCAGGTTGGGCCCTTCATCAGACAGGGAAGATTTACAGCGACTATTATGGAAGTCAAGGTTTGCTTTATTATTTGCTGACTTACGTGACTCAGGGTGGATTTTTCTTTGCCATTTTTGAGTGGTTAGCCTTGGTAGCAGGAGGATTTTTCCTTTTTAGATCAGCGGACACCTTGACAGAGCAAGGAGACCAAGCTGGACAAGTGGTGACTATTTTTTACATGCTAGTTACAGGTCTTGCTTTTGGTGGAGGATATGCGACTCTTTTAGCGCTTCCCTTCTTATTCGCGGCCTTTAGTTTAGTTGCGGCTTATCTAAGCAATCCAAGCCATGATAAGGGATTTGTACGGATTGGGCTGGCTTTGGCGGGTGGATTTTTCTTTGCTCCCTTGTCATCGCTCCTGTTTATTGCTGTAGTGAGTTTAGGCTTGTTGGTCTTTAACCTTGGGCATAGACGCGTTGCGCATGGGTTTTATCAGTTTCTTGCGGTGGCTTTAGGTTTTTCACTTGTCTTTTATCCAACTGCCTACTATAGTGTTGCAACAGGAAGTTTTGGGGATGCCATTAGTGGTATTCGTTATCCCATTGACAGTATTCGCTTTGATTTCACTTCTAAAATTTTAGAGAATATAGCTTTTTATGGCTTGTTGTCCCTCGGTTTGGGATTTGTAGTTTGTATCTTTTTAGGTCTCTTTCAATCCAAGCCCTCTAAACTATACGTCATTTCGGTTCCTGCAAGTCTTGTGACAATTTTAGGTTTGATTTTGCTTTTCTTTTCACAAGAGCCTCTGCACGCTTCCTATTTGATGGTCATCTTCCCTGTTTTCCTACTTTTATTGGTAACCAATATTAAGAGTCAACAGAGGGGGCGTAGTGTTAGAAGAAGACGAAGAGAAACGCCAGTTAGTCTATGGAGTCGTTTCTTCAAAGGAAATCTATATCTGCCAGTTTTAGGGCTTGTCTATCTTTTGTCTGTTCCCTTTTTGATGAAGTTTGTCCTTTATCCGGTACCTTATCAAGAACGTGATCGTCTTGCTGATTTGGTAAAAGAGGAGACAAGTACGGAAGATGCTATCTATGCATGGGATGATACTGCAACTCTTTATCGTAAGAGTGAGCGTTTGTCGCCATCGGCTATTTTGTCCCCGATGCACTATACAGCAACTGAGGAAAACCGGAATAAGCTACTTAATGACTTGAAAGAAAAACAACCTAAGGTGATTGTGGTAAATGACAAAGTGCCAGTCTGGTCTGAAGTAGAAACAATCTTGAAAGAAAATTACCAACAAGTAAAGACGGATTACTCAGAGTTTAAAGTCTATAAAATCAAATAACCAAATCAATATCTTGTGTATTTTTAAAAATTTTAGGATTTTTAACACAAGATATTGATTTTTCTTTTTTAGAGTGGTATAATACTTTTTAGAAAGAACATTTTAGAAAAGAGCATGCATATGATTGCACTAGAAGAAAAAATTACAATTTTGCCAACTCTCTTCGTCGAGAAACGAGATGGGAGACGTGTTGTATTTGATGTGGATAAGATTGACAAGGCTCTCCACAAGGCGGCAGACAAGGTTATGGATGTGACACCCTTGGTTGAAAAGCGCCTAAATGCTCTGACCGAGCGAATTGTCACAGAAATTCATAGTCGATTTCCACAGGGGGTTAAGATTTACGAAATTCAAAATATCGTAGAACATGAATTGCTTGAAGCCAAAGAATATGCGCTGGCTGAGGAGTATATCACTTATCGAACACAGAGGGATTTTGAGCGCTCAAAAGCGACAGATATTAACTTTAGTATCCATAAGCTTCTCAATAAAGATCAGGCAGTTGTCAATGAAAATGCGAACAAAGACAGCGACGTCTTTAATACCCAGCGTGATTTGACAGCAGGCATCGTTGGAAAATCAATCGGACTGCAAATGCTTCCTAAGCATGTAGCCAATGCCCACCAAAAGGGGGATATCCACTATCATGATTTGGATTATAGCCCCTACACACCTATGACCAACTGCTGTTTGATTGATTTCAAGGGGATGTTGGAAAATGGTTTTAAGATTGGAAATGCAGAGGTAGAAAGTCCCAAGTCTATCCAGACTGCGACAGCTCAGATTTCGCAAATCATCGCCAACGTTGCTTCTAGCCAGTATGGGGGCTGTTCAGCTGACCGTATCGATGAAGTCTTGGCGCCTTATGCAGAGAAGAATTACCAAAAACACCTCAAAGATGCAGAAGAGTGGGTTTTACCTGAAAAACGGGAAGATTATGCCTGGAAGAAAACGCAAAAAGACATCTATGATGCCATGCAATCTCTTGAGTATGAAATCAACACCCTCTTTACTTCAAATGGGCAAACACCTTTCACTTCGCTAGGTTTTGGCCTGGGAACCAATCGTTTTGAGCGGGAAATTCAAAAAGCTATCTTGAACATCCGAATCAAGGGACTTGGTTCAGAACACCGCACAGCTATCTTCCCTAAACTTATCTTCACGCTTAAAAGAGGACTCAACTTAGAGGAAGGGACACCCAACTACGACATCAAGCAGTTGGCTCTAGAGTGCGCAACCAAACGGATGTACCCAGATGTTTTGTCCTATGATAAAATTGTTGAGTTGACAGGTTCTTTCAAAGTTCCTATGGGTTGTCGTTCTTTCCTTCAAGGTTGGAAAGACGAGAATGGCGTAGAAGTCAATTCAGGTCGGATGAATCTAGGCGTTGTGACGGTCAATCTTCCTCGCATCGCCCTCGAGTCTGATGGTGACATGAATAAGTTCTGGGAAATCTTCAACGAGCGAATGAATATTGCGGAAGATGCTCTGGTTTATCGTGTCGAACGAACCAAGGAAGCAACACCAGCAAATGCTCCTATCCTTTATCAATACGGTGCTTTTGGTCATCGTCTAGGTAAAGAAGAAAGTGTTGACCAGCTCTTTAAGAATCGTCGAGCGACCGTTTCGCTGGGCTATATCGGCTTGTATGAGGTAGCAACTGTTTTCTTTGGTAACAGCTGGGAAAGCAATCCAGAAGCTAAGGAATTCACGCTGGATATCATTCGTGATATGAAACGCCGTGTAGAAGAGTGGTCTGACCAATATGGCTACCATTTCTCTATATACTCAACACCGTCCGAAAGCTTGACAGATCGTTTCTGTAGACTAGATACAGAAAAGTTCGGCTCTATTCCTGATATTACGGACAAGGAGTACTACACCAACTCTTTCCACTACGATGTTCGTAAAAATCCAACACCATTTGAAAAATTAGACTTTGAGAAAGTCTATCCAGAAGCAGGTGCGTCAGGTGGTTTCATCCATTATTGTGAGTATCCAGTCCTCCAGCAAAATCCTAAGGCTCTGGAAGCTGTCTGGGATTATGCCTATGACCGTGTGGGCTATCTTGGGACCAATACTCCAATAGACCGTTGCTATAAGTGTGACTTTGAAGGGGATTTTGAACCAACTGAGAGGGGCTTTGCTTGTCCAAACTGTGGCAATAGCGATCCTAAAACAGTAGACGTTGTTAAACGGACTTGTGGCTATCTAGGCAATCCTCAAGCGAGACCGATGGTAAACGGCCGTCACAAGGAAATCGCTGCGCGTGTCAAACACATGAATGGATCAACGATTAAAATAGCTGGCCACCAAGTAACAAATTAGAAAGAAATGAAATGGGAAAATATCAATTAGACGATAAGGGGCGCGCACAAGTGACCTGTTATCACGAGAAACACTCTAAAGGTGGAGCTGGTAAGAAAGAACGCTTGCTCAGCCTCAGAGAACAATTTTTAAACAAGAACAAGAAAAAATAAAAGTGAGAGTCAGCTCTCGCTTTTCTCATAGTGGGAGGTAAGGATGGAACTACGCAGACCAGGATTAGCAGATAAAGAAACAGTTTTAGAGATGATGGCAGAGTTTGAAAAGAGCCAATCAGCCCATGATGGAGGATTTTGGGATACAGAGAACTTTGTGTACGAAGAGTGGTTGGAAAGTAATCAGAATCAAGAAATGGGGATTGACCTGCCTGAAGGATGGGTCCCAGCAATTCAGTTAGTAGCTTTTTCCGAGAAAGGTCAAGCACTTGGATTTCTTAATCTCCGATTGCGCCTCAGTAACTTTCTATTAGAAGCAGGTGGTCATATCGGCTACTCCATCCGTCCTTCTGAAAGAGGCAAAGGTTATGCGAAAGAAACTCTCCGTCAGGGCTTGCAAGTTGCTAAGGAAAAGAACATCAAGAAAGCTCTTGTGACCTGTAGCGTGAATAATCCTGCTAGCAGAGCAGTCATTTTAGCAAATGGTGGGCTCCTTGAGGATGTTCGTAATGGAGTCGAGCGTTATTGGATAGAGGTAGCGAATGAATAATCCAAAACCACAAGAATGGAAAAGCGAGGAACTCAGTCAAGGGCGTATCATCGACTACAAGGCCTTTAACTTTGTAGATGGAGAAGGTGTGCGTAACTCTCTCTATGTATCAGGTTGCATGTTTCACTGCGAGGGGTGTTATAATGTAGCGACCTGGTCCTTCAATGCTGGCATTCCCTATACAGCAGAATTAGAAGAACAGATCATGGCAGATCTCGCTCAACCTTATGTTCAAGGCTTGACCTTGCTGGGAGGGGAGCCCTTTCTCAATACGGGTATTCTTTTGCCGCTCGTTAAGCGCATTCGAAAGGAATTGCCAGACAAGGACGTCTGGTCATGGACGGGCTATACATGGGAAGAAATGATGTTGGAAACTCCAGATAAACTGGAACTCTTATCATTGATTGACATTCTTGTCGATGGACGGTATGACCGAACTAAGAGAAATCTCATGCTCCAGTTTCGAGGGTCGTCCAACCAACGAATTATTGATGTACAAAAATCGCTCAAAAGTGGGCAAGTAGTGATTTGGGACAAGCTCAATGACGGAAAAGAAAGCTATGAACAGGTGAAGAGAGAATGAAGAGAAAAGACTTAATAGACCAGCTTGTTTCAGAAATAGAAAAGGGCAAAGTCAGGACACTGGGAATATACGGTCATGGGGCTTCGGGTAAATCAACTTTTGCACAGGAATTGTACCAAACCCTAGATTCTGCAAAGGTAAACTTATTGGAAACCGATCCTTACATTGCTTCAAATCGTCATTTAGTGGTGCCAAACGAGACTCCAGACCAAAAAGTGACCGCTTGTTTACCTGTGGCTCATGAACTGGTAAGTTTAGAAAGAGACATTCTCGCTTTAAAGGCTGGCATGGATATCTTAACAATTGAAGAACCTTGGAAAGCTAGTGAGGTCTTGTCTGGAGCAAAGCCAATTCTGATTGTCGAAGGGATGTCTGTTGGCTTTTTACCCAAAGAACTCTTTGACAAAACCATCTGTTTCTACACGGATGAGGAGACCGAATTAAAAAGGCGTCTAGATCGAGATACGACAGTGAGAAATCGCGATGCATCCTTTATATTGGCTAGCCATCAGATGAGACGGGAGCAGTATCTGCGATACTATAAAGAAACTGAGTCAAGGGCGGACATTCTAGTGGACCAATCAGAAGATAAATTTGATGCCAAGAGGAGTCAGTTTATATAGAAGAAAATCCCTAATTTTAAAAAGAAAAAATAGGAAAACAGTTTCATTGTAAAAAAACGAAAAAATAGCAACAAATCCCTTGCAATCGCAGGGGCTTTGTGTTATTCTATTATGGTGCTGTAAATTACAGCTTTAGCTTTGATGCAAGAGGTTGCGATACGCTCGGTTGCATTGCCACGCAACACCGCGTCGGTTTTCTTGTGGAGCTAGCCTATTATCTTAAATAGACGAAAAGGAGAAAAAGATGGCAAACAAAAAAATCCGTATCCGTTTGAAAGCTTACGAACACCGTACGCTTGACACAGCGGCTACAAAAATCGTAGAATCAGCTACTCGTACAGGTGCACAAGTTGCGGGTCCAATCCCACTTCCAACTGAACGTAGCCTCTACACAATCATTCGTGCGACTCACAAATACAAAGACTCTCGCGAACAATTTGAAATGCGTACACACAAACGTTTGATCGATATCGTTAACCCAACTCAAAAAACAGTTGATGCCTTGATGAAATTGGATCTTCCAAGTGGTGTAAACGTAGAAATCAAACTTTAATCTAAAATATAAAAGAGCAGAGGCTGGTGTTTCAATCTAATTGAACACGGGCTAAACTCGGTGTGAAAAAGATAAACTTCCTAGCGTCTGCTAGACACTGCGTCAGTTTCCTATTTCCACGTTGAGTTTGACGCCCTTTGTATCTTAGACTTGAGCATAAAAAACGCTCGTTAAAAACTTTTTGAATAAAAAATATAGAAAAGGAACTATTTTCTCATGACAAAAGGAATCTTAGGGAAAAAAGTGGGAATGACTCAAATCTTCACTGAAGCTGGCGAATTGATCCCTGTAACAGTTATTGAAGCAACTCCAAACGTTGTTCTTCAAGTTAAAACTGTTGAAACAGACGGATACAACGCTATCCAAGTTGGTTTCGATGACAAACGCGAAGTATTGAGCAACAAACCTGCTAAAGGACATGTAGCGAAAGCTAACACGGCTCCTAAGCGCTTCATTCGTGAATTCAAAAACGTTGAAGGCTTGGAAGTTGGTGCTGAAATCACAGTTGAAACATTCGCGGCTGGAGACGTTGTTGACGTAACTGGTACTTCTAAAGGTAAAGGTTTCCAAGGTGTTATCAAACGCCACGGACAATCACGTGGACCAATGGCTCACGGTTCTCGTTACCACCGTCGTCCAGGTTCTATGGGACCTGTTGCACCTAACCGCGTATTCAAAGGTAAAAACCTTGCCGGACGTATGGGTGGCGACCGCGTAACAATTCAAAACCTTGAAGTTGTACAAGTTGTTCCAGAAAAGAACGTTATCCTTATCAAAGGTAACGTACCAGGTGCTAAGAAATCTCTTATCACTATCAAATCAGCAGTTAAAGCTGGTAAATAATAAAGAAAGGGGAAATCAGTCACAATGGCAAACGTAACATTATTTGACCAAACTGGTAAAGAAGCTGGCCAAGTTGTTCTTAACGATGCAGTATTTGGTATCGAACCAAATGAATCAGTTGTGTTTGATGTGATCATCAGCCAACGCGCAAGCCTTCGTCAAGGAACACACGCTGTTAAAAACCGCTCTGCAGTATCAGGTGGTGGACGCAAACCATGGCGTCAAAAAGGAACTGGACGTGCTCGTCAAGGTTCTATCCGCTCACCACAATGGCGTGGTGGTGGTGTTGTCTTCGGACCAACTCCACGTTCATACGGCTACAAACTTCCACAAAAAGTTCGTCGCCTAGCTCTTAAATCAGTTTACTCTGAAAAAGTTGCTGAAAATAAATTTGTAGCCGTTGATTCTCTTGAATTTACAGCTCCAAAAACTGCTGAATTTGCAAAAGTTCTTGCAGCATTGAGCATCGATTCTAAAGTTCTTGTTATCCTTGAAGAAGGAAATGAATTCGCAGCTCTTTCAGCTCGTAACCTTCCAAACGTGAAAGTTGCAACAGCTACAACTGCAAGTGTTCTTGACATCGCAAATAGCGACAAACTTCTTGTCACACAAGCAGCTATCTCTAAAATCGAGGAGGTTCTTGCATAATGAATTTGTATGATGTTATCAAAAAACCTGTCATCACTGAAAGCTCAATGGCTCAACTTGAAGCAGGCAAATATGTATTTGAAGTTGACACTCGTGCACACAAACTTTTGATCAAGCAAGCTGTTGAAGCTGCTTTCGAAGGTGTTAAAGTTGCCAACGTTAACACAATCAACGTAAAACCAAAAGCTAAACGTGTTGGACGTTACACTGGTTTTACTAACAAAACTAAAAAAGCTATCATCACACTTACAGCTGATTCTAAAGCAATCGAGTTGTTTGCTGCTGAAGCTGAATAATCTAAGGAGGAAATATCGTGGGAATTCGTGTTTATAAACCAACAACAAACGGTCGCCGTAATATGACTTCTTTGGATTTCGCTGAAATCACAACAAGCACTCCTGAAAAATCATTGCTTGTTGCTTTGAAGAGCAAGGCTGGTCGTAACAACAACGGTCGTATCACTGTTCGTCACCAAGGTGGTGGACACAAACGTTTCTACCGTTTGGTTGACTTCAAACGTAACAAAGACAACGTTGAAGCAGTTGTTAAAACAATCGAGTACGATCCAAACCGTTCTGCAAACATCGCTCTTGTACACTACACTGACGGTGTGAAAGCATACATCATCGCTCCAAAAGGTCTTGAAGTAGGTCAACGTATCGTTTCAGGTCCAGAAGCAGATATCAAGGTCGGAAATGCTCTTCCACTTGCTAACATCCCAGTTGGTACTTTGATCCACAACATCGAGTTGAAACCAGGTCGTGGTGGTGAATTGGTACGTGCTGCTGGAGCATCTGCTCAAGTATTGGGTTCTGAAGGTAAATACGTTCTTGTTCGTCTTCAATCAGGTGAAGTTCGTATGATTCTTGGAACTTGTCGTGCTACAGTTGGTGTTGTCGGAAACGAACAACACGGACTTGTAAACCTTGGTAAAGCAGGACGTAGCCGTTGGAAAGGTATCCGCCCAACAGTTCGTGGTTCTGTAATGAACCCTAACGATCACCCACACGGTGGTGGTGAAGGTAAAGCACCAGTTGGTCGTAAAGCACCATCTACTCCATGGGGCAAACCTGCTCTTGGTCTTAAAACTCGTAACAAGAAAGCGAAATCTGACAAACTTATCGTTCGTCGTCGCAACGAGAAATAATATTAAACTAGTCGCTTAAGCAACTAGTAAATCCGCCAGCTCGGTAGCGCTCCATGTGAGCGCAAGCCGCTGTGGTACAACATTTAAAGGAGAAAATATAAAAATGGGACGCAGTCTTAAAAAAGGACCTTTCGTCGATGAGCATTTGATGAAAAAAGTTGAAGCTCAAGCTAACGACGAAAAGAAAAAAGTTATTAAAACTTGGTCACGTCGTTCAACGATCTTCCCAAGTTTCATTGGTTACACTATTGCAGTTTATGACGGACGTAAACACGTACCTGTTTACATCCAAGAAGACATGGTAGGTCACAAACTTGGTGAATTTGCACCAACTCGTACTTACAAAGGTCACGCTGCAGACGACAAGAAAACACGTAGAAAATAAGGAGAACATAAATGGCAGAAATTACTTCAGCTAAAGCAATGGCTCGTACAGTACGTGTTTCACCTCGTAAATCACGTCTTGTTCTTGATAACATCCGTGGTAAAAGCGTAGCCGATGCAATCGCAATCTTGACATTCACTCCAAACAAAGCTGCTGAAATCATCTTGAAAGTTTTGAACTCAGCTGTAGCTAACGCTGAAAACAACTTTGGTTTGGATAAAGCTAACTTGGTAGTATCTGAAGCATTCGCAAACGAAGGACCAACTATGAAACGTTTCCGTCCACGTGCGAAAGGTTCAGCTTCACCAATCAACAAACGTACAGCTCACATCACTGTAGCTGTTGCAGAAAAATAAGGAGGTAAAATCGTGGGTCAAAAAGTACATCCAATTGGTATGCGTGTCGGCATCATCCGTGATTGGGATGCCAAATGGTATGCTGAAAAAGAATACGCGGATTACCTTCATGAAGATCTTGCAATCCGTAAATTCGTTCAAAAAGAACTTGCTGACGCAGCAGTTTCAACTATCGAAATCGAACGCGCAGTAAACAAAGTTAACGTTTCACTTCACACTGCTAAACCAGGTATGGTTATCGGTAAAGGTGGTGCTAACGTTGATGCACTCCGTGCAAAACTTAACAAATTGACTGGAAAACAAGTACACATCAACATCATCGAAATCAAACAACCTGATTTGGATGCTCACCTTGTAGGTGAAGGAATTGCTCGTCAATTGGAGCAACGTGTTGCTTTCCGTCGTGCACAAAAACAAGCAATCCAACGTGCAATGCGTGCTGGAGCTAAAGGAATCAAAACTCAAGTATCAGGTCGTTTGAACGGTGCAGATATCGCCCGTGCTGAAGGATACTCTGAAGGAACTGTTCCACTTCACACACTTCGTGCAGATATCGATTACGCTTGGGAAGAAGCAGATACTACATACGGTAAACTTGGTGTTAAAGTATGGATCTATCGTGGTGAAGTTCTTCCAGCTCGCAAAAACACTAAAGGAGGTAAATAACCAATGTTAGTACCTAAACGTGTTAAACACCGTCGTGAATTCCGTGGAAAAATGCGCGGTGAAGCAAAAGGTGGAAAAGAAGTAGCATTCGGTGAATACGGTCTTCAAGCTACAACTAGCCACTGGATCACTAACCGCCAAATCGAAGCTGCTCGTATCGCCATGACTCGTTACATGAAACGTGGTGGTAAAGTTTGGATTAAAATCTTCCCACACAAATCATACACTGCTAAAGCTATCGGTGTGCGTATGGGATCTGGTAAAGGGGCACCTGAAGGTTGGGTAGCACCAGTTAAACGTGGTAAAGTGATGTTCGAAATCGCTGGTGTATCTGAAGAGATCGCTCGCGAAGCGCTTCGTCTTGCTAGCCACAAATTGCCAGTTAAATGTAAATTCGTAAAACGTGAAGCAGAATAAGGAGAAGGCATGAAACTTAATGAAGTAAAAGAATTTGTTAAAGAACTTCGTGGTCTTTCTCAAGAAGAACTCGCGAAGCGCGAAAACGAATTGAAAAAAGAATTGTTTGAACTTCGTTTCCAAGCTGCTACTGGTCAATTGGAACAAACAGCTCGCTTGAAAGAAGTTAAAAAACAAATCGCTCGTATCAAAACAGTTCAATCTGAAGCGAAATAATAGACTAGGGAAGGAGAAATTTCAATGGAACGCAATAATCGTAAAGTTCTTGTTGGACGTGTTGTATCTGACAAAATGGACAAGACAATCACAGTTGTAGTTGAAACAAAACGTAACCACCCAGTCTATGGTAAACGTATTAACTACTCTAAAAAATACAAAGCTCATGATGAAAACAATGTTGCCAAAGAAGGCGATATCGTACGTATCATGGAAACTCGCCCGCTTTCAGCTACAAAACGTTTCCGTCTTGTAGAAGTTGTTGAAGAAGCGGTCATCATCTAATCAAACCTGAAAGGAGAAAACTGAAATGATTCAAACAGAAACTCGTTTGAAAGTCGCAGACAACAGCGGTGCTCGCGAAATCTTGACTATCAAAGTTCTTGGTGGTTCAGGACGTAAATTTGCAAACATCGGTGATGTTATCGTGGCATCTGTAAAACAAGCTACTCCTGGTGGTGCGGTTAAAAAAGGTGACGTTGTTAAAGCAGTTATCGTTCGTACTAAATCAGGTGCTCGTCGTGCTGATGGTTCATACATCAAATTTGACGAAAACGCAGCAGTTATCATCCGTGAAGACAAAACTCCTCGCGGAACACGTATCTTTGGCCCAGTTGCACGTGAATTGCGTGAAGGTGGCTTCATGAAGATTGTGTCACTTGCTCCAGAAGTACTTTAATTTTTAGAAACAAACTAGTCCCCTAGCTTCAAGCTAGGGTGCCCTTATGGGCGTAAGAAAAATCAAGGAGAAACCTAATGTTTGTAAAAAAAGGCGACAAAGTTCGCGTAATCGCTGGTAAAGATAAGGGAACAGAAGCTGTTGTCCTTACTGCCCTTCCAAAAGTAAACAAAGTTATCGTTGAAGGTGTTAACATCGTTAAGAAACACCAACGTCCAACTAACGAGCTTCCTCAAGGTGGGATCATCGAGAAAGAAGCAGCTATCCACGTATCAAACGTTCAAGTTTTGGACAAAAATGGTGTAGCTGGTCGTGTTGGTTACAAATTTGTAGACGGTAAAAAAGTTCGCTACAACAAAAAATCAGGCGAAGTGCTTGATTAATCACGAAGGAAAGGAGAAGTATAATGGCAAATCGTTTAAAAGAAAAATATCTTAATGAAGTAGTTCCTGCTTTGACAGAACAATTCAACTACTCATCAGTGATGGCTGTGCCTAAAGTAGATAAGATCGTTTTGAACATGGGTGTTGGTGAAGCTGTATCAAATGCTAAAAGCCTTGAAAAAGCTGCTGAAGAATTGGCACTTATCTCAGGTCAAAAACCACTTATCACTAAAGCTAAAAAATCAATCGCCGGCTTCCGTCTTCGTGAAGGTGTTGCGATCGGTGCAAAAGTTACCCTTCGTGGTGAACGTATGTACGAATTCTTGGATAAATTGGTTTCAGTTTCACTTCCACGTGTACGTGACTTCCACGGTGTTCCAACAAAATCATTTGATGGACGCGGAAACTACACACTTGGTGTGAAAGAACAATTGATTTTCCCAGAAATCAACTTCGATGACGTTGACAAAACTCGTGGTCTTGACATCGTTATCGTAACAACTGCTAACACTGACGAAGAGTCACGTGCATTGCTTACAGGCCTTGGAATGCCTTTTGCAAAATAATATAGGAGGTAAATCTAATGGCTAAAAAATCAATGATTGCTAAGAACAAACGTCCAGCGAAGTTCTCTACTCAAGCTTATACTCGTTGTGAAAAATGTGGTCGTCCACATTCAGTTTACCGCAAATTTAAACTTTGCCGTGTTTGCTTCCGTGAATTAGCTTACAAAGGACAAATTCCTGGTGTAACAAAAGCATCTTGGTAATTTAAGATATCAAGGGCGTCAAAACTCCAGGTGAAAATAGGAAACTTGACGAAGAAACTGAAGTTTCTAGGAAAGTTTATCTTTTTCACGCAGAGTTTAGCCCGGGTTCAGTTGGGCTTGCCAATTTGAACACGAGCTACAGCTTTGGCAAAAAAGACCAATTTGCTTTGGAGCATCGCTCCTGCATCAAATTGCCTATTTTTGCTCTTGCTGTTACGCTCTTTGTATCATGTGTTAACTAGCAAGTGCAACTTGCAAACTACTAGTAAGAGGAGAAAAACAAAATGGTTATGACTGACCCAATCGCAGACTTCCTAACTCGTATTCGTAATGCTAACCAAGCTAAACACGAAGTACTTGAAGTACCTGCATCAAACATCAAAAAAGGGATTGCTGAAATCCTTAAACGCGAAGGTTTTGTAAAAAACGTTGAAATCATCGAAGATGACAAACAAGGCATCATCCGTGTATTCCTTAAATACGGACCAAACGGTGAAAAAGTTATCACTAACTTGAAACGTGTTTCTAAACCAGGACTTCGTGTCTACAAAAAACGTGAAGACCTTCCAAAAGTTCTTAACGGACTTGGAATTGCTATCCTTTCAACTTCTGAAGGTTTGCTTACTGATAAAGAAGCACGCCAAAAGAATGTTGGTGGGGAAGTTATCGCTTACGTTTGGTAAAATCAAGATACAAAGCTCGTAAAGAACAAAGCAAAATTAGGAAGTTGGAGAAGTTTGTTTACAAACAAGCCAACTTATCTATTTTGCACAGTTCTTAGAGCGTGTTCAGTTCAGCTCTTGAACTAAATAAGTATCTGAACCCCGTGAAAACTGGCCGTTCTGGCCTGACAATTTAACAGGAGATAATAAACATGTCACGTATTGGTAATAAAGTTATCGTGTTGCCTGCTGGTGTTGAACTCACTAACAATGACAACCTTGTAACTGTAAAAGGACCTAAAGGAGAACTTACTCGTGAGTTCTCAAAAGATATTGAAATCCGTGTGGAAGGTACTGAAGTAACTCTTCACCGTCCAAACGATTCAAAAGAAATGAAAACTATACACGGAACTACTCGTGCCCTTTTGAACAACATGGTTGTTGGTGTATCAGAAGGATTCAAGAAAGAACTTGAAATGCGCGGGGTTGGTTACCGTGCACAACTTCAAGGATCTAAACTTGTTTTGGCTGTTGGTAAATCTCATCCAGACGAAGTTGAAGCTCCAGAAGGAATTACTTTTGAACTTCCAAACCCAACAACAATCGTTGTTAGCGGAATTTCAAAAGAAGTAGTTGGTCAAACAGCTGCTTACGTACGTAGCCTTCGTTCACCAGAACCATATAAAGGTAAAGGTATCCGTTACGTTGGTGAATTCGTTCGCCGTAAAGAAGGTAAAACAGGTAAATAATGTTGAGTGGTTGATTCTCAACCACCAACCTATTTTCCAACTTTGTGCATAGCACACGATTTAAAACTAAAGAGGTGAAAACTGTGATTTCAAAACCAGATAAAAACAAACTCCGCCAAAAACGCCACCGTCGCGTTCGCGGAAAACTCTCTGGAACTGCTGATCGCCCACGTTTGAACGTATTTCGTTCTAATACAGGCATCTACGCTCAAGTGATTGATGACGTAGCGGGTGTAACGCTCGCAAGTGCTTCAACTCTTGACAAAGAAGTTTCAAAAGGAACTAAAACTGAACAAGCCGTTGCTGTCGGTAAACTCGTTGCAGAACGTGCAAACGCTAAAGGTATTTCAGAAGTGGTGTTCGACCGCGGTGGATATCTATATCACGGACGTGTGAAAGCTTTGGCTGATGCAGCTCGTGAAAACGGATTGAAATTCTAATAGGAGGACACTAGAAAATGGCATTTAAAGACAATGCAGTTGAATTAGAAGAACGCGTAGTTGCTGTCAACCGTGTTACAAAAGTTGTTAAAGGTGGACGTCGTCTTCGTTTCGCAGCTCTTGTTGTTGTTGGTGACCACAACGGTCGCGTAGGATTTGGTACTGGTAAAGCTCAAGAAGTTCCAGAAGCAATCCGTAAAGCAGTAGATGATGCTAAGAAAAACTTGATCGAAGTTCCTATGGTTGGAACAACAATCCCACACGAAGTTCTTTCAGAATTCGGTGGAGCTAAAGTATTGTTGAAACCTGCTGTAGAAGGTTCTGGAGTTGCCGCTGGTGGTGCAGTTCGTGCCGTTGTGGAATTGGCAGGTGTGGCAGATATTACATCTAAATCACTTGGTTCTAACACTCCAATCAACATTGTTCGTGCAACTGTTGAAGGTTTGAAACAATTGAAACGCGCTGAAGAAGTTGCTGCCCTTCGTGGTATTTCAGTTTCTGATTTGGCATAAGAAAGGGGATAAAATGGCTCAAATTAAAATTACTTTGACTAAGTCTCCAATCGGACGCATTCCATCACAACGTAAAACTGTTGTAGCACTTGGACTTGGCAAATTGAACAGCTCTGTTATTAAAGAAGATAACGCTGCTATCCGTGGTATGATCACAGCAGTATCTCACTTGGTAACAGTTGAAGAAGTAAACTAATGAATTTTTAGGGGATGTGCACTATACCATCCCCTAAAACTAGATATAGTCATCTATGATGACGTCGTATAGGCGAGTTGATTGGGGAGACAACCTTTTCTCCCTTATCGGCGCTAGCATTTTACAAAAGAGGAGAAAATAAAAATGAAACTTCATGAATTGAAACCTGCAGAAGGTTCTCGTAAAGTACGTAACCGCGTTGGTCGTGGTACTTCATCAGGTAACGGTAAAACATCTGGTCGTGGTCAAAAAGGTCAAAAAGCTCGTAGCGGTGGCGGAGTTCGCCTTGGTTTTGAAGGTGGACAAACTCCATTGTTCCGTCGTCTTCCAAAACGTGGATTCACTAACATCAACGCTAAAGAATACGCAATTGTGAACCTTGACCAATTGAACGTCTTTGAAGATGGTGCTGAGGTTACTCCAGTTGTTCTTATCGAATCAGGAATTGTTAAAGCTGAAAAATCAGGTATTAAAATTCTTGGTAACGGTGAGTTGACTAAGAAATTGACTGTGAAAGCAGCTAAATTCTCTAAATCAGCTGAAGAAGCTATCACTGCTAAAGGTGGTTCAGTAGAAGTCATCTAAGAGAGGTGACCTATGTTTTTTAAATTATTAAGAGAAGCTCTTAAAGTCAAGCAAGTTCGATCAAAAATTTTATTTACAATTTTTATCGTTTTGGTCTTTCGTATCGGGACTAGCATTACAGTTCCTGGTGTGAATGCCAATAGCTTGAATGCTTTAAGTGGATTATCCTTCTTAAACATGTTGAGCTTGGTGTCGGGGAATGCTCTAAAAAACTTTTCGATTTTTGCACTAGGAGTTAGTCCCTATATCACCGCTTCTATCGTTGTCCAACTCTTGCAAATGGATATTTTACCCAAGTTTGTAGAGTGGGGGAAACAAGGGGAAGTAGGCCGAAGAAAATTGAATCAAGCTACTCGTTATATTGCTCTAGTTCTCGCTTTTGTGCAATCTATCGGGATTACAGCTGGTTTTAATACCTTGGCTGGAGCTCAATTGATTAAAACTGCTTTAACTCCACAAGTTTTTCTGACGATTGGTATCATCTTAACAGCTGGTAGTATGATTGTCACTTGGTTGGGTGAGCAAATTACAGATAAGGGATACGGAAATGGTGTCTCTATGATTATCTTTGCCGGGATTGTTGCCTCAATTCCAGAGATGATTCAGGGCATCTATGTGGACTACTTTGTGAACGTCCCAAGTAGCCGTATCACTTCATCTATCATTTTCGTAATCATTTTGATTATTACTGTATTGTTGATCATTTACTTTACAACTTATGTTCAACAAGCAGAATACAAAATTCCAATCCAATATACTAAGGTTGCACAAGGTGCTCCATCTAGCTCTTACCTTCCATTGAAGGTAAACCCTGCTGGAGTTATCCCTGTTATCTTTGCAAGTTCCATTACTGCAGCGCCTGCGGCTATTCTTCAGTTTTTGAGCGCTACAGGTCATGATTGGGCTTGGGTAAGGGTAGCACAAGAAATGCTGGCAACCACTTCTCCAACTGGTATTGCCATGTATGCTTTGTTGATTATTCTCTTTACATTCTTCTATACGTTTGTACAGATTAATCCTGAAAAAGCGGCAGAGAACCTACAAAAGAGCGGTGCCTATATCCATGGAGTTCGTCCTGGTAAAGGTACAGAAGAATATATGTCTAAACTTCTTCGTCGTCTTGCAACTGTTGGTTCCCTCTTCCTTGGTGTGATTTCCATTTTGCCGATTGCAGCTAAAGATGTATTTGGTCTTTCTGATGTTGTTGCCTTTGGGGGAACAAGTCTCTTGATCATTATCTCTACAGGTATCGAAGGAATCAAACAATTGGAAGGTTACCTATTGAAACGTAAGTATGTTGGTTTCATGGACAGAACAGAATAAAAGTATTTACTGATACTCTTCGAAAATCTCTTCAAACCACGTCAGCTTTATCTGCAACTTCAAAGCAGTGCTTTGAGCAACCTGTGGCTAGCTTCCTAGTTTGCTCTTTGATTTTCATT
>NZ_JVRR01000049.1 GCF_001070715.1 Streptococcus pseudopneumoniae
AACTGCTGGACTACAAGAGCTGGTCCGAGGAGGACAGGAAAATGTTTAGTGAACAACGCAGGCGTGAAGAACAGGCCTTGTTAGCACAGGACTATGCCTTGGAACAAGCCGAAGAAAAAGGTTTAGAGAGAGGTCTTGAACGTGGTCGCGCAGAGGGCATTGAACAGGGACTAGAACGAGGGCGAGCAGAGGGGATTGAACAAGGACGATCGGAAGGTATCGAACAGGGTCTTGAACAGGGGTTAGAACGTGGAAAACTTTTTGCCTTCTTAGATATGGTCCGTCAAGGTCTTCTGACTTCAGAAGTTGCGAGTGAGCAATTAGGCATGACCGTGGCTGAGTTTGAGGAGCTATTGAAAGACCATCATAACTAAGAACTAAAAAAATACAGAGAAACCAGCAAAGACGAGGTTCGCAAGCCATGGTTGGAGTTTTTCGGCAACAAGCCCTTTACCCAAGAACCCGAGCGAGCCATCAGTCAGGCAGATCAACTGCTGGACTACAAGAGCTGGTCCGAGGAGGACAGGAAAATGTTTAGTCAACTACGTATGCGCGAAGAACAGGCCTTGTTAGCTCAGGACTATGCCTTGGAACAAGCTGAGGAAAAGGGCTTAGAGCGTGGTCTTGAACGTGGTCGTGCAGAAGGTATTGAACAGGGACTGGAGCGAGGGAAAGTTGAAGGAAGTTTGTCCATGCTACTAAATTTAGTCCGTCAAGGCATTCTGACTTCCGAGGTTGCCAGCCAGCAGTTAGGCATGACCGTCGCTGAGTTTGAGGTACTATTGAAAAACTATCATACATAAGACCTAAAAAATACAGAGAAACCAGCAAAGACGAGGTTCGCAAACCATGGTTGGAGTTTTTTGGGAATAAACCCTTTACCCAGCAACCCGAGCGATTCATCAGCCAAGCCAGTAGTTAGGCGTGTCCATTGCTGAGTTGGTGTCCTTTCTATGAACTCACATCTTTATATAGTAGAAAGTTGATGGGATGGCAAGTTATTATAAAAATATTTGTCATTTTTGCTTGACATTTGCAGTTCTTTATTAGATAATACCAGAGAAGTAAGAATAATCTAGCAATCCATACAGCCTATATATTGAGATTTGTTCAAAGACAGCATGCTTGAGAAGATTTTTTCTTTGTTTAGTAAAATGATGAAAAAAATTTAAAAATTAGCAGAAAACTCTTGACAAATCCTGCAAATATTTATATACTGTATGGTAGTAAGATAATCTTACAAAATATTATAAAGAAAATGAAGGAGATAAAACGATGAAAAAAGTTTTATTGACAAGCGCTGTTGTCTTGACGGCTTTCGGTGCATATAATGTTGCAAATGCAGAAACTGTAACGGTTCCGTCTGTTACAGCAAATACAAGTACATATGTTCAAAACTTGAAGCAAAAGATTAATCTTGTGAAAACTGGATATAAGTACTATGATGCACAAGGTGGTGAGCACACAGAACCTGCTGACGCAGCTACAGCTGCTGCCTTGACTACAAAAGTTGAAGATGTACAACGTGCCATTAATGAATTAACAAAACGTCAGAATGAATACAAGGTAATTTATGCACGTTATCACGAAGCTTTAACAGATCGTCAAACTCGTGAAGCAAAACAAGAAGAATTAGCTACAGCTGTTAAAACAGCTGCTGACAAACTTAACAAACTGTTGATTGATCAAGCAGCTTATGACAATGTAAATGCGCAACTTAGAGCTGAGTTTACAACTTTGAATGGTGCAGCTTCAGTTGCAGGAAGTCTTGCTGAAGCAGAACAAATTTTGGCGTCTAAAGAATCTGCTTTAGAGACAGCTAAACAAACTTTAGCTGACTATAAAGCTAATAACGTAACAAGATTAGCTGCTGATTACGATACACAAGTTGCTACACTAACAACAGATGTAGAACTAAAACAAAAAGAATACAACGATGCAAAAGCTACAGTAGCTACTCGTTCAGCACGTTTAGATCAAATAGAAACTGATATTTCTAATGCAATGGATGTTGACTATGCAACAGGTTATGCAATTCGTCAAGGTTCTAAAGAACTACGTGCTGCTCGTAAAGCACAAGCAGACAACAATGGTAAATTGGATGCTGCTAAAAAATTGGTAGATGGTGATACATCAGTAACTCCAGCTCGTGTAGGTCTTAAAGCTAAACTTGATACACTTACTGGACTTGCAACTACTACTGGAAGCATTGCTGAAGCCAAATCTATCTTGAATGCTAAAATTGGAGATGCTAATGCTGAATTTGCATCTGTTGCACCAGACAAGGCAAAAGCTATTGGATTGGCATTTGAATTTGATAAGATTAAAGCAGCTGTAGAAGAAGCAATTGCACAAAATCCTGTAAAACCAGTTGAAAATCCTGTAAAACCAGTAGTTCAAGCAACATGGGTTAAATCAGGTTCTAGCTGGTGGTACAAACACGCTGATGGTTCTTACACAACTAACGGTTGGGAAAAAATCAACGGCACTTGGTACCATTTCGACCAAGCTGGTTGGATGCAAACTGGTTGGGTTAAAGATGGTAACACTTGGTACTACCTAAAAGACAGCGGTGCTATGGCAACTGGCTGGGTTAAAGATAACGGTACTTGGTACTACCTAAAAGACAACGGTGCTATGGCGACTGGTTGGTACAAAGTTGGTGAAAAATGGTACTACTCATACGCTTCAGGTGCCCTTGCAGTTAACACAACTGTAAATGGTTACACTGTAAATGAAAACGGTGAGTGGGTATAATCCAAGATAATTTAAAACTAGGAGAGTTCTCTCCTAGTTTTTTTGCTCTTTGTTAGCTATAGGGGGTAGAGTTTTGGGAATTTTCCTTGGAACTTTGTCTATTGGTTAGAAGAAAATAAAAAGTGAACAAGACGATATTTCAGTCCTGTTCACTTTTATGTTATAAGTCATTCTATAGTCTTACAACAACGCCTCAAACTCAGCGACAGTCATGCCTAATTGCTGGCTGGCAACCTCAGACGTTAGAAGACCTTGGCGGACTAGATCTAAGAAGGCAAAAAGTTTTCCTTCTTCCCTTCCTTCAACTTTCCCACGCTCCAGTCCCTGTTCAATACCTTCTGCTCGACCACGTTCAAGACCACGCTCTAAGCCTTTTTCGATTCCTTGTTCAAGACCTTCAGCCCTAGCAGTTTCCAAGGCATAGTCATGAGCGAGTAAGGCTTGTTCTTCACGCCTGCGTTGTTCACTAAACATTCTCCTGTCCTCCTCGGACCAGCTCTTATAGTCCGCCTGACTGATAGCTCGCTCTGGTTGCTGGGTAAAGGGTTTATTCCCGAAAAACTCCAACCATGGCTGGCGAACCTCGTCTTTGCTGGTTTCCCTGTATTTTTTTTTAGTTCTTAGTTATGATAGTCTTTCAATAATTCTTCAAACTCAGAGACAGTCATGCCCAATTGCTGACTGGCAACCTCTGCTGTTAAAAGATGCTGGCGAACAAGATTTGCTAACATAACAAAACCACCTTCAGCCCTAGCAGTTTCCAAGGCATAGTCCTGAGCCAATAATGCTTGTTCTTCACGCATACGTAGTTGACTAAACATTTTCCTGTCCTCCTCGGACCAGCTCTTGTAGTCCAGCAGTTGGTCTGCTTGGCTGATGGCTCGCTCGGGTTGTTGGGTAAAGGGTTTGTTCCCGAAAAACTCCAACCACGGTTTGCGAACCTCGTCTTTGCTGGTTTCTCTGTATTTTTTTAATTCCAAGAATGCCATCTTGACTAGATGGTTTTCTTGTCCATTGTTTGTGATGGTTAAGACTTCACCCGTCGTGTCCTCGCGCATACTGAAACTGTGAAAAGCTAAGTCATCTTGAAAATAATTACTATCGACAATCGCGATAGCGTATACTGGTGCGATGTGTTTATAGCTCTGGTGAGTATCACCTTCTCGCTGGCGAATTTTTTCAAGATTTTGATTGACCTGACTGCACAGATAAGCCCACAGGCGATTGATGAAAAAATTCTGATGATGTACTTGAATCTCAATGATTACTTGAGTGCCATTATCTAGTTCAGCTAAAACATCTATACTGGTATAAAAATCCTGCGCTGAGTAGAGCATGGAAGGCAAGACGTGAATATTACTTCCCTCCAAAATGGTCACATTTTTGGCTGGCAAGTCCAGCATATCGCGAATAAATTGACAAGTGATTTCTGGATT
>NZ_JVRR01000050.1 GCF_001070715.1 Streptococcus pseudopneumoniae
TTGTCTCGCACCTAACGGAGCGAGACGGACTGAAAGTCACATAATAAAAATAACATAATATCAAGTTTTTGCACACCTGATATTATGCATTTTTCTGATTTTAAAGACTTTTTACCCAGTCTATTCTTACTAATCTATTTCTTAAACTCAATAAAGTTATACTTTTCCTTACTCACTGTCACATGATTGAAGAGTGATAACTTCTGTTGGAACATCGACTAAATCATCATCATGACTAATCAAAATCACTAACTTTTGTTTTGCTAACAAGTCGGACAGGATTTGCACGACTTTTTTCTTGTTTTGTGAATCTAAAAAATTACTTGGCTCATCAAAAATATAAACATCTTTCTCCACCGCTACTGCTTCTTGCAACTGCAACAATTTTAGTTGTCCCATGGATGCACCTTGACTCAATTCATTTTTATAAAATCTACTCGCAATAGGTTCTGCAGGGCAGTATGAAAAATTCGAATTCTTTCTATAATTAGGTAAGTAAATCTCACCATGATAATTCATGCTGTAACCTACTATCGCTAAAATCAGTCGCGTCTTACCAACACCATTTTCTCCAACAATACGATAAATATGTCCTTTTTCTAAACGAGTTGTTAGTGGCTCATGCAGTTCTTCACCATCTCTCCCCAAACTAACATACTTTTCTAAGACTATCTCTAAAATTGGAATAGACTCATACGAAATCTGAACAGGTTCCAAAAAATTGATAAAATTTTCGATAATTTTCTTACTTCCCGAGTACTCCTTATAAACATCAAGGAAGTATTCAATAGGTGTCCAAAATTGTGAAATATATAGTTGGATAGCCATTAGATCACCAATCGTAATCCAACCTTTATAAGTCTGATAACCTGATATAATCGTCGTCATCATAATCATAAAATTCAAAAATGCATAGGAAAGAAAATTTTCAAATAAAGAAGTCATTCTCACTTCCTTATTTTTACATGAAATATATTTTTTCACCAAGGGAGAGAAATCAATCAAGCTAGAATGAGCTGAAAATCGCATACTAGGCATGAATTTATAGCTATCCACTAGATAATCGCGTATATCCTTCATACAATTCACTGTATCGGAACCAAGCTTAGATAGTCGTCCACTATATTTCTGCGAAATAAAGATAAATACAGGTATCAAAATACCTATCATCACAGCAATAGTAGGAGAAATACTCCATAAAATCCCTATAATCACAAGTGCTCGTATCAAGTACAGGAGAAGAGCAACAGGATATTCGTTAAAAAATCGTTTTAACAGCTCATAGGTCTGCCCTAATTCTTGTGTAATGGTAGCTTCAGACAATTCGGTCTCTACCATATCATAGAGCTGGATATTTTCAGCAGTTTTTTGGCAAATATTCTGCCAAACATGCGATTCTGATTCTCCTTGAAGCACATCACAAAAATAATATAAAACTTGAATAAACAGAGAAATTCCTACATAAAGCACCCCATAAACAATCATAGCATGAACTTTCTGAGATAGAATATGGTCAATAAATAACTTACTAATATAAGGAATAGCTACAGTTAGTATAGTAACAAGGGTATTCAAAATAAAGCTTTTTAGAAATAGCACTTTATTGTTATAGGATAACAATCTTTTCATCTGCATGCCTCCATAGTTAAATTTTTATCAACATATATTTTATGAACAGATATATGTTGGATAGTCCCTTCAACATCCTCCTTTGTCAATAATCCTAATTCATCTAAAAATACAATCTTGTGAAACCACTCTAAATAGTCAAACTGACAATCGCGTTCCATCTTCCCATTATTTACAAATGTATTAAATGGGCAACCTCCATAACAAAATTCATAATAAGCACAATCTTTATAAGGGCACATGCTTCCCAGACCTGTTAATTCATTAGTAACTTGACCAATACTTCCCAACTGATAGTTTTCATTTGAATAACATTTATATAAGTTACCGTTGGCATGAATTGTAAGAGAATCTTGATTTTTGAACATACAGTACCCTCCTATTTTTAAATCATGATAATACGGTATATTTTCCTTTGATAAAAACAGCAATAAATCTAGACAAATTTTCTTTTAAGTTTCACTATCAATATATAGAATTGAATCGTTAGGTACAGCTACAAAATCAAAATAAAGATTAAAATTTTCAAATTCTGTATACTTTTTTAAGTCTAAAAATAATTTCTGGATAGATATATAATTTCTTTTAGATATGTTAACTCTAGCCTGAATGGATAAATTTTTATACTTTTCCAACATAACTGACAAGTTATTTATGATTCTATGATAAGTTCCTTTCCCTAATCGATTGCATCTTTCTAGGTTATGATAGTGCTCATCACCATCAAAAGAAACTTGAATAGCGAAATTATGACAGTCAAGAAAAGACATTATTTTACTTGTGAATATCGTTCCATTTGTAATCAAAGTATACGAAATAGGAATAGCTAGTTTCTCATCTAAAGTTTCACATAAATTTCGTATAAACTGAAAGTTATATAATGGTTCACCACCAGTAAAACAGATATCCAGAGATTTATACTTCTTAAAATTGAGTTCATCTAATATAAAATTCACAATCTTTTTACCGTCATACTCACTACTTAAGGACGGTTTCCTATCCTTATCATTCTCAAAACAATAAGAGCAAGTCAAGTTACACGACATAGTTGTAACTATATATAGTGATAATTCATCCTCCCTCTACTATTCATTTAGAGTGAATAAAGGGCACTTGTTTATCAATCTCACTTATCAAGTAAGGAAATTCTTTTAAAGATAACTTCTTGAATAGTTCCTCATCAATCTCACAAATAGATCCTGTATATAAATTTTTTAAATAAACTACATCATCTGTAGAAAAAGAATAAATTGTTTCCATAACTTATCTCCCGCTTTAAAAAGGCTGAGGGGATCCCCCCTCAGCCTCATCATTATAATAGTAAAGTGATAAATTATCGCTTTTACATAAGCAACTCAAGGCAATCTAACGATAACGCCCTGGGCATTTATCTGGATGCTGCTGTACTGAGGCTAGGTGACCTTTTTTAACAACTTTGATAACATCAGTCAAATTAAGCATCGCTTTCCCTCCTTTTTTAAAAAAGAATTATACGTATAATTCTTTTATAGAAAAGAAAAATCTCATATACTGTTAAGTAAAAATTATTTTGTATCCGTTTTCTCTGGCTTCATTGTATATCTTCTCATGTAGATTGTCAAGTATTTTTTTGAAAAATTTTTAAAGTTTCGAAATTTTGCCGTTAATTTTTTTAACTCAATATCAAACTGGCTACAATAGGGCTGACAAAGACATAGAGAATACCGGTAACACCGATAGCCAAACCACCCATGGCTCCTGCTACAGAGCCATATCGAAAGGCTGTCCCTGTTCCGACTGCATGGCCTGTTCCTCCAAGGGAAAGACCAACAGCTACTGGGTCGTCAATTTTCAACCACTTCAAAAGGGTTGGTCCGATAACACTGGTTAAAATCCCAGTCGCCACTACAACCACCAAGGTCACGGTCGTCAGACCTTGCAATTTTTCTGTGATTCCAACTGCCATGGCGGTTGTTACTGACTTAGGAAAGAGAGAAATGGCTAGGAAAAAGTCCATGCCAAAAATCTTAGCTACAAGGGCTGTGAAAGAGGTATTGACCACTACCGCTAGCAGACTACCAAAGAGAATACTGCGAGCATGGTGCTTCATCAAGTGAAAACTCTTATAAAGCGGAATCCCTAGAGCCACGGTCGATGGGACAATCAAGTTGTTCAGATAGACACCACCTTGGTAGTAATCTTGGTAAGAAATACCTATCACTTTTAGAAAAATGATAATGAAAACAGCTGACAAAAGCAAGGGCGTTGTCAATGGATGAGGAAAACGTCTGTAAATCAGCATTCCCACTAGATAAGCTAGGATAGATAAGGCAAGCCCAAACAGGGGATTGGAAACAAATTCACTCATTTGGCATCTCCTTTCTCATAATCTCCCTCAAACCGTCGTTTGATAAACTGAACTACCAAGGCAATAAGGATAATATTGATAACAGCTGCAAAAAAGACAATCAAAACAATGGGCAAAAGATAGGGAGCAATCACATCAAACTTTTCCATGATTCCCACTGCTGGCGGCAAAAAGAGAATGGTCATATTGGCCAGCAAGAAATTCCCCACCATGTTGACATGCCTGGTTCTCAACCACTTGAATTGCAGGGCGAGAAAGAGAATAATCAAACCGATAATACTGCCTGGGATGGGCAGATGAAAGAAACTGGAAATCCCCTCTCCGATTAGAGAAATCACAAAGAGAATCATTAATTGAACATATAATTTCATCCTAAACTCCACGAAATAGACTTCTTGCTTACCAGTTTACTCTTTTTTCAGAAAATTTCAAGGAAATGCATAAGGGATAATGAAAATTAGAAAGGAAAGGGGATACAAACAATTCTTGACTTGTGAAAACAGGTATGATTTAGGATAAAATATTCCAGCGTCCTTCTTGCCAGCTCTTTTGAAAAGTAGTATAATCATTGCATGCGCAATCATCTTGTGATACAGAGACTGTCCGCGAATGGACATTCTTCTATGCTATAACTCTAAAAAGAAAGGAGATACTATGACTTATTTGGAAAAATGGTTTGACTTCAATCGGCGTCAGAAAGAAATTGAAAGTCTCTTGGAAGAGACTATTGCCCAGCAGAGCGAGCAAAGTCTGACCTTGAAAGAGTTCTACCTGCTCTACTATCTGGACTTGGCTCAAGAAAAATCTCTACGCCAGATTGACCTGCCAGATAAACTTCATCTGAGCCCGAGCGCTGTTTCTCGGATGGTGGCTCGCTTGGAAGCCAAAAATTGCGGTCTACTTAGTCGCAGGTGTTGTGATCAAGATAGACGCTCTAGCTTTATCTGCCTGACAAGTGATGGGCAAAAGACACTAGCCTCTCTACAGAAGGCTGTCGAAGAAAGCTTGGAAACTGGTTTGGATTTCTTGATTTAAGATGATTTTAGAAAAAAGTTGCGTGCGCAATCATTTTTCTTGACATTCTCTTTTACAAGGAGTAAAATAAAATCATCATTAAACAAAGGAGTTTTAAACATGATTGAAATTACCTATCTAGATGCCAGCAAGAACGAAAGAACTGTGACTTTCGAGTCTTATGAAGACTTTGATCGTTCGCAACAAGCTTGCCTTATCGGCGTCGCAGACTACTACCCTGTCCAAAAATTAACCTACATGGGTCATGATTTGGACTACCATGGGACTTATGGAGATGTCTTCTTCTATCTCAAGAAACAAGATTTAAGCCAATATAACTAAAAAAGGAGAAATACAATGGCAAAAGCAATTACAGATGCAACATTCGAACAAGAAACAAAAGACGGTTTGGTCTTGGTAGACTTCTGGGCAACTTGGTGTGGTCCATGTCGTATGCAAGGTCCAATCTTGGACAAATTGTCTGAAGAACTTTCAGAAGATGTCTTGAAAATCGTTAAAATGGACGTTGATGAAAATCCAAACACAGCTCGTGCCTTTGGAATCATGTCTATCCCAACTCTTCTCTTCAAAAAAGACGGCCAAGTTGTCAAACAAGTTGCTGGTGTTCACACAGCAGACCAAATCAAGGCCATCGTTGCTGAATTGAGCTAATCGCACTAGAGACCAAGTACTTGCTTTGGTCTCTTTTTTCTTGCCCTTTGCCATTTTTTAAAAAATATGCTAGACTGTATGTAGAATATTACGATGTTTGGGACATGCCATCGCTAAAAAAAACCTCGATTTGGTATTTTTTAGCTCCCTCAAGGGAGCTTTTTGCGTGCTCTGAACATTTCCCATTTTGGAAGGAGTACTATGAAACGTCAATCTGCCTTGGTCGTCTTTAGTGGCGGTCAAGATTCTACAACCTGCCTCTTTTGGGCTAAAGAACACTATGAAACGGTCGAAGCAGTTACCTTTGCCTACGGCCAACGCCATCATCTCGAAATTCAAATTGCTAGAGAAATCGCTAAGGAACAGGGGATTCGTCATCACATCCTAGATATGTCTCTGCTGGGGCAAATCACTGAAAATGCCTTGACTTCTGATCTAGAGATTGAGCAAAAAGAGGGGGAGGTTCCCAATACCTTCGTTGACGGTCGCAACCACCTCTTTCTATCCTTTGCGGCAGTTCTTTCTAAGCAACGAGGCATTAAAGATATCGTGACAGGTGTCTGCGAGACAGACTTCTCAGGCTACCCCGATTGTCGAGATGTCTTTGTCAAATCTCTTAATGTTACCCTCAACCTTGCTATGGATTACGACTTTGTTATCCAAACACCTCTCATGTGGCTAGACAAGGCTGAAACTTGGGAATTGGCTGACCAACTCGGTGCCTTTGACTATGTTCGTGAAAAGACCTTGACCTGCTACAACGGAATTATCGGAAGTGGCTGTGGAGATTGTCCAGCCTGCCACCTACGTCAACATGGTTTAGATGTTTATCTCTCACAGAAAGGAGAGGCCTAATGTTTTTTGCACCCAAAGAAATCAAACAGGAAACTGGGGAGTCTCTTGTCTACAATCCTCACAGAACCTTGGTATCAAAAGAGTTTACCTTCGATGCTGCCCACCACCTCTTTCACTATGAGGGAAAATGCAAATCCCTGCATGGCCACACCTATCATCTGCAGATTGCTGTCAGTGGATTTTTAGATGAACGTGGCATGACCTACGATTTCGGAGACATCAAAGCAATCTACAAGAACTACTTAGAACCCCACTTGGATCATCGCTATCTCAATGAAACTCTTCCTTATATGAACACGACTGCTGAAAATATGGTTTACTGGATTTTCCAAACCATAAGTCAAGAGTTGCCAGACGAACGTGGTCTCCGTTTGGAATACGTTCGCCTCTATGAGACTCCGACTTCCTTTGCGGAGTTTAGACGGGAGTGGTTAGATGACTAGGGAACGTGTCCTCAAACTACCAGTTCTAGAAATTTTTGGCCCAACCTTTCAAGGCGAAGGTCGTGCTATCGGGCAGAAAACCATGTTTGTCCGCACTGCTGGTTGCGACTACCACTGCGACTGGTGCGATTCTGCCTTTACTTGGGACGGCTCTGAAAAACCAACTCGTATGACTGCTGACGAGGTCATTGCTGAATTAGACAAACTAGGAAGCTACGACTATGTAACCCTGTCTGGGGGAAATCCTGCTATCCTAGCAGCCAACATGGCTGAACTCGTCACTAAACTCAAGGAACGTGGTGTCACTCTAGCTGTTGAGACCCAAGGCTCCCGCTGGCAAAATTGGTTGAAAGACATCGACCAGGTCACTCTGAGTCCCAAACCTCCTTCATCCAAGATGGAAGTCAACTTTGAGACCTTGGACTTTATCGTTTCCCAACTAGATCCAGACAAGGTCACCTTTAAAATTCCTGTCTTTGATGATGCAGATTTAGCTTTTGCTAAAGGCATACAAAAACGCTACCAACCTGATGTTCTCTTCTTATCAGCAGGAAATCCTGAGCCCAAGACCACAGGCAATATTGTCCAAGACCAACTAGACCGACTCAAAGAACTTTGGGAACGCATCGCCGCTGACGACAGCTGGGGCAATGTCCGCGTCCTTCCTCAACTGCATACTCTCCTCTACGATAACCAACGTGGTGTTTAAAATTAGAAAGAAAAAATCATGTCACAACAAGAAGAAATGAAAAACCTAAGCCTACTGGGCAACAAAGAAACCAACTACATTTTTGAATATCAACCAGAAGTCCTGGAATCCTTTGACAATCGTCATGTGGAAAATGACTATTTTATCAAATTTAACTGTCCTGAATTTACCTCACTTTGTCCAATCACTGCTCAGCCAGACTTTGCGACTATCTATATTTCCTACATCCCTGACAAGCTCTGTGTCGAGTCAAAATCCCTCAAACTCTACCTCTTTAGTTACCGAAATCACGGAGATTTCCACGAAAACTGTATCAACACCATCGGGAAAGACTTGGTCAACTTGCTAGACCCTCGCTATTTAGAAGTCTGGGGAAAATTCACTCCGCGTGGTGGCATTTCAATCGACCCCTACTACAACTACGGTAAACCTGGAACTAAGTATGAAGGCTTGGCAGAACAACGCCTCTTCCAACACGACCTTTATCCAGAGAAAATTGACAACCGTTAAACTCATACTCAATGAAAATCAAAGAGCAAACTAGGAAGCTAGCCGCAGGTTGCTCAAAGCACTGCTTTGAGGTTGTAGATAAGACCGACGAAGTCAGCTCAAAATACTATTTTGAGGTTTCAGATGGAAGCTGACGTGGTTTTAAGAGATTTTCGAAGAGTATCATACGAAAAAGCCCTGTTCCTCAAACTGAGGAGCAAGGCTTTTTAAGTTTCAATTATTCTTCTGTTCCAAGGAAGTTTTTAGCAACGAGGGCTGCAAGAACCCCACCAACGATTGGCGCAAGGATGAAAATCCAAACTTGTTGAAGAGCTGCGCCACCTACCAAAACAGCTGGTGCCAAGCTACGAGCTGGGTTTACTGAAAGTCCAGTAATGTTCAATCCCACAAGAATCATCGCCATCAAGGACAAACCGATTACCAAACCAGCAATCGCGCCATTTCCCTTGCTTTCTGAAGTCACAGTCATGATAACCAAAACAAACAAGAAGGTTGCAATGACTTCAAACAAGAAACCACCAAAGACAGTGACACCGTTTGCCAAGGCATTTTCACCAAGACTAGCAGTTGACATACCTGAGTTAGCCAAGAGGAAGAATACCGCGCCAGAAGCAATAAAAGCTCCAACAACCTGACCAAGGATGTAGTTGACAAGGTCTTTTGATGACAAACGTTTGTTAACAAACATAGCAATCGAAACAGCTGGGTTCAAGTGAGCACCTGAAACAGTTCCAATTGAGTAGGCTGCAACCACGATTGCCAGACCAAAGGCAAAGGCAATCCCTAGGTGACCAAGGCCATCAAGACCATTTCCAAAAACAACAGCTCCTGTCCCAATGAACACAAGCATGAACGTACCGATTAACTCAGCAACAAATTTTTTCATTTTCTTTCTCCTTTTTTCAAAAACTAGATACTAGTCTATCAAAAGAAGGAAAGGGTTTCAAGAAAATTGTTTGGAAATTTTCAGGATAAAATTCTATAAAAACGGTAGTGTTTATTTGAAACATTTTTTCTAAAGGTATATACTATTAACATAGTTCAGATATGTTATTCAGTCCCTAATTTGAACTAATTTTTACAACTTTGCTGTTCTTTTATGAACGTTTGAATGGTATCGTGGATACCAAGGAGGAATCATATGTCTAAAGTTGCTATTGTCACAGGTGCAGGTCAAGGAATCGGTTTTACAATCGCAAAACGATTGGTTCAAGATGGATTTAAGGTAGGAGTCTTAGACTACAATCCAGAAACAGCTGAAAAAGCTGTTGCCGAATTATCAGCTGAAAATGCCTTCGCTGTCGTGGCCGATGTTTCGAAACAGGCCGAAGTTTCACAAGCATTTCAAAAGGTTGTTGACCATTTTGGTGATTTGAATGTTGTCGTAAATAACGCTGGTGTTGCTCCAACTACTCCTCTTGATACAATTACTGAGGAACAATTTACACGCACTTTCGGTATCAACGTTGGTGGTGTCATTTGGGGTTCACAAGCTGCACAAGCACAATTTAAAGCACTTGGTCACGGAGGTAAAATTATCAACGCAACTTCTCAAGCTGGTGTAGTCGGTAACCCAAATCTAACTGTTTATGGTGGAACCAAATTTGCTGTTCGCGGAATTACGCAAACATTAGCACGTGATTTAGCAGACTCAGGCATCACTGTTAACGCCTACGCACCAGGTATTGTGAAAACACCAATGATGTACGACATCGCTCATGAAGTTGGTAAAAATGCAGGAAAAGATGACGAGTGGGGTATGCAGACATTTGCAAAAGATATTACTCTAAAACGTCTATCTGAACCAGAAGATGTGGCTGCTGCCGTCAGCTTCCTTGCAGGACCAGATTCAAACTACATTACAGGACAAACCATTATCGTTGATGGTGGTATGCAATTCCATTAAGATACACAAAAACAGGTTGGAAAACGATCCAACCTCTTTTATTAGTTTTCATTATTAGTTAGGAGGATACAGTAGAAACTCTTTCAAAAAGTAATATTAGCTTATCCCTAGTATTGAAAAGACTGGATAGCTTCTTTCAAGTCATCTTGTAAACTATTTCTCTGGTCAAGTTGGACATAGACTTCCAACAGACAGGATCTGAAGTTGGAAAATTTATAAAAATCTTCCCTTTCTTCTATCGGAAAGTCAACAGTTTTTATCCAAGAAGCTACTTGCTCTTGCTCCAACTTCCCTTGTAAAATCGGTTCATAAAGCCCTCTTGCTAAACGCCAATCTTCATCATCTGTAAAACGAATGGTAATTCTTTTAAATAGTTGACCAAGTATCTCAAATACTTCATGAACTCTGTTTTTAGGAAAGTCTGGATGACAAACTACCTCTGTCAGTAAATCAGCTCCATGTGCAAAAGCATGAACCCAACCATACTGACTTGAAAAACCCCTTGTATCCTTTTCTTTCGAAAGATAGTACAAACCTTGATTTAAAAGGACATTGCGAATCTCTCCTTTTAATCCCTGATAAAAAACCGATTGCTGGTTGGCATCTGCAGCCAAGAGATTTGCATAAATAAGCGCCCTAAAAGAACGTTCAAGGGTTGACAGGCCTACCTTATCAATCTCTTTATCTAACCCTCCATCAGATGAAATCCCTTCAGCAATGAAATGAAATTGTTCCTGTGTAAATAGCTCTTCCTGAATCCCTCTAGCAAAGCTTGTAAAAACAAGGTCATCGCGAATTTCTGGAGAAGGATCTCCCAAATGGTCAAGCAACCATTGGATTTCTTCCTCATGATAACTTGGTTTTTCTTCTGTTATTTTTCTTAGTAACTCTTGATACATGGGCAATACCTCTACATTTCTAGCAGCTTGATATAATCTAGACCCCATTTCTCGACAGCATCTAAAACAACTCTGAATTCCTGCCCCATTTCGGTTAAGCTGTACTCAACTCGTGGTGGAACTTCGGCATAAACCTTTCGTTGAACAATCTTATCCTTTTCTAATTGACGGAGATGACGGGTCAAAATAGTTTGAGTAATCCCAGGCAATAATCTCTGCAATTCTTTAAATCGTTTGGTACCCGTACTCAACTGATAAATGATTACCAGTGCCCATTTCCCCGTTAAAACCCTCTGCGTTGTCGCAAATGGACAAATACCATACTCACTCACTTTATTTGTCATAAAATATCTTCTTTCTATTTTTTAAAAAAATTTATCTTTTAGTATCAATAAAAGTACACTTTTGATACCAGCTATCGAAAAAGTGTCTACTTGTTTTTTTGTTTGTAACTGTTACAATTATATCATAAAAAAGAAATGGAGAATAGATATGTCAACAAACTTAGAAATTTTCAATGCTTATAACCAAGCTTTAATTGCTGGTGACTTTCCTGGTGTCTTTGAAACGATGGCAGACGATATTATCTGGCATCAACCTGGTACTCATAGTATATCTGGTACAGTTGTTGGTAAGGACAAGCTAGGACCTCACTTGGCTACATTTGCTGAGAAAACTAATGGAACCTTTAAGGTGGTAACAAATTGGGTTTCTGACAATGAGGATTTAATCGCAGCCAATGTTACTTTTCTTGGAACACGGGCTGATGGTACTGAACTCAATATGAACGGAATTGACCTCTTCCGTATTGAAGACGGAAAAATCAAAGAAGTTTGGCTCTTCTCTTCAGATCAAGCTGAAGAAGATAGCTTTTGGGGATAATTTAAGAGACCAGGACAAAAAATTTTGATTTTAGAATTCTTTATTATAAATTTTTAAAATCGATAGATTAGAAAAAAAGCGAACAAGACAGAATTCTGAGTGTCAGATAACTCGTTTTGTTCGCTTTTTATATTTAAGGTTAGACTTTTGTCCCAGACTTTTTTAATTTACTCTCCCAACTGGGCACTGTAAGCGATAATCTGGTCAACTGTGTCTGACAAGAACTGAATGGTATCACGGAGTGGTTTGTCTGTTGAAATATCAGCACCGATAATCATAGCTGACTCAAGTGGTGTCTTGCTACCACCTGATTTGAGGAGATTGAGCCAATCTTCAGCTCCATTCTCAGAGTTTTTAAGATGGAGGTAACCAGCTGTTGAGATGACTAGTCCTGCTGAGTAAGTGTAACTATACAAGCCCATGTAGTAGTGAGCTTGGCGCATCCAAGTCAAAGCTGCATCATCGTCGATTTCAATGGCATCTCCCCAGAAATCCGTCAAAACTTCCTTCATAATGCTGTTGAGCTTGCTTGCTCCAAAGGTTTCTCCTTCTTCAATCAATGTATACACCTTACGCTGGAAGGCTGCTTCCAAGAGGTGGGTAATAAAGTTATGGAAGTAGGTGTCTGTCAAGCGGTGAGCCAGAGCGAAGCGTTTTTGACGTGGGTCGTCAGACTGGTGCTCCAAGTAATCACTGAGAAGCAATTCATTGAAAGTTGACGGTGCTTCAACATAGTAGGTCGACATATGGGCGTTAAAATAGCTTTGGTGATTGTCTGAAAAGATGAATTGACCAGAATGCCCGATTTCATGAATCAAGGTATAAACATCGCTCAAACGACCTGTCCAGCTCATGAGGACATACGGGTGCACGCGATATGGATCCGCCGCATAACCACCAGAATCCTTGCCACTATTGGCAGCAAAGTCCACCCAGCGCTCTTCTTGATAGCGAGCAACTTCCTGACAATATTCTTGTCCCAAAGGTTCTACTGACTTCATGACCAAATCATAGGCGTCGTCAATAGTCACTTCAGGATTGAGGGCGCTGTCCAAATCTAATTTCCAGTCTGCAAAGGTCATCTTTTCAAGACCATTGACCTTAGCAACATGCTTGAGGTATCTCTGGGCAACGGGCGCAAAATCCTTCATGATAAGGTCAATCTGACGATCAAACATAGTACGGTCCACTTCTTGCTCAGCCAGAAGATAATCAAAGACTGAGTCGTAGCCCTTCATATCAGCCAAGAGTTTTTCAGACTTGACTTGAGCTAAATAGGCTGCCGCAGCCGTATTTTGGTGCTTACGAAGTCCCTCTGAGAAGGAACGGAAAGATTTTTCACGAACCTCAGCGTCCTCGTGGTTTTGGTAGAAATTCTCATAGGTCACAAAGCTGTTTTTATAAGTCTTACCATGGGCTTCAAAGTCAGCCATTTCAAAATCCCCAGCTCGCATCTTAGTATAAATGTCCTGCGGACTGTAGAAAACTTCACCGAGATTGGTCAAGGCCTTCTCCACATCAGCCCCTAGATAGTGGGCTTTTTTGATTTTGGCCTGACGAATGGCCGCTGTCAAATGTGGCAATTTACCCAAACGGTCCAAGACTTCCTCATCAGCTTCCACCAAGGCATCGTCAAAGAAGGTCAAGGCTACACTGGCATCTGTTTCAAATTCCATCCCAGCTTGGGCAATGTTAGCAAATTCGTCATTGCTATAGTCTGTCGTCTGAGGCATAAAACCATAGTTACCAATATGGCTCATCTGAATGTAGATTTGTTCCAATTCCGCAAAGGCCTTCTCGAAATCCTCAAAAGTATGAAGATTACCCTTATAATCACGGCTAAACTGGTTGATGTCTTCGCGCGCCTTCTCGATTGCACGTAAGAAATCCTCACGGTCTTGGTATAGGGCTGTTAAATCCCAAAGTTCCTTCTCTGGAAATTCTGAACGGTGTTTTTGTTCCATTTTCTTCCTCTTATTTCTCTAATTCTAATAAAACACTAAGGGCTGATAAGGCATAAAGCGGCGCTGTTTCTGCTCGCAAAATACGAGGACCAAGTCCTGCTAAGACTGATCCCTTAGCTTCGAAACTCTCAATTTCTGCAGGTGACATACCACCTTCTGGACCAAAGATAAAGAGCAATTTGTCTCCTTTCTCGAGTCCAGTAACTGCTTGTAAAAGCGCAGCGCTTTCTCCTTCTTTGGCCGACTCTTCATAAGCCACTACGACGCGGTCAAACTGGTCAAGTTGAGCTAGAAAGTCTGATTTTTTCTCAAAAAGCTTGATACTTGGAACAACATTACGCTTACTTTGCTCTGCTGCTCCAAGGGCAATTTTTTCTAGTTTTTCAACCTTTTTACCCAATTTCTTGCCATCCCACTTAGCAACGGACCAATCGGCAGGAAAGGCCCAAATCTGGCTGGCTCCGAGCTCGGTTACTTTTTGAGTGATAAACTCCAGCTTGTCCCCCTTGGGAAAGCCGGATGCGATGGTCACTTGGATTGGTAATTCCACATTGTCAGTTAATTCTTGAACCAACTCAAACTGACGGGCTTCCACATCCAGCACACGCGCCAAGCGCTTAATTCCATCATCAAAGACCAAAGTAACCTCATCATCTTCTTTCAAGCGCATAACCTGAAACATATGCTTGCTGGTTTCCTTGTCCTCGATGGTGACAGGAGAGACTGCACTCCCCTTGACAAAATACTGCTGCATGCTAGCCTCCAATCACACCGGAAATATCCTTGGTTTTCTTAAAGACGCAGGCATTCCATTCCCCTTGAATCATGTGGGTTTCAAGGAAAAATCCAGCTGACTCAGCCGACTCGCGCACCATGTCCCACTTGTCCTTGATAATGCCACTCATGATGAGGTAGCCTTCATCCTTGACCAAACGATAGGCATCGTCTGTCAGATGAATGAGGATATCCGCCAAGATATTAGCCACGATGACATCTGCCTCAATCTCAACACCCTTAAGCAAATCTCCTGCTGCTACATGGATGTTTTCCATACCAGGGTTGAGTTCAATATTTTCCTGAGCGACTCGAACTGCCACATCATCTAGGTCATAGGCGAAAATTTCCTTAGCACCAAGCAGCGAGCTGGCAATAGAGAGAACCCCTGAACCAGTCCCCACATCTAGCACCGTTTCGCCACCACGAAGAACTTGCTCCAAGGCAAAAAGGCTCATCTTGGTCGTTGGATGGGTCCCAGTACCAAAAGCCATGCCAGGATCCAGCTTGATAATCATTTCTCCCGCAGTCGCCTCGTAGTCCGTCCACGACGGCACGATGGTCAAGTCATGAGTAATACGAGCTGGTTCATAATATTTCTTCCAGTTGTCTGCCCAGTCTTCTTCAGCCAAGGCAGTCGTCCCCATCTTGACCTCACCCAAATCCATAAAATCTGTCAATTCTGCTAAGCGAGACTGTAAGTCCGCCTCAACCACTGCCACATCCACCGTATCAGGGTAGTAGGCGGTCACAACGATTTCTTCTTGTTGCTCAACCTCTGGGAAAATCTCGCCGAAGCGATCGACATTTCCCACATAGTCCATGCTGTCTTCAATCGCAACACCTTGGGCACCTAACTCAATCAAGAGATTGGAAACCAACTCCTCCCCCTCACGCTTGACTGTAACTTTTAACTCTTGCCATGTTTCCATTATTAAGATACCAAGCCCGTAAAACACAAAGCCAAAATAGGAAATTCTCTGAAGACGCTTGTGTCTAAGAGAAGTTTATCTTTTTGGCACAGTGTTTAGGGCGAGTTCAGTTTAGAAATGTAACTGAACCATCCTTTCTAATCACTTACTTTTAAATAATCTTTTAATCTACCCTGCAACTGAGGTACAACTTGACTGGAAGTAAGAAATTCCTCAACATTCATGAGCTGATAGCCCTGTCCTTCATCTCCAAATACGATACTGTCAAACTGGTCCTGTGTCAACTGACCGACTAGAAATATAGATTGTTTATCCGCAAAAAGCATACTTGGATAAACCTTACTCCAAAGCAGACAATCCTCAGTCAGATGAACTCCCAGTTCCTCAAAAACTTCACGCGCCGCGCACTCAAAAGGACTTTCATCCTCCTCTCGCCCACCGCCGGGCAGTTCCCACATATTGGGCCAGGGAATGCTTGCCTTATCATCTCGTAAGATGGTCAAGAGCCTATCCCCACAAAACAAAGCAATCTTACAGCCTGTGAAATCAGATATTTCTAGTTTCATCTTCAGTTCCTTCTGACATTTCCTTTTCCAGCTCGGCTAACCAGTTTTGATAATAGCTTTTCTCATCCCGTAACAACCGGCTGCTATTCATTTTCTGTCTAGCAATCTTCATAGCCATGTGAGTTTGAACTACATCTTTCTTTACCTTAAATTGATACCAAGCTTGAATGACCTGCATATCTGCTGTTTTTATAGATAAAAAGGATTTGACCCCTCGAATACTTGCATATTCTTCCGCTTTCTTATTATCTCCTTCCATCAGAGCAATTTGAAGAAGGTATAATTGAGAACTAGTTTTAGACATTGGATTATCTGTTTTCTCTAACACAGACTGAAACTGTTGCTTTGCAAGCTCTATATTATCATCCAATATGAATACCAACCCCTGAAGAGTCTGAACACTTTCTGCAAAACTCCCTCTCGCCTCCTCATCAACAGACATGATAAAGTCTTTTAAATCATATTCTTGAGGAGATAGCAAGGTCTGGGCAGAATGCCTCAACATCAGGTAGGCGTATTTCGTATTTTCAGGGTATTGTAGCAATTCCCAAATTTTTGCTCCATCGGTGATGCCGACTGGCAAAATGTTATTTAGGAAGAAAGACAAATTAAGAAAAATCCAAGTGCCTGCAAAATACCAGCTTCTTGTCAAAAAACCAAACACTATCGCCAATAATATCAAGCTGAGATGAACCATCAAGCCTCCTGAAAGCATCAGGATGATTCTTTGATCGCTTTCATCCTCTTTTAAACCAATGTATTGAGCACCAACACTTTTCAGAATGGCTGTTCTACTAAGATGAAACCTGCCTGACTTTTTGGTCAAAATAAAATGTCCTAACCCAAAAGCCACCAGCCGATAGCCTGTCAAGTAGCCACAAAAAGCATGTCCCAGCTCATGAAGAATCAAGATTAAATACATACTTAGAAGAGCGAAGGCATAACCAAAAGTAAAGACTAAAACTGCAGAATACCCCAACTCTGCAAATGCGATTGTTCCACAAGCACAAGCCAGCATAATAAAGACAACAGCTAGCACATAAACCAAATAAATCCCAATTTTCTTCATAAAATCTCCATCCAACTCCTAGTATCTCGGATAAGGATAAAACTCTCCCTCTTCCAAGCCTACTTTTCCTTCTTCAAAGACTTCTTGGTTCCATTCCATGACGAACTCTTCTGCTTCTGGGTCTTCCAAAAAGTCCATAAGGGCATCTAGTCCAACCTCAGCAGTATCTTTGAGGAATAGCGCAAAATAAGCTAAAAACTCACGAGAAAATCCTTTTTTAGGTAGGTAAGGAATGACCGTCAAATAGTCTTCTGCATTGACTGTTGATTTGGCAGGATTGTAAAAAAGCACTGCTTCCTCAAAAAGAATGTCATCTGATGAAACCTCTCCATCCTCATCTACCATCTCCACACCTGTAACGTTTTGCGCTTCCAATAGAAAACTCACTTCAACCGCGTGATTGCGCTTGTCCCAACTAATCTCAAAGTCAAAGGGAAAATTCTTCTCCAACTCTTCCTCTAAAACATCTAAAAATCCGTATGTTGCCATTTTGTCCTCTTTCTATGCGACTCTTAAATCGCCCCGATTGCTCGGAAATATGCTAAAATAGATACTACCATCTTACCACATATACATCAGAAAATCCACGCTAGAAAGGACTGCTATGCCAGACAATCTCGCGCTTCGTATGCGCCCTAAAACCATCGACCAGGTCATTGGTCAGGAACATCTGGTCGGACAAGGAAAAATCATCCGCCGCATGGTGGAAGCCAACCGCCTGTCCTCCATGATTCTCTATGGCCCTCCTGGAATCGGCAAAACCAGTATTGCCTCTGCCATCGCAGGGACGACCAAGTATGCCTTTCGAACTTTCAATGCGACAGTAGATAGTAAAAAACGACTGCAAGAAATCGCGGAAGAGGCTAAATTTTCTGGTGGTCTCGTCCTATTGCTAGACGAGATTCATCGTCTTGACAAGACTAAACAAGACTTCCTCTTGCCACTCTTGGAAAGTGGACTGGTCATCATGATTGGAGCAACGACTGAAAATCCTTTCTTTTCTGTCACTCCTGCCATTCGTAGCCGTGTTCAAATTTTTGAGTTGGAACCTCTGTCTAACCAAGACGTCAAAGAGGCCCTTCAGATAGCTTTAAGCAACCCTGAGCGTGGTTTTGATTTTCCAGTGGAACTAGATGAGGATGCGCTGGATTTCATCGCGACCTCTACAAACGGAGACCTGCGTTCTGCCTTTAACTCGCTGGATTTAGCCGTTCTATCTACCTCTGAGAATGACAAGGGCATCCGCCACATCACTCTGGATATTATGCAAAATAGCCTGCAGCGAAGTTATATTACAATGGACAAGGACGGGGATGGACACTACGATGTCCTATCAGCTCTGCAAAAGTCTATCCGTGGCTCAGATGTTGATGCCAGTCTCCACTATGCTGCCCGCTTGATTGATGCTGGTGATTTGCCAAGTCTCGCTCGTCGTTTGACTGTTATCGCTTATGAAGATATCGGTTTGGCCAATCCTGAAGCCCAGATTCACACCGTGACTGCTCTGGATGCTGCCCAGAAGATTGGGTTCCCAGAAGCCCGCATTCTCATTGCCAATGTCGTCATTGATTTGGCCCTTTCTCCAAAATCCAACTCAGCTTATGTAGCTATGGACAAGGCTCTTGCCGACCTCAAAACATCAGGGCACTTGCCCATTCCGCGACACCTGCGTGATGGGCACTACAGTGGAAGCAAGGAACTGGGGAATGCCCAAGACTATCTCTATCCACACAACTATCCTGGAAATTGGGTCAAGCAAGACTATCTGCCAGAAAAAATTCGCAATCATCACTATTTCCAAGCAGAAGATACTGGTAAATATGAACGGGCTTTGGCTCAAAGAAAGGAAGCTATCGACCGTTTGCGAAAAATCTGAAATCCTTTTCAAAAAATTGCACTTTCCTCTTGATTTTTTTTGAAAAAGTGGTATCATATAAACATAGAAACGCTGTGGTGTACGACTTCACACTTAAGTGTTGACCGACTATTTTTTGTATTATTAGGGAAACAAAAGTCTTCTAACAGCATGTAGGCCGTCTCACACGGAAACAGCTTCAGTTAGAGCGAGTTGCCCACCTGCTTAATTGCGCGGGTTCAATACAAACCGTGAAGTTTCGGCACCAATACAGCTTTTTTCTTTGCCTCCTTAGCTCAGCTGGCAGAGCAGCGGACTCTTAATCCGTGGGTCACAGGTTCGATCCCTGTAGGGGGCATCTAAATCAACAGGAAAAAGCCTTGATTTCAGGGCTTTTTTTCGTATCTGTTCTACTTTTGTTCTACCAACGGATAGTAAAGATATAATTTTGTAAACACCCTTTCCAGACAGCTCTAATCTGATTGCACTTAAAATTTTAAAAAATTTAATACAAAAGTCTTGCTTTTCTTTTAATTTATGCTATACTTGTTCTTGTACCTGATGCAAGTTTGTCAAAAGAGGAGTTCAGATGGATACAAAATTCTCAGTTGCTTTGCATATCTTAACAATGATTAGTGAAAGCAAGGATACATTAAGTTCTCAAGCACTAGCTATTAGTGTTGGGACTAACGCTAGTTACATTCGAAAGGTGATTGCCTTATTGAAAAATGCAGATTTGATTCATTCCCATCAAGGAAAAACAGGCTATCAACTCAGTAAGTCTCCAAAAAAAATGACATTACTAGAGATCTACTATGCTACTCAAGAAATCAATCACATTAGTTTATTTCCTGTTCATCAAAATAGTAATCCCGATTGTCCCGTTGGAAAACATATCCAAGGAGCAGTTTCACCGCTTTTCGCTAGTGCCGAATCTCAATTAGAGAAGGAATTAACAAATCAAACTTTAGAAGATGTCATTGACAATCTATATAAACAAGCTAAACAAGTTCGAAACTGATTTGATAGCAAGTCAGTTTTTACTGGAAACAGAATGTACCTGTATTAGATACAGGTATATAAAATAAAAAGAAAAGAGAAGACAATGAAAGCCGCACAACACACTACTTATAACAAAAACAATATCACACTGAACATCACAGAAATCGCTAAACCAAGTATTACAGACAAACAAGTCTTGGTGAAAGTCACCGCAGCTGGTGTTAATCCTCTCGATAACATGATTTCTCGTGGTGAGGTCAAGATGATTGTTCCTTACAAACTTCCTCAAACTGCAGGTAACGAAGTGGTTGGAATCGTTGAAAGCATTGGCAAGCAAGTTGACAACTTTCAGGTAGGAGACCGTATCTTTGGCCGTCTGCCACTTGATCATATCGGCGCCTTTGCAGAATACCTAGCTGTCGATAGCCAAGCCTTAGCCAAGGTTCCAGACTATCTATCAGACGAGGAAGCTGCTGCTGTTCCGCTTACTGCATTGACTATCATGCAGGCTCTTGACCTCATGGGCTCTCAAGCTGGGAAAACGATCTTTATTTCTGGTGGTACTGGAGGTGTCGGTGGAATGGCCATTCCAATTGCCAAAGCCAAAGGATTGAAAGTCATCACAAATGGAGCTGGAGATAGTGCTGAGCGTGTCTTGAAACTAAGAGCAGATAGATTTATCGATTACAAAACAGAGGATTATACAAAAACTGTTAGCCAGGTGGATTATGTCCTCGATACTCTCGGTGGAGCTGAAACTGAAAAACAAATGTCTATCATGAAAAAAAGTGGACAGCTTGTTTCACTTCGTGCCATGCCAAACGGTACCTTTGCCAAACGTATGAATCTACCAAAATGGAAACAAATTTTACTTGGACTAGCAGGTCACAAATTTGATAAAATGGCAGAAAAATATGGCGTCCACTACCATTTTATCTTTGTAGAAAGCAATGGCACTCAATTACAAGAGGTAGCTGACCTTTTTAGTAAATTAGAAGTCAAACCCTCTATCGATACAGTCTATCCATTTGAACAGGTAAATAACGCCTTAGACAAGGTAGCTAATGGTCGCTCACGTGGAAAAACAGTTCTCAGCTTTAAGAAATAAAAAGGAAAACACAATGTCATATCTTACTACAAAAAATCAATACATCTCAGTCGACGGGAACAAAATCGCTTATCGCGAACTTAGTAAAGGCAAATCAAAACGACCTCTTCTGATGCTGGTCCATTTGGCAGCAACTCTCGATAACTGGGATCCTAAACTCTTAGACCTGATTGCTGAAAAGCACCATATCATTGTAGTCGATCTTCCTGGAGTAGGAGCCAGTCAGGGCAAAGTTGCTCCGACTATTCCTGGAATGGCTAAGCAGACAATTGACTTTATAAAAGCGCTCGGTTACGATAAAATCAATCTTCTCGGTCTTTCTATGGGAGGTATGATTGCCCAAGAAATCATCCGAATCAAGCCTACTCTAGTCAATCGTTTAATCTTGGCTGGAACAGGACCTCGAGGTGGAAAAGAGGTCGATAAGGTCACAGGGAAAACTTTTAGTTTTATGTTTAAAGCTGGACTCGAGCGCATCGATCCTAAACGCTATATCTTCTATAATCATGATGAACAAGGAAAAATTGAAGCTTTGAAAGTCCTAGGACGAATGGGTATGAGAACAAAGGAATTTGCGGATAAAGACATGAATCTATCAGGATTTCTAACTCAACTCAAAGCTATTAAACGTTGGGGAAAAGATTCGCAGGACGACCTAAAATTTATCACTCAACCAACCTTAATCGTCAACGGGGATAAGGATATGCAGGTTCCAACGGAAAATTCTTACGATATGCATGCAAAAATCGAAAATAGTAAGCTCATCATCTATCCAAATGCTGGTCACGGTTCAATCTTCCAATATGCAGACGAATTTTCAAAAGAATTACTAGCTTTCTTGGAGGACTAATATGGTCAAAACGATTCTGATTACAGGTGCTACTGACGGTATCGGTAAACATTTGGCAAAGAAATTGGCCAGCCAAGGCCATCATGTCATCCTCCACGGTCGAAATCCTCAAAAACTTGAGCTGGCGCTTCAAGAGGTTCGCGCACTTTCCTTGAGAGGCAGAGTTTCTAACTACCTTGCAGATTTTTCAAAATTAGACGATATTTATCGATTTGTAGAGGAAATCAAGCGAGACTTTTCAAAGATCGATGTCTTGTTTAACAATGCAGGACTGTATGCAGGAAAAGAACGAAAAGCGAGTGCTGAAAATGTCGAGTTGACTTTTATGCTATCTGTTCTGGTTCCCTATATGTTAACAACTGAGCTAAGTCCCTTGTTAGAAAAAGCGTCTGACGGTCGTGTCATTAATACTTCTTCCTATATGCATCATTTTGCCAAGGTCAAGGATTTAGACTTTGGATTTGAAAACAACTATAATCCCGGATTGGCCTACAATAATTCCAAACTTTACACTATTTGGATGACACGCTATCTAGCCAGAGAATTCTTTCTAAAAGGTTCAAGCATCACCGTCAATTCTTACCATCCTGGCTTAATTTCAACTAACTTAGGGAGTGATTCCAGTGATGAAAAGACGAAAAAGTCCCTCTTCGGACGCTTGATGAAGTCATTTTCCAAAAATCTAGACGAGGGAATTGAAACAGGCTACTATCTTACATTATCAGAAGAAATCACTGGTTTGACTGGCTACTATTTTGATGAGAAGAAAGTGAAATCTGTATCTGAAAAAGGCTATACACTTGAAAAAGCTCAAGATTTAATCACTTACTGCAATGATAAAATTGAGTTGTTTAAACAGAAATCTGCTCTGCTTAATTAGAAAAAAGTTCTCTTTCCATTTTGCTAGAAAGAGAACTTTTTCTTTAGGAGAAGTTACTTAATTTTTAATCGATTCGTGATAGCTCAGCTGGCACTGTTAAGTAATAAGTTGCAGTCAAGCTTGCTTCACCTTGATTGACAAAAATCTCGATGGAATTTTTATCTAAAATAACATCCAATTCTTTAGCTTCAATATCTACATACCGTCGACTAGTGTCCTGTTCTTCTTCACCTAGAATTTTTTGAACAAGATGGCTACGATCAATGTAAACTTGCTGCGCATTACTGTCATAACCAAATTCAAGATAATCTGTATCATTTCCTAAGTGATAATGACAATCTTTATCTATTTGGATTTGATATTGGCCTTTTTTAACAGGGAATTGTCTTAGTTTGCCATCTTCCAATCTTAGAATTCTAGGTAAAGTCATGGCACATGCCCATTTGTGTTCTTGGTCATGGGTTGGAAGGGTACGTCCCCATGTCTGCATCCAAGCAATCAGGATACGACGATTTTGATCGTCCAACAATGTTTGAGGCGCATAGAAGTCTTGGCCATGATCAATTTCTTGAACTGATTCTGGGATAAAACGTTTTTCTCCCCAATCTACCTTACCCGTGAACAAAACCGATGAGTTGATGTTATGATAGGAGTCTCCCTCACGCTGATAACGCATGGGTGACATAATAAGGCAATCCTTCCCATCTAACTCAAAGTAATCTGGGCATTCCCACATAAAACCTTGGTGTTCTACCCCTTTTAAAAAGATGGATTCGAACTGCCATTCTACTAGGTTATCGGACCCTAGTAGAACGATACAGCCCACATTATCCTTGTGTTTGGCAGCTACTACGGAGTAATAGCGTCCATCTTTTTCAAAGAGTTTTGGATCACGGAAATCAGCAGCAATTAACTCATCTGGCAAGTCTGCACCAGTTGCAACTGGATTTTGTTCAATCTTTTCAAAGTGAATCCCGTCGTCTGAAAATGCTATATTTTGTACTTGACGAACACCGGTTTCTTCTTCGATATGCCCAGTATACATGAGCCAGAGGCGATCATCCTTGACAATGGCAGAGCCTGAGAAGCAACCATTGCGGTCGTAGTCTTGGTCAGGAGCAAGTGCCACTGGCAAGTGCTCCCAAGTCACCAAGTCCTTACTTTTAGCATGACCCCAGTGCATAGGCCCCCAAACACTATCATAAGGATAGAATTGATAAAAGAGATGGTATTCTCCACGAAAATAGACAAATCCATTTGGATCATTGATCCAACCAATCTCAGCTGAAAAATGTTCTTCAGGCTTATATTGAGTATTTACAAGATGTTTATTTTCTGCTATAAAACGATTGGCTTTTTCTACTGTGTATTTCTTATCTCCCATAATCAACCTCTAGTTTTTGTTTGCTTGGTATTGGTCGTAGTATTTTTGTTTAATAGCGAGGTAATCTGAAAGTCCGTATTTTTCAAGCTCTTTCTTGTAATCATCCCACTCAGAATCAATATTGCCATTTACAATCCATTCAGCACGTTTACGGTAGATATAGTCATTCATATCTGCCTCGATATGGGCAATCTTGTCCAAATCTTCCTGTGTCATAAAGACTCTTGGATAGTTATTGTCATTGCTCATGTAAGGAACATAATATTCTTTGATAAGATCCAAACGCCATTTGGCATCGTCAGGCATAGTTGTCACTTTACCATAGTATGAATCTAGGATAGCTAGTGGTCCTCCTACTTCAGTCTTTTGACGAAGTTCTGCTGGTGCAGTTCCGTTTAGTGGTAAGTGTTTGAGGCTGTTAGTTGCTTGGTCAAATTCAAAGATATTTTGTTGTTTGTCATCTCCGTAAGTTCCCCAGTTATTTTGCACAGATTGGAGTGGAGCGTATTGAGCATCAATCCATTTAGCTGTCAATTCTAGGTTTTTGTTTACACTGGTAATAACCATCTTATCACGTGCAAATCCCATACCGTTTGTACGAGCTACGTGTTTTTGACCACTTGGTCCAGCAAGTACTGGTAAAACATCATAACTTTCATTACTTCCCGTAACATTACTCTTATCCCATGTAAAGTAAACACCAAATTTCTGATCATGACCTTTAGCAATGTAACTATTCCAATCATGTTCGAAAGCTTCTTTATCAATCAATCCTTTTTCTTGCAATTGACGGATAAATTTGACACCTTCTTTATAGTTATCGTTATCTGCTGTGAAGTCAACTTTGCCATCATTTCCAACTACTAAATGATCATCGTTATCCCCTATACCAAATGCAGCAAATAGGAATTTAAAATCTTCGTTTCCGTTACCACTAATAAATGTAAATGGAATTTCATCAGCCTCTCCATTTCCATTTGGATCCCCGTTTTTGAAAGCTTCTAGGACTTTAATCAGATCATCAGTAGTTTTTGGCATTTCAAGACCAAGTTTCTTAAGCCAATCTTTGTTAATCCAAGCCATATCGTTGACACTGTGGATTGACTCTTTACCAGCTCCAAGCTCTTCAATCCATGGGAATGAGTAAATGTGCCCATCAGGTGCTGTCATCAAGGCCTTGTATTCTGGTTTCTCATCCAAAATTTTCTTAAGATTTGGCATGTATTTATCAATCAAATCTTCAACTGGAATAATAACACCTTTTTTAGCCCAGTTCATCAAGTCCACATCTGAAGCTCCGTCGTTGTGGATAGCATCTGGTAGATCACCACTAGAAATATCCAAGTTACGTTTTTCTGCAAAGTCGGATTGGTAGTTGGTCCAGTCAATATGAACACCAGTTTCCTTCTCCAAACGTTGCAAAATTAACTTTTCATTTGGGTCTTTAGGAGCTAACGGTGAACTGGCTGTCATAAACTTCAATGTTTTCTTTTCTTGAAGCGGGAATGTTACACCTTCCAACTTATAATCTGGACTTGAAGCTGTATTTTTTGAGCCACAGGCTGCAAGTACTGCTAAACTAGCTGTCAACAAAACTGCTGATTTTGAGAATGTTTTGAATTTCATGAGAAAACTCCTTTTATTTTTTCTTTTTTTATCCTTTAAGTGAACCAGCCATAATTCCTTTATCAAAGTATTTTTGGAAGAATGGATACATAACAATCAATGGCAAGCTGGAAATGACAATAGTTGCGTATTTAATTAATTCAGCTAAACGTTTCATTTCATTCATAGCCGCTTGTGCCCCAATCATATCTTGACCTAGTTGGCTCTGAATGAGAATTTTACGAAGTACTAGTTGCAATGGTTCCAAGTTTGGATCCTTGATATAAATCATTGCATCAAAGTATGAGTTCCACTGTCCTACAAAAGCATAGAGGAAGAGAACAAACATAATTGGTTTTGCAAGAGGAAGCATGATTTTGAAGAAAATCTGCAAATCATTTGCACCATCAATGACGGCTGCTTCTACCAATTCTTCAGGCAATCCTTGGAAATAGGCCCTAGCAAGAATAATATTCCAAACATTGACAGCACCGGGAACGATGATAGCCCATGGAGTATTTAGCATTCCCAATTCTTTTACGAGCAAGTAAGTTGGGACTAAACCACCACCAAAGAACATGGTCACAATCAAGAAGTAGTTAATCCAACGGCGCCCTACCAAGTCTTTCTTAGAAAGAGGATAAGCTGTGAACACAGATAGCAATACTGTTAAAGCTGCAAAGCCAAAAGAATAAAGCAGGGAATTGATAAAACCTCTTAGAATAGATTGGTCACTGAATACACGCTGGTAACCTTCTACCGTCCAATCGGCTGGATTAAAGCTAATCCCTCTACTAACCAGAACCTTAGGATCCATAAAGGATGCTACGACGATATAAAGTAAAGGAAGTAAGGTCATCAAGACTATAAAGACAATAATGATTTTATTTAAGAGTAAGATACGTCTATCAAATTTTGTATCCATAATCGAATTTTTCATACTTTCCTCCTTAAATTCCTTCACCATTATTCATGCGTTTAACGATTTGGTTAACTGCAACAAGCAATACCACGTTAATCACTGCATTAAACAAACCAACCGCTGTTGAGTAAGAATAGTCTCCTGATACAAGACCAACTTTATAGACATATGTAGAGATAATTTCAGAAGTTGGCAAGTTCAACGATGTCTGCATTAAGAATGCTTTTTCATATCCGACATTCATGATTCCACCTGCAGCTAAAACAAATTGGATAACCATAATAGGCTTAAGAGCTGGAATATCAATGTGCCAGATTCGTTGGAAGATATTGGCTCCATCCAGTCGAGCTGCTTCTACTAAAGCTGGATCTACATTTACTAATGTTGCTGTGTAGAGCGTTGAAGCCCAGCCCATTCCTTGCCAGATACCACTAAAGATGTATAAAGGTCTAAAGAAGTCTGGATTTGTCAAGAAGTCAGCCTTCATTCCAAACATAGAGAGAAAATTGTTAATTGGTCCTCCCACTGAAAAGAAGAGGAAAATCATACCGACAATAACAACGACTGAGATAAAGTTTGGTGCGTATAAAATGAGCTGAATTCGTTTTTTGACTTTTTCACTCAAGAGTTGATTGAGCATAATAGCAAGAATGATTGGTGGTAAAAAGCCAAGCAATAAACCATAGATACTTAGTTTTAAAGTATTGGCTAACAAGATACCAAAGTTGGGAGAGGATATGAATTTTGTAAACTCAGAAAAACCAATCCAATCACTCCCTAAAATTCCTTTTAAGGGATTATAATCTTTAAATGCGATTAAAACCCCATACATAGGAATGTATTTAAAGATAAAGGTTAAAACTAAACCAGGGACAGTCATCAATAACAAGAGTTTTTGTTTCTTGATTCTTTCCCAAAGAGAAACTTGCTTCGCTTTGCTATTCATAGCAACCTCCTTTTTTGAAACGTTTCATTTTTGCCTAGAAAAGATAGCGCTTGGCGCTGTCTATTTATTTTATTTTTGAAACGTTTCATTTTTGTTTTAAAAAATAAATCTTTTTTATCTGAATTTATTCTATCATTGATAGCGCTTTCTGTCAAGACTTATTTTCACTTTTTGTTGTTTTTCCTTCAACAAATTTTACTGGTAGGATTGTCTGCAAATTAACAGCCTTTCCTTCTATGATATCAAATAGGATTCGTACAGCTTCTCTAGCCATTTCCTCCAGGGGTTGCTCAATTGTTGAAAGTAGATAATCTCTATCTCCAGCCATTTTAATTCCATCGTATCCAATAATTTGGACATCATGAGGAATATGTTTGCCATTTTTTTCTAGTATATCAATAACATCTAAAGCTGCAAAGTCGTTAATTGTAAAAATTCCATCTATAGAAGAATTTTCTTCCAAGAAACTCTCTAGCTTCCCATGATAGTCAGTAACTGTCTCATCCAAATCAAAAATACTAAGAGGTATTTTATGCTCTTGGACATACTTTTCAAAGGAAATTCTACGACGTTTGGTTTCATTAATGGTTGTATTATGTCCGCCCACAAAGGCTAAATGCTGACATCCTTTACTAATTAATTGTTTAGCTGCTTCTCTTCCACCTGCATCATTATCTGATGAAACACAAGGAATGGCAATATCTGAGTATGTACGGTCAATACTGACAAAGGGAATTCCTGACGACAGGTAATGTTCAATTGGACTATAGGTAATAGCAACCACTCCATCAACTTTATTATGACGCAACATCTCCAAGTAGTCTTGCTCGCGATTTGTACCATTTATGGAACATAAGAGTAATTTATTATTCCTCTTATAGACTTCATTTTCCACATGCATAGCAAATTCTGAAAAAAAGGGATGCCAGATACTTGGTACAATGATTGCAATCGTTTCTGTTCGATTTTTTTTCATTCCTCTAGCGTAGTAATCTGGAATGTAATTCAAGGTTTTAATTGCTTGTTCCACTTTTTTCAAGGTTACTTCTTTAATGCCTTTTTCTTTATTAATCACACGTGAAACAGTTCCAACGCTAACTCCTGCTTCTAAAGCAACATCTTTCATGGTAATTGATTTTCTTTGTTCTACCATATTATCACCTCCTTTCAATATATAGTATCATGCAAACGTTTTTTTAGCAACTATTTCTCAATCATTTTTGGCCAGATCCTTTTTACCATCATGGATAAAATCACTCCAATCGGCTTTCTAAAATTCTTTCAATTTTCATATATAGGAATCTACCTACCACAGGAAAAGACTTTGTTTGCTTTCTATCTCCTCTTTTTCATGATGTATTTTCGTTCTGGTTCATCAATGGTTTGAACGATCTCAAATCCTTCTTTTTGATAAAGGTGCTTGGCTACTTGATTTGCCTCGAAGACATTTAGAGAAATACTATCTATGTCTCCACTTTCAAAGACCAAACTAACAAATTTCCTTAAAGCCTGGCTACCCAAGCCTTGCCCCTGTTTCTGGGGGTTGATAAAAAATCTTCCGATATGAAGATTGCTGTCTTCTAGCCTAATTTTCTGGATAAGACCGACAAACTCTTGTCCATCAAAGATAGAAAAGATTCCTTCCAAATCTTGCAAAGCTTGAATTGTCAAGGGAAAAGGAATCATTGTTCCCATCCATTGCTCTTGAAAGGATTTGCCAAGGGAGTTGGACCATTGGCATACGAGCTGAGCGTTTTCTGTATTCACCTTTTCTTCAAAACGAATTGTCATCTTGACCTCACTATCTTATCTATTTTTCTCCATTATACTACTTCTCCCATTTTTTACGAATAGATAAATATGATTGATATTTATTTTTTTCTTGTCGGGAGCATTCTCGCTTCCTTTCTTGGTTTGGTCATTGACCGTTTTCCAGAGCAATCCATTATAAGCCCTGCTAGTCACTGCGATTCCTGTCAGACTCGCTTGCATCCCTTAGATTTGATTCCAATTCTCTCGCAGGTCTTTCATCTCTTTCGCTGTCGCTACTGCAAGGCTCCTTATCCTGTCTGGTATGCCCTTTTGGAACTAGGCTTAGGTCTCCTATTTCTATCTTACTCTTGGGGCTTCCTTTCCTTGGGACAAGTCATCCTAATCACTACTGGTTTAACCTTGGGCATCTACGACTTTCGCCATCAGGAATATCCTCTACTGGTCTGGATGACTTTCCACCTAATCCTAATAGCCTGCTCTGGCTGGAATCTGGTCATGGTCTTCTTCCTTGTCCTTGGAATTGTGGCTCATTTTATCGATATCCGCATGGGTGCAGGGGATTTCCTCTTTTTAGCTTCTTGTGCTCTCGTCTTTAGTGCAACCGAATTACTCATCTTGATTCAGTTTGCTTCTGCGACAGGGATTCTAGCCTTTCTCCTACAAAAGAAAAAGGAAAGACTTCCTTTCGTACCTTTCCTCTTACTTGCTGCTTGTGTGATTATTTTTGGTAAGCTACTGCTTGTTTGATAAAGTCCTCAATCGGCTCTCCTTGATGGAGAGCTTTTACGATTTTTGAACCGACGATAACGCCATCTGACACCGCATTGAAGCGTTCTACATCAGCTTGACTAGATACGCCAAAACCTGTCAAGACTGGGATATCGGCCACTTGATGCAATTGTGCCAAGTGCTTGTCCAAGTCTGCACGGTAATTGCCAGATTTCCCTGTCACCCCATTGATGGCAACTGCATAGACGAATCCTTCTGCCCCTTCAATCAACTCTTTCTGGCGCTCAATTCCTGTCGTCAAACTAACTAGAGGAATCAAGGCAATGTCTGTGTCTGCCAAAAATGGTTCTACAAAGTTGGCATGCTCATGAGGAAGGTCTGGAATAATCAAGCCCTTAACCGCTGTATCTGCCAAATCTTTGACAAAGTTCTCCACACCGTACTGAAAGAGGGGGTTGAAGTAGGTCATGATGACCAGCGGAACCTCTGTTTCAATGGTTTTCAAGGTTTCAACCAAAGCTTGTGTCGAAGTCCCGTGGGCTAAACTACGCAAGCCAGCTTCTTCGATCACAGGTCCATCTGCAACAGGGTCTGAAAAGGGAATGCCCACTTCAATGGCAGAGACACCCAAATCTTCTAAAAAGTGGATTGTTTCTCCTAGTCCATCCAAACCTTTTTCGTGGTCTCCAGCCATGATATAGGGAACGAAAATTCCTTTTTCAGCTGCTTTAATAGTGTTCAATTTTTCTGTTAGTGTCTTAGGCATGAGCTTCTCCCTTCTTTGCTGCATCTGCTTCCAAGCGGTCTTTGACTTGGACCACATCCTTGTCCCCACGACCTGATAGACAGACAATCATGGATTTGTCTGGTCCAAGTTCTTTGGCCAATTTCACCGCAAAGGCGATAGCATGGCTAGATTCCAAGGCTGGGATAATCCCTTCCACACGAGACAAGAGTTGGAATCCTTCCAAGGCTTCTTCGTCTGTCACAGGGACATAGCTTGCACGTTTAATATCGTGGTAGTGAGAATGTTCTGGACCGATACCAGGATAGTCCAAACCTGCCGAGATAGAGAAGGCTTCAAGAATTTGACCATGAGCATCTTGGAGCACATCCATGAGGGAACCGTGAAGGACACCCGGACGACCCTTGGTCAAGGTAGCTGCGTGGTGCTCTGTGTCTACACCAAGTCCAGCTGCTTCAGCCCCATACATAGCTACAGACTCATCTTCTACAAATGGATGGAAAAGCCCGATAGCATTAGAACCACCACCAACACAGGCCACTAAAGCATCTGGCAGATCTTGACCTGTCATATCTCGATACTGTTGTTTAGCTTCTCTACCGATGACACTTTGGAAGTCACGAACAATTTCTGGGAAAGGATGAGGCCCCAAGGCAGAACCAAGGATATAGTGGGTATCATCGATATTAGCCACCCATGAACGAAGGGCTGCATTGACTGCATCCTTGAGCACGCGCGAACCATCTGTCACTGCCTCAACCTTGGCTCCCAAAAGCTCCATACGGAACACATTGAGGGCTTGGCGTTTGACATCCTCCTCACCCATGTAGATAGTACATTCCATGTTAAAGAGGGCTGCAGCTGTTGCAGTTGCCACACCGTGCTGACCTGCACCTGTTTCAGCGATAATTTTCTTTTTGCCCATGCGTTTGGCAAGCAAAACTTGTCCTAAGGCATTGTTAATCTTGTGGGCCCCTGTATGGTTGAGGTCTTCACGTTTGAGATAAATCTTGGCTCCGCTGATATGCTGGGTCAAGTTTTTTGCGTAGTAAAGAGGAGTTTCACGCCCCACATACTGGCGCAAAAGTTGGTTTAATTCCTCTTGGAAACTTGGGTCTGCCTGACTTTCACGGTAGGCCTTCTCCAACTCTAAAACTGCTGTCATCAATGTTTCTGGGACGAAACGTCCACCGAATTTTCCGTAAAATCCATCTTTATTTGGTTCTTGATATGCCATTCTTTACCCTCTCTATAAATCTTCTAATCTTTTCATGATCTTTCTGTCCATCTGTCTCCACTCCGCTTGATACATCTACTGCATAGGGAGTAAAGTGTTGAATTGCTTTTACTACATTGTCTTCCTTAAGCCCACCTGCGATAAAGAAGGGCTGAGTTAGTCCAATCGTATCCAGTTGAGCCCAGTCAAAGGTCTGGCCACTTCCTGCCACAGGGGCATCAAAGAGGAGATAATCTGCCTGAGAATGAGGCACATGCCCCTCTCCATCCACCTGTACCGCCTGAATGCTGGCACAAGGCAAATTTTCAAACAAATCATCTGCCACCTGGCCGTGAACTTGAACCAAGTCTAAACCAACTTTGTCAATCGCTTCTAGCAGTTGAGCCCGACTTGGTGAAACAAATACCCCAACCTTTTTTACGTCTGACGGAATAATCTTTGCCAGCTCAGCAGCCTGATCCAAGGTCACCTGTCTTTTGCTAGGTGCGAAGACAAAGCCGATGTAGTCCGCTCCTGCTGAAACGGCTGTTTCCACCGCTTCCTCGGTCGATAATCCGCAAATTTTAACCTTTGTCAATCTGCAACTCCTTGATTCTCTGGGCTACATCTTCTGCCTGCATGAGAGCTGTCCCTACTAAAATGCCGTTAAAGTATGGTGCTACTCGCTCTGCATCCTGCCCTGTGAAAATAGCTGATTCAGAAATGTACAAGCAATCATCTTTGAAATGTTTAGCCAAATCTACACTGGTCTGCAAGTCAACTTCAAAGGTAGTCAAATTGCGGTTATTAACACCAATAATCTCCGCACCAAGTCTGTGAGCTACCTCTAGTTCAGCTAGATTGTGAGTTTCCACCAAGACTTCCAGACCAAGCTCTGTCGCATAGTCATAAAGTTCCTTGAGGCGTTCTTCGGACAAGGCTGCCACGATGAGCAAGATGACTGTCGCACCTGCATTGCGAGCGCGGATGATTTGCTTTTCATCGATAATAAAGTCCTTGTTAAGCGTTGGAATCTCTACCTGACTGGAAATCTCCCGTAGATAATCCAAATGACCTTTAAAGAAAACTTCATCTGTCAGAACAGAAATCATCACTGCGCCGTTTTCTTCATAAGTCTGGGCCTGTTGCACAATATCCACATCGAGATTGATATCTCCCAAGCTAGGGCTAGCTTTCTTGACCTCAGCGATTACCTGCAAGCGGTCCTGATGATTCTTCAAAAATTCTGCCAAGCGATAGGTCTGGCGCAGGGGCTGGATTTGCTCCAGCTCCATCTGCTCAACCTCACGCGCCTTCTGCTCCAAAATTCGTGATAAAAATTCCTGACTCATTTTTGGTACTCCTGTAACAGTCTGAGTTTTTCAAGGGCCTTGCCACTAGCAATGACTTCGCGGGCCAAGGCAACTCCTTCCTTGATACTATCTACCTTGCCATTAGCATAGAAACCAAGACCAGCATTTAAAACCGTAGTTTCCAAGAATGGACTTGGTTCATTTTTAAGAACGCTGAGCAAAATTTCTGCATTTTCCTGAGCATTCCCTCCACGAATATCTTCGATAGCGTAGCGCTCCATCCCTAAATCCTCTGGAGTAAAGCTTGATAAGGTGATTTCGCCATTTTCAAGAAGTGCAATTTTGGTTGTTCCGTTCAAGCCAGCTTCATCAAGACCTTCTGGTCCAGCAACTACGATGGCACGTTTGCGACCCATATTTTTCAAAACCTGAGCTGTACTTTCTAGAAGTTCTGGACGGCTAATCCCAAGAAGTTGTGTTTCCAAGGCCATTGGGTGAATTAGGGGACCAGTCAAGTTCATGATCGTTGGAATTCCTAGTTCCAAACGAGCTGGCATGATGTATTTCATAGCTGGGTGCATATTTTTAGCAAAGAGAAAGACGATGCCAGTTTTATCAAAGACCTTACCTAGTTCAGCTGGTTTGAGGTCTAGGTTGATGCCCAAGGCTTCGAGGACATCTGCAGAACCAGATTTAGAAGAAATCGAGCGGTTACCGTGTTTTGCCATATGAACACCGCCACCAGCCAAGACAAAGGCTGCAGTTGTGGAAATATTAAAACTGAAAGACTTGTCCCCACCTGTACCACAGTTGTCCATAGCATCATGAATTTCAGTTGGAATATGTTGGGCATGTCCTCTCATGACTTGGGCAATGGCTGTGCGTTCTTCAGGTGTTTCTCCCTTCATCTTAAGAGCCAAAAGGAGAGAAGCAATCTGCGCCTCCGTTACACGCCCAGTTACGATACGCTCAATGACATCTGTCATTTCCACACCTGATAAATTTTCAAATTTTGCTAGTTTTTCAATAATCTCTTTCATCCTAGTTTCCTCACTTTACAACCTTCTCGATAAAATTCTGAATAGAAGACAAGCCATCTGGCGTTCCGATACTCTCTGGATGATACTGGAAGCCATAAATCGGTAGGTTTTTATGTTGAATTCCCATGATAGCTTGATCATCAATCGAACGAGCTGTCACTTCAAATTCTTCTGGCATTTCCTCAATCAAAATACTGTGGTAACGCATGACCGCACGGCCATCCTCAATGCCTTGATACAAAACAGATGGCGCTTCAAAGCTGATATTGCTCTGTTTCCCATGCATGACTTTTGGAGCCAAACCTAACTTACCACCAAAGACTTCTGCGATGGCTTGGTGGCCCAAACAAATCCCAAGAATCGGCTTCTTGCCAGCAAAGTCACGAATCATATCTTCCATCTTTCCAGCATCAACTGGCCAACCAGGACCAGGAGAAAAGACCAGACCATCTGCTTTTTCAGCTTCTTCATACAGCTTAGCATCATCATTTCTCAAAACCTGAACTTCTGCAAAATTCCCAATGTATTGGGCCAAGTTATAGGTAAAAGAATCATAGTTGTCAATCAATAAAATCATGGTCTTAGTTCTCCAATTCTAGTCATAGATTTTGCTTTGTTAATGGTTTCTTGGTATTCGTTTTGGGCAATGGAGTCGTAGACAATCCCTGCCCCAGCCTGCACATAGGCTGTTTGATTTTTGAGAATCATAGTTCGGATGGCAATGGCAAAATCCATATCACCCGTCGCAGACAAGTAGCCGATTGCTCCTGCGTATACGCCACGTTTTTCTGTTTCCAGTTCATAGATGCGTCTCATAGCTCGAATCTTTGGTGCTCCTGAAACTGTTCCAGCTGGAAGTGTAGATTTCAAGGCATCCATGGCAGTGAGTTCTGGAAGCAAACGCCCCTTGACCACACTGGTCAAATGCATGACATAGCGGAAAAGCTCCACTTCCATATACTTGGTAACTTGGACACTTGCCGTTTCAGAGATGCGGCCGATATCATTGCGCCCCAAGTCTACCAACATCCGATGTTCTGCTGTTTCCTTCTCATCAGACAGGAGGTCTGTCGCCAAGGCCTTATCCTCTTCATCCGTAGCTCCTCTTGGTCGCGTACCTGCAATCGGATTGGTTGTCACGATGCCATTTTTGACAGAAACCAAACTTTCTGGACTAGCTCCGATGATTTGATAATCACCAAAATCATAGAAATAAAGATAATTAGAAGGATTAGTCACGCGAAGATTTCTATAGAAGTCAAATGGATTTCCAGTAACCTCTGCTGAGAAACGCTGGCTGAGTACACATTGGAACATATCCCCGTTACGAATCAAGTCACGAGCCGTTTCCACCATTTCCTCAAACTTCTGAGGAGCGATATGGGGTTTGAAGTCTAACGGAGATAGATCCAAGTCTTCAAATTCATTTGGAGCAGGAATGCGTAATTCCTCAAGCACTTGGTTCAAGGCTTCTTCCAAGTCTTCTTGGCTACGCTCACTATAGAGAGCTTCCTCGATGACATGGATTTTTTCCTTCTTGTGGTCAAAGACAATGTAACTCTCATAGACGAAGAAATGCATATCTGGCGTTCCAATAGTATCTTCAGGAATTTGACCAATTTCTTCATAAAGCGAAATCATATCGTAACCAACAAAACCAATTGCCCCACCACCAAAAGGTAGATCTGAATGGTGTTGGCTCTTATGAGTCACTTCATAAAGGAAATCCAAGGGATCACGATCAATCACTTGCCCATTTTGATAAAGAACTCCATTTTCAAACTTAATCTCAAAAACTGGATTATAGGCTAAGATAGAAAAACGAGCTGTTTCCTTGTCTCTCGGAATACTCTCTAAGATAACCTTGTGTTGCCCCTTTAGGCGCATATAAGCCAAGATTGGTGATAAGACATCTCCATGAATGATTCGTTCCATTGTAATTTCCCTTTCAGTTCCTTATTTTTAATTTTTTATCTTTTTCTATTTCCCTTAAATAGTGCGGACGGGAGGTAAAATTATCCAGTGGATGATTTTAGAAATCCAGGAAATGAAAGACCTAATTTTTGAGCTCCTCGCTCATTCATTTCTGGGCTCAGGCTAAAATAGTTCCCCGAACTATTTTACTCTCAAAAATTCCGTCCTAGAGAAGCATCTTTGCTTCTCTAGGATACCACTATGGCGGGAAACAGCTTTTAGAAACTCACTTCGTTCGTAAATATTCTATAACGACCTATTTATTGAAAATATTTAAAAAATTAATCGCAATATCTGCGGTAAATATATAAAAATCCCCACGCAAAATAACTTGCGTGAGGACGAAATTCGCGGTGCCACCTCAATTATAGGATTTCTCCTATCTCTCATTCCTGTCTCAGAAACCTCCTGTAACAGGTTGTGCGATAAAGGGCACTCCCTTGAGAATTATGTTTTCTTCTCTCGTTTCAGATGGACCCAACCTTACAGCTTTCTCTGCTTGTTTTCAGCAACCACAAGCTCTCTGTGAGAGAAAGGACTGTAATTTTTCCATCTATTATTTTTTAGCTTCTAGGTAGTCTGCAATCGCAGCTACGTCCTTGTCTCCACGACCAGAGACATTGATGATGATAATATCGTCTTTACTTAGTTTCGGTGCACGTTTAACTGCTTCTGCGATAGCATGCGAACTTTCAATCGCTGGGATAATTCCTTCAGTCTTGCTGAGAAGAAGGAGAGCCTGAACAGCTTCTTCGTCTGTCGCAGCCACATATTCCACGCGACCTGAATCTTTAAAGTAGGCGTGTTCTGGGCCAACCCCTGGATAGTCCAATCCAGCTGAGATAGAGTAAACTGGAGCTAGCTCTCCATCTTCCTTAAAGACTGCATAAGTCTTCATGCCATCAACAATTCCGATACTACCTTTTGTCATAGTAGCTGCGTGCTTGTCTGTATCAAGTCCGTGCCCAGCAGCTTCAACCCCAACCAATTTGACTTCTTCATCAGCCACATACTGTGAAAAAGCACCGATGGCATTAGAGCCACCACCTACACAGGCAATAACGTAGTCTGGTAAACGACCTTCTTTTTCTAAGATTTGACGGCGAGATTCTTCACTGATGACCTTTTGGAACTCATGAACAATGGTTGGATATGGGTGAGGTCCCACAGCAGATCCCAGAACATAAAAGGCTTCAAGGTCATTCATCCATGCTCCAAAGGCTGCATCAACAGCATCTTTGAGGGTACGAGTCCCTGTTTCAACCGCGTGAACAGTTGCTCCCATCATCTCCATACGGAAAACATTGAGACGTTGACGTTCCACATCCTCTGCTCCCATGTAGACATCACAGGCCATACCAAACTTGGCTGCAGCCGCTGCTGTCGCAACACCATGCTGACCAGCTCCTGTTTCTGCGATTACTCGTTTTTTGCCCATGCGTTTGGCCAAAAGAATTTGTCCTAAAACGTTGTTGAGCTTGTGAGAACCAAGGTGGTTAAGGTCTTCGCGCTTGAGATAAATCTTAGCACCACCTAAGTGATCTGTCAAACTTTCCGCAAAATAGAGCGGTGTTTCGCGACCGGAATAGTCCTTTAAGTAATGACGAAATTCTGCCAAAAACTCTGGATCATCCTTGTACTTGTCAAATGTCACTTCCAACTCATCCAACAAAGCCTGAATCGGCTCCGGTACAAAACTACCACCAAATTGTCCAAAATAACCTTTAGTTGTCATAAAAATTTCCTCTTTCTGTATTGATTTCAAGATATGAAAAAAGCCCACACACAGAATTAAATTCCGTGTGAGGGCGTTGGTAACGCGGTGCCACCTCAATTATAAAGGGACTATCCCTTTACATCTCTACCTTGTCTAACAACAAGTTGCACTGTAAGGTGTGCGCACCGAATTTTCATTGTTTCAAATTCATTTTTAAAATCAGCCCACTTTCACTACTTCCAACCACCTGTTCACAATCACCACAGGCTCCCTGAAGATCAAAAATAGTTACTTTTCTGATTTGTTGAACTTATTTTAATACTTTGTTTTTTCTTTGTCAAGACTTTTTTACAATTTTTTTGATGAAGCTAGTACTTTTTCAGAAACTGTTTTGAAAGTCTCAATGATATAGTCCACTTCTTCATCGCTTAATTTAGTGTGAAGCGGAAGCGTAATTTCATTTTCAAAGAAGGCATAAGCCTTAGGATAGTTCGTCATATCAAAGCCAAGATTCTTATAGGCTGTCAAGAGCGGAAGCGGTTTGTAGTGGACGTTACTTGCAATTCCTGCTTTTGCTAATTCTTGGATGATAAGATTGCGTTCTTCTAAGCTCGCTCCTTCTACATGGGTGATGTAGAGGTGGCGTGAAGATTCGACAGTTTCAGTCTTGTGTGCCAATGGATGGATACGAGAACCTGCAAAACCACGATCATAGCGGTCCACGATGTCCTTACGACGTTGCAACAAACTTGGATAGCGGTCCAATTGTACCAAACCAAGTGAAGCCATGATATCAGTCATGTTGCACTTGTAGGCTGGTGTAACGATATCGTATTCCCATGACCCCAGTTGCATCTTGGCAAGGGCATCCTTAGTTTGACCATGAAGGGAAAGAATTTGGAATTCCTTGTACATCTCTTCGTCGTCAATCGCTGGATTGGTCTTCCAAGTTGCGCTTCCACCCTCTGCAGTTGTAAAATTCTTAACGGCATGGAATGAGAAGGAAGTAAAGTCAGCGATAGAACCAGCTGGTTTCCCTTTATAAGTAGATCCCAAAGCATGGGCACTATCAGACACGATCACGATACGGTTAAAGGCCTTTTGCCACTTGCTTGACGCAGTAAAGAGGTCACGTTTCTTTTCCACAACTTGGAACAAACGGTCATAGTCGCAAACAATCCCTGCAAGCTCTACTGGGATGATCACCTTAGTCTTTTCAGTAATGGCTTGCTCAAGCAGGTCATAGTTCATCTCAAACGTATCTGCTTGGATATCCACCATGATAGGGGTCGCCCCTACGTGAGTGATAACACTACATGAAGCTGTATAGGTCATGGCTGGAACGATAACCTCATCACCAGGTCCCACTTCAAGCACACGTAAAATCAACTCAAGCGCGGCAGTCGCAGAGTTAAGACAGACAGTCTTGGGCGTCTGTGTGTATTGAGACAAGCGACGCTCCAGTTCTTTTGTCTTAGGACCTGTTGTGATCCAACCAGAACGAAGGGTATCCGCTACTTCAGCAATTTCTGCTTCCGTAATATCAGGTGGTGAAAATGGAATATTGTAATTTGGCATTGATTTGCTCCTTTTATCTGTAGTCATTTTCTCATGAATACTTTATTTTAGCACTTCAAACACGGTTTGAAACATAATTTTGATGTCTCCAAGGAAACTAAACTCTCGGAGATAGGCGAGGTTATAGCGCATCTTTTCAGGAAGAACATGCTCTACATAGGCTTGGTCAACTGACAGGCCTTTTTCGGTCATTTGACTGATAATAGTGTCCTCATCCTTGTAGTTGATGCTGGCTGGAGAGGTAATCCCTGCTGGCAAAAGCAAGGTTGCCATCATTTCAGGGCTATACTGCTCTGTGTAACGAGGTACTTCAGGTCGTGTACCGACAAAGGACATTTCGCCTTTCAGGACATTGACCAGCTGAGGCAGTTCGTCCAAACGCACACGGCGGATGAAATTACCAACCTTGGTAATACGACTATCGTTAGCAGAAGTCACCAGACTCCCTTTTTTATCCGCATCCGTCACCATGGTACGGAACTTCCAAATCTTGAACCGACGGTTGTACTGGGTCACGCGCTCTTGCTTGTAAATCACTGGCCCCTTGCTATCCAACTTGATCCAAATGCTCAAGATAAGAAAGATGGGAGAGGCCAGAACCAGTAAGACCAAGGCTAGAACCCAGTCCAAACAACGCTTGAAAATCAGCGAACCCTTCCTTTTAGAGACAAGCTGGTAGTAAGACTCAACCTCGCTTGATTTCATTTCCACGGGCAAGTCTTCCCATTTCAGCATGCTGTTTCTCCTTTGTTTTTATTATACTATTTGTCAACATTTTTCATTATACCACAAAATGGAAAAGGCGGTGAAAGAAATCTGTAATTTGAAGGATTTCCTTCTTACACTCAATGAAAATCAACGAGTATTAGGCCATGGCCCCTGCCTGCAAACTATACATCTTATGATAGGTTCCTCCCAAGGCCAAAAGTTCCTCATGGGTTCCACTCTCAATAATGCGCCCCTTGTCCAAAACATAGATACAGTTGGCGTCTTGGATGGTTGAAAGGCGGTGTGCGATGGCAATGGTTGTCCTTCCCTGTCTCATCTTAGCCAGAGATGCTTGAACCAAACTTTCTGTTTCAGAGTCAATATTGGCTGTCGCTTCATCCAAAATTAGGATTTTAGGTTGACTGGCGACTGTTCTAGCAAAGGCTAGAAGCTGGCGCTGCCCAGTAGAGAAGCTCGAACCACGCTCAGACACAGGTGAGTCGTAACCCTGAGGAAGTTCTTGAATAAAGGAATCTGCATCCACGAAAGTTGCCGCAGCCTGAACCTGCTCATCACTAATGTCTTGGTACATGGCGATATTGGACTTGATTGTTCCATGATAGAGGAAGGGATCCTGCAAGACCAGACCGATGTTTTTTCTCAACTCTTCCTGACTGTAGTTCCTGATATCCACATCATCCAAGAGAACTCGCCCTGACTGGAATTCATAAAAGCGCATGAGGACATTGATAATAGACGATTTCCCAGAACCTGTATGACCCACAAAAGCAATGGTTTCACCCTTATTAACGGAGAAGGAAATGTCATCCAGAATCTGATGTTTACCGTCATACGAGAAACACACATGTTCAAAACGGATATTGCCTTCTTTGACTTTAGCCTGTCCATCTTCTTGAAGTGGCTCATAGATCCTCTCGTCTATCAGGGCAAAGACACGACCTGCAGAAACCATAGACGTTTGCAGGGTTGAAAAGTTTTGAGTCACCTCAATTAAAGGGTCAAAGAGACGATTGATGTACTGGATAAAGGCATACATGGTTCCCGCAGTTATCCCGATAGAAAGACCACGATAACCAAAGTAGGCCATTAAAACTGCATATCCTAGGAGTTTTAACAAACTCATGGCAGGTCTCAAAAAGAGGGCATCCAAGGCTACAGAACGGTTGGCATAGACTAAGTGTTCTTGGTTGATTTCATCAAACTCTGACTGCAGACGCTTCTCTTGATTAAAGGCCTGGATTATTCTGATTCCCTCGATATTCTCTGCCAGCTTGCTATTGATATCTGACAAGAGACTTCTGGTTTTCTCAATGATTTTCACTGATTTTTTCCGATAGAGATTGACCAAAAGGAAAATCAAGGGGAGAAAGAGCAAGACTAATGCAGTCAAACGAAAATCCAACACCAACATGGTATAAAGAGTTGTCAGAAAGATGAAAACTGCTGAGATAAAGCTGGACAAAATTCCCGAAAACATATCACTGATGGTCTCGGTGTCATTTGTCAAACGAGAGACGATAGAGCCTGCTGGCGTCTTGTCAAAATAAGACATGCCCAACTTTTCCATATTGGCAAAGGCATCTCGACGAATATCCCTAACAATACTGTAGGACACGCGCGCAAAGAGAAGATTACCGACATACTGAACCACAGTTTGTAGGATATAAAGGCCATAGTAGGTCAGCAAAACGGTCACAGCGAATTGGTTGAGATTGCTGAGATACTGGTCTATAAAGTGGGAGGCCACAAGGGGAATGACACTTTTAATGACCGTAGTCGCTAGGAGAAAGCTGAGTGCCAAAAAGGTAAGGAGTCCATAAGGCTTGAGATAAGACATCAAGCGCTTCAATACAGTCCATTGTTCTTTCTTATTCTGCATCTTCTTCTCCCTTCATTTCCAACTGCTGAGACTGGTAGGTTTGGGCATACCAGCCATCCAAAGCTAGCAAGTCTTCATGCCTGCCTCGTTCGATAATTTGGCCATTTTGCAGAACTAAAATCAAATCTGCATGGACAACTGCACTCAGGCGATGAGCCGTGATAATGGTTGTCTTGTCCTTTCGCGTCTCCTTAAGATTGTCGATAATCGCATACTCTGTCTTGGCATCCACAGCGGACAAGGAATCATCCAAAATCAAGATATCAGGGTCTAAAATCATAGCCCGACTCATGGCCAGACGTTGCTTTTGACCACCAGAAAGACTGACTCCTTTTTCACCAATCAGCGTATCAAATCCCTGAGGCATGGCTACAATATCTTGGTAAACTTGGGCTAGCTTAGTCGCTTCCTCGACCGCTGAAAGTGTTAAATCAGGATTGCCAAAGTGAATATTGTCTAAGATTGAAGTCGCAAAGAGAAACTGATCCTGAGGGACATAGCCCATGAGACTGCGAAGGTCTGTCAAACGATAGTCGCGAATATCGTGACTGTTTAGGTAAATGGCTCCCTTATCCACATCGTATTCACGTAAGAGGAGCTTAATCAAGGACGTTTTTCCAGAGCCTGTCTGACCAACCAAGCCCAGTGTTTGCCCTTTTTCCAAACTAAAGTGAATATTCGTCAATGTTTCCTCATTTTCAAAGGCAAAGCTGTCAATGGCGTACTCCAAGCGCCCATTTTCAATACCATCCAGAGGAAACTCAGGGTCTTGTACAGGTGATTCCTGAGACAAAAGTTCCTCAATCCGCTGGTAAGAAACCTTCCCTCGCTGGGTAATATTAAAGAGGAAGCCAATGGCCATAAGAGGCCAAACTAGCATATCCAAGTAGCTGATAAAGGTAACTAGATTCCCAACCGTGATTTGCCCTTTCTGAACCATCAAGGAGCCGACCAAGAGGGTTAAAACATAGGAGGAACCAACAAACAAGAGAACCATGGGGTCAAAGAGACTATCGTATTTCATGGTTTGGAGGTTCTTTTGGAAGGTCAATTCATTGACTGCCTGAAAGGACTTGAGCTCGTTCGCCTGGTAACCGAAAGACTTGGTCACTTTAATACCTGATACGGACTCTTGTACCTTGTTATTGAGTTCGGAAAAGGCGGCTTGCGATTCGCCAAAGGCCTTGTGGGTCTTTCTTCCTAGACGGCTAGTCGCATAAGCCATAAAAGGCAAGGGAAGAATGGCAACTAGAGTCATCTGCCAAGAAATGCTAAAAAGCATGGTCAGCAAGGTCACTAAAGCCGTGATAGAAGCATCCACCGCAGACATGACACCGCCACCTGCTAAGCGCGTTAGGGCATTGATATCATTGGTTGCGTGCGCCATCAGGTCCCCCGTCCGATAGGTCTGATAAAAGGCTGGAGACATTTTTGTGAAATGCTCAAATAAGCGAGACCGCATAATCTGTCCCAGACGGTAGGAAGTCCCAAGGATATACATACGCCAAACATAGCGCAGATAGTACATGCCAAAGGCAGCAAGAAGCAAGTAAAATAGGTCAAGAAGGAGGTCCTGCTGGGTTAATTGCCCCGATGTGATGGCATCAATGACCCGCCCCATAACCATAGGGGGAATGAGATTGAGGACGGAAACCAAGACCAGGGCCACAATTCCGACTAGATAACGGCGCTTTTCTAACTTGAAAAACCACCAGAGTTTTTGAATAATGGACATAAAATCCCTTTCTGATTGCAAATGGAAACCTGAGGTCAATACTCAATGAAAATCAAAGAGCAAACTAGGAAACTAGCCGCAGGCTGCTCAAAGCACTGCTTTGAGGTTGTAGATAGAACTGACGAAGTCAGTAACCTACATACGGCAAGGCGACGTTGACGCAGTTTGAAGAGATTTTTGAAGAGTACAAGACCCCAGGTTTTTCTTATTCATAGGTTACGACTGTAACGGCACCCTTGTCATACTCAGCGATAAAGATGTTAGCTACATTGTCATGTCCTTGTTTGCTGAGGTTATCAAGCAGCCACTCTTCGCTACGACCAATCGATTCCAAAACATCGACTTGGATCACACCGTCAGTCACAACTGGATACTTAGGATTTTCATCCCCCATTTGGACCACGATGAGTTGGCCATTTTGCTCTTGCACAGCTCGTTTAACTTGCTTCATCTGGAAAATCCCTTGGCTACGAAGTTTGAGAGCAACATCTGCCGCAGACAAGCCAACTGAACGACAGGCTTCTGGGTCGATCTGCCCATTTTTGATGAGGAGAGTTGGTTTCCCATCAATCAAGCGTTTGACAAAACGAACATTATTGTTGAGCCATTTGAGGGTCAAGACCAAAATCGTCCACATCATCAAAATCACTGCGTACTGGAGAATGCTAATAGAACTATTGTAAATCACCCCACCGAGAATACCACCGAGAACATAGTTCTGAATTTGGTCTGTCGCAGAGTTAGGCGCCAGATTTCCCTTTCCTGTCACATTGATAACAAAAACAAGCGAGAAAAGACCCAAGGCCAGTTTGATTAAAATTTCCATATAGTTGAGTGTCATTTGTTTACCTCCACCAATTCAATAGCGTCTGTTTGATTGAATTCTAATTTTTCTAAAAGATACTTGTCTGGTTGGCTCCCGTTCAAAGCGCGATAGAAATTTGAACCTACCTTGATTAGCGCTCCATCAGTGGCTGCAGAAGTATTGACATAAACTTCTGATTTATCTACTCCCAAGTCTTTGGAAACAACCTCTATAAAATGAAGGGAGGTTTGAAATTGGTTATTAGAGGCTTGATTGGTCTGGTATTTTGAAATTGTTACCAAAAGCATGGCTACCAAGGTCAAGGCCAAAATCATGACCAATTCCCGAAACTTAGTCCCCTTTTTATCTCGATAGGCTTTAAAAGAAAAAAATCCTGTGATAGCTAGGAGCACAATCCCAAAGCCAATCATGATTCCATTTTGCTGACTGATTTGGCTAAGTACATAATCATATGAGTAAAATTTCATTTATTTTCACTCCCTTTCATAAAATCATTCTTCATTATAAACGAAAGAGGGTGATTTTTCAAACCATACGTTGGGGAAATAGACATATCAGACCAACTTCTCAAACTAATGACTCCAGTAGCTATTTCAAGATTCTAATTTTGATAATTGATAAGAATAGACACTAGGAATTATCACTACAAAGAAAAGTGTCAAGAAGAATACCCAGTAAACATACAGTTGCACAAAGGAATTTAGAAACAATAACAATCCTCCTAATACCCAAATTTTTCCAGCTAGGCGATGCGTTTTTCTCCAGTTTTCATCATTCTCCAAGGTCCACGGTAGTCGAATACCGATTATATAATTTCGGTGTGTTTTTGGTAGATAATTTCCAATTACGATCATCACGACTCCCATAAAAATCTGAGCTAGTAGCCCACTCATCATGGAATACCCCAAAGATTCTCCGAAGATAGAAATCATTAATAGACAAGATACAAAAGGAATAATCCAGTAAATCAAAACTTGTATTTTTGAACTGATATTGCTAGATTTAGGATCCTTAATCATTAAAAATAGAAGCAACCAATGCATCAAAAGCATGAGAGTCGGTAATCCAAAGATAGCAGACATTTTATGATTGTAGCCATCTGCTTGACCCAGTAGATTAAAATGAGTGGGTATCTCCTCTGGTAATTGATTCCAGAAAACACAACCTACAAGGGAAGGTAGTAGGATGAGAATGCTCGTAAATAATACCAATTTCTTATTGATTTTTATCTTCATCAAAATGATCTCCTTTCAGTTCTGCTAACCAAACCATTATATCCTCTAAAACCGATGTATTTAACTCATAATAAATAAAGTTTTTTTCTTTCATTTCATGAATTAAATCCGCTGCTTTCAAAATCGTGAGATGGTGTGAAATCGTTGCACCTGTCAACTCGAAATAACTGGCAATTTCTCCTGCAGATAATCTACCTGTTTTGAGTAAATTCAAAATCTCTCTCCTAACTGGATGAGATAAGGCTTTAAAACTATTTGCAAAACTCATAATGACTTCTTTCCCTTTGTAATATTAGTAGGGCTAGGACTAAGCAAGGTAGAACTGATAGCATTCCTGTCGGTGATGGGCCTAAAATCAAGAGGCTTGAAATTTTTTCTCCTGGTAATTGAAAGAGTAACCCAAGACCTGCAGTTGCATTGATTGCCCCATGAAATAGGGCAGAAGCCCAGATAGAACCTGTCTTTTCCAACAACCAGCTCAACAATATTCCTAGGCTAAAACAAGATAGAAACATAGCAACAACTCCCAAAACGGGATAAGCAAAATAAGTAAGGCCATAATTATATCCTTGCAAATTGATTGGTAAATGCCATAGACTCCAAATGAGAGCAAGTAAGACATGAGTCTGGACTAGTGAAAAGCGTTCTCTTAGCACTGGGTAAAGATAGCCACGCCAACCAATTTCCTCTCCCAATGCAAAGAAACTATTAAGAAAAGGAGCGTAGGTCAAACTAGATAGGATTTGAATCAAAGCCAAGAAAGATAAGGGAATCGGTGATTGAAGGACTCCTTTTTCTTCTAAAATAGCTTGAATAGATTCAAAACCAAGGCTGAAATTACTAGGGAATACAAGAAAATAAAGTCCCGCTCCTAAAAAACTGATGACTGCTGGTAACCAGATAGCTAGTAAGTAAAAGCTCCAGTTCCTCTTGAGATTCACGACTAATTTAGATTTGATTCCACTAGGTTGATTCGTGATTTTCCCTGAGAGAAAGACTGCAAGCGCAGGCATCCACATGGCTACAATACTAGCAAGCTGACTCCATGGAGAATTTAGACCAACACCACTTAGCCATAGTGTCAACCATACTATCCAAGCAAGCCCATAAGACAAGACTACAAAAAGAAGGATTGTTCTCTTATTTGACATATTTGTACACTTCACTTTCTATTTAGATGTTTTTCTAAATAACATTATACACCTTTCTATTCTAAATACAAGAACTATTTAGATTTTTTTCTAAATAGTTTAGGGAATTTTTATTTTCTCAGGATAAAGTCTAAAGAGTCATTTTTCAAACCATACGTTGGGGAAATAGACCTTTTTTTGGTATAATAAAATCTATAATCTGAATGAAAAAGGTAACTTTATGAAACTTATCTCATGGAATATTGATTCCCTCAACGCAGCCCTAACTAGTGACTCAGCTCGTGCCAAATTGTCCCAAGAAGTCCTACAAACCTTGGTCGCTGAAAATGCTGATATCATCGCTATCCAAGAAACCAAGCTTTCTGCCAAGGGTCCTACAAAGAAACACTTGGAAATTTTAGAAGAACTCTTCCCAGGCTACGAAAACACGTGGCGCTCTTCCCAAGAGCCTGCCCGTAAAGGCTATGCTGGAACCATGTTCCTCTATAAGAAAGAACTTACACCCACTGTCACTTTCCCAGAAATTGGTGCTCCATCTACCATGGACTTGGAAGGCCGTATCATCACTCTAGAATTTGATGAATTTTTCGTGACTCAAGTTTACACACCAAATGCTGGTGATGGTCTCAAACGCTTGGAAGAACGTCAAGTCTGGGATGTCAAATATGCTGAATACTTGGCTCAACTAGACAAAGAAAAACCAGTCCTTGCTACAGGTGATTACAACGTTGCCCACAATGAAATTGACCTTGCAAATCCTGCCAGCAACCGCCGTTCACCTGGATTTACAGATGAGGAACGTGCTGGATTTACAAACCTTTTAGCCCAAGGATTTACGGATACCTTTCGCCATCTTCACGGCGATGTCCCAGAACGCTACACTTGGTGGGCACAACGCAGCAAGACTTCTAAAATCAACAATACAGGCTGGAGAATCGACTACTGGCTAACAAGTAACCGCATCGCTGACAAGGTCACTAAATCTGATATGATTGACTCAGGTGCTCGCCAAGACCACACACCCATTGTCATGGAGATTGAACTCTAAGGAGAAAACGAATGGACTATCAAGCTGTCATTCCTGAATTTGTAGTATCTGACATCGAAAAATCACGCCACTTCTACTGCGACCTGCTAGGATTCTCTGTCGAATACGATCGTCCAGAGGAGAAATTTCTCTTCCTCTCGCTTGAAGACTGCCAGCTCATGTTAGAAGAAGGCAGCGCAGAAGAATTAGCCCAACTGACCTATCCTTTCGGACGCGGTGTCAATATTTCCTTTGGCATTGCAGATGTTCCTCGACTCTATCAGAAAGTAATCGAGTCTAACTATCCTATTCATCGTCCTTTGACTAAAAGAGAATTTCGAGTAGGAGATAGCTTTATATATCCCCATGAGTTTGCAGTTTTGGATCCAGATGGCTATTTTTTAAGATTTAGCGAGTAGAATAATAAAGATTGAGAAAAAGTCTTTAAAGTTAGAAAGAGGCATATTGTCAGGTGTTTAAAAACCTAATAATATGCCCTTTTATGATGGAAAAATCTTCTAAATGTTAGCTAATAAGTTAATTTTTTCCTATTTTTATTATATTTGTTCGTTTTTTAAACCAAAACACTAACAAAATATTTGATTTCTAAAGTTATTTAGTGTAAAATAAAAACATTGGCTTAAGCCTATTTAAAATTGAATATCATTTTACTTGTTTATGTCGTGAATTGGCACGACGTTTCTACAAGGTGCCGGAACACCTAACAATAAGTAAGTCAGCAGTGAAGTATGGTCGTTTTTGCCACGCCTATTTTGGGGACTTGCTTAGAGATTAAGTATGTCCTTTTTCTATTTCTTGCTAGAAACTATAAACAAGCAAATGGATTGGCTTTTAGACTTTAGGAGGTCTTATGAAATTATTAGAAGAGCGCATCCTCAAGGATGGGCATATCTTGGGTGACAACATCCTCAAGGTGGATTCCTTTTTAACCCACCAAGTTGACTTTAGCTTGATGCGAGAGATTGGTAAGGTTTTTGCGGAAAAATTTGCTTCTGCTGGTATTACCAAAGTCGTGACCATTGAAGCGTCAGGTATTGCCCCAGCCATTTTTACAGCTGAAGCCTTAAACGTTCCCATGATTTTCGCTAAAAAAGCTAAAAACATCACTATGAACGAAGGAATCTTAACTGCAGAAGTTTACTCCTTTACCAAGCAGGTAACCAGCACTGTTTCTATCGCTGGAAAATTCCTCTCACCAGAGGACAAGGTATTGATTATCGACGATTTCCTTGCTAATGGCCAAGCTGCCAAAGGCTTGATTCAAATCATCGAACAGGCCGGAGCCACAGTCGAAGCTATCGGTATCGTGATTGAAAAATCTTTCCAAGATGGCCGTGATTTGCTTGAAAAAGCAGGCTACCCTGTTCTATCACTCGCTCGTTTGGATCGTTTTGAAAATGGTCAAGTCGTATTTAAGGAGGCAGATCTCTAATGCAAACTCAAGAAAAACATTCGCAAGCAGCCGTTCTTGGCTTGCAACATTTACTAGCCATGTACTCAGGATCCATCCTGGTTCCTATCATGATTGCGACAGCCCTTGGCTATTCAACTGAGCAGTTGACCTACCTGATTTCTACAGATATCTTCATGTGTGGGGTGGCAACCTTCCTTCAACTCCAACTCAACAAATACTTTGGGATTGGACTCCCAGTCGTTCTTGGAGTCGCCTTCCAATCCGTCGCTCCCTTGATTATGATTGGACAAAGCCATGGTAGTGGCGCTATGTTTGGTGCCCTTATCGCATCAGGGATTTACGTGGTTCTTGTTTCAGGCATCTTCTCAAAAGTTGCCAATCTCTTCCCATCTATCGTAACAGGATCTGTTATTACCACGATTGGTTTAACCTTGATTCCTGTCGCTATTGGAAATATGGGAAATAACGTTCCAGAGCCAACTGGTCAAAGTCTCTTGCTTGCAGCTATCACTGTTCTGATTATCCTCTTGATTAACATCTTTACCAAAGGATTTATCAAGTCTATCTCTATTTTGATTGGTTTGGTTGTTGGCACTGTCATTGCTGCTACCATGGGCTTGGTTGACTTCTCTCCTGTTGCAGCAGCACCACTTGTCCATGTCCCAACTCCACTCTACTTTGGGATGCCAACCTTTGAAATCTCATCTATTGTCATGATGTGTATCATCGCAACGGTTTCTATGGTTGAGTCAACTGGTGTTTACCTAGCCTTGTCTGATATCACGAAAGACCCAATCGACACCACACGCCTTCGCAACGGTTACCGCGCAGAAGGTTTGGCCGTACTTCTCGGAGGAATCTTTAACACCTTCCCTTACACAGGATTTTCACAAAACGTTGGTTTGGTTAAATTATCAGGTATCAAGACTCGCCTGCCAATCTACTACGCAGCTGGTTTCCTGGTTCTCCTTGGACTCCTTCCTAAGTTTGGCGCCCTTGCCCAAATCATTCCAAGCCCTGTCCTCGGTGGTGCCATGTTGGTAATGTTTGGTTTTGTGTCTATTCAAGGGATGCAAATTCTCGCTCGTGTTGACTTTGCTAACAATGAACACAACTTCCTTATCGCAGCTGTATCCATCGCTGCAGGTGTCGGACTCAACAACAGTAATCTCTTTGTCAGCATGCCGACAGCCTTCCAAATGTTCTTCTCAAACGGAATCGTCGTAGCCAGCCTCCTCGCCATTGTCCTCAATGCCGTATTAAATCATAAAAAGAAATAAGAAAAAGAGGTGCGAACCTCTTTTTGTTTATCTATATCCTTACCTGTCTGTCTTCTGACCGTTGGCCTGTGACAAACATGGTAAAGGTTGCCTTGCAGACATTTCTGCCTTCTTGATTGGTGATATCGACATCCACTACACAGGTTGTGCGACCTTGATGGACACATTCTCCTTTAATGGTCAGCACATCGTCAAGTTTTCCTGCCTTGAGGTAGTTGATAGAGGATTGAAGCGTCACTACGTCTAGTCCTAGCGAGATGAGCACCAAACCACTAATCTGGTCGCAAAGGGTAAAGAGATAGCCACCATGGGCATAGCCATAGTAGTTGAGCGACGAGTCCACTACTTTTGTGGTCACCACAACGTGACCATCTCTCATTTGTTCAATTTCGTAATTTTCAAAGGCAGATATAGCGTCAAAATGAAAATCTTTCATCGTTTCCTCCTGATAGTTCAAACGACACTATGATACTACTTTTTATAGGACTGTGCAAGGAGAAAGCTCCTAGTCTGGCAAAATTCCGACCTGCTCCACAAAGCGCATAAAGGCTGCCTGTCCTTGTTCTGTCTGCTTGTAAACCCCTGCATCCTCAAGTACACGCGCAAAGATAGCACCTACAGAGTCCTTGACGATTTCAAGGGCTTTTTCTTTATCTGTTAGGTCTGGATGTTGGGATTTGAGTTGGTCTGCCCACTCCTGATGATAATCGGCAACTGTAACAGCTTCTCCTACAAGATAGCTAGCGACTTGCTCCACTTCTTCTTTCAGACGTGGTGGCAAGATTGCCAAGCCCATGACCTCAATCAAGCCGATATTTTCCTTCTTGATATGTTGGACATCCTTGTGAGGATGATAGATGCCGTCAGGATGCTCTGCAGAAGTCTGATTGTCCCGCAAGACTAAGTCCAACTCAAACTGTCCATCGCGTTTACGAGCAATCGGTGTAATGGTATGGTGTGGTGTCCCATTACTTTCTGCCAAGACTTGCACCCTTGGATCTGAATACTGGCGCCATTCCTGCAAAATCTTGTCAGCTAAGTTGATCAAATCTTCTTTGAAATCCGAAGTCAAACGCAATACTGACATTGGCCACTTGACAATTCCAGCCTTGACCTGCTCAAAACTAGCAAATTGGAAAGTCTTTTGCAAGGGAGCCAATTCCATAGGAAATACATGACGGCCTCCCTGATAGTGGTCATGAGTCAGAATAGAGCCTCCCACAATCGGCAAGTCGGCATTAGAGCCAGCAAAATATCCTGGAAACTGCTCTACAATAGCCAGCAGACGTTCAAAGCTCTGACGACTAATGGCCATGGGACGATGCTGACCATCTAAGAAAATACAGTGCTCATTAAAGTAAGCATAGGGTGAATACTGGAAGCCCCATTCCTGACCAGCCATTTCAAAACGGATAATACGGTGGTTGCTGCGAGCTGGGTGGTTAACTCGACCATGGTAGCCCTCATTCTCTAGACAAAGCTGACACTGAGGATAATTACTAGCTTGCACCAACTTGGCTGCCGCAATCTCTTTGGGATCCTTTTCAGGTTTAGAGAGGTTGATGGTAATTTCAAGTTCACCGTAATCAGATGGAACACGATAAGCGATATTTTTAGCAATGGCCTTGAGTTTGATGTAGTCATTTTTCTGACTGAGTTGGTAAAAATCCTCTATCGCTTGCTCAGGAGAGTGGGCATAGGTTTCCCAAAAGTCACGATTGACCTGACTGGGACAAGGGGTCACCAAGTCCATCAGTTCAGCACCAAGAATTTCACGCGCAGTCTGACTATCTTCAATCGTCTCTAATCGAACTGCTTCCTCAACCAGCTGGTCCTTGAGATCAATCAATTTATCCAGATCGGTCTCAACTTCCAAAACACTTTCTCCCACTCGTGCCAAAACACGATTAGTCAGGTAGATTCGATCCATTTCCTCAAATGAACTTTCAGAAATGACATGTGTTACAAATTTATCTACTAAGGTCACTATAGAGCCTCCTTTTGACTAGTCAAGGACGCGAGTGCCACCTGCAACTTCAGCGATATAGAAGCTTGGAGCGTAGCCAACTACTTCCTCGTAGTGTTTGCCAACAGCTTCCTTAAAGGCCTCAACAGCATCTTTTTGCACCAAAGCAATGGCACATCCGCCAAAACCTGCCCCTGTCATACGAGCACCGAGAACGCCTTCTTGTGCCCAAGCTGTGTGAACAAGAGTATCCAATTCCAAACCAGTTACTTCATAATCATGCTCAAGAGAAACGTGTGACGCATTCATCAAACGACCAAATGTTTCCAAATCACCTTCTTGAAGGGCTGCTTGCGCTTTAAGGGTACGTTGGTTTTCAAGCACAGCATGGCGAGCACGTTTCAAACGATTTTCATCTTTAATCAGATAGCTGTATTGGTCAAAGGTCCACTCATCCAATTCACCCAAGGTCTGAATATCTAAGGCAACTTGCAATTCTTCCACTGCTTTTTCACACTCAGCACGACGTTCATTGTACTTAGAGTCAGCCAATTCACGGCGTTTATTGGTGTTCATGATAACAACGACATTGTCCTTCAAATCAAGTGGCACCAAGTCGTATTCTAAAGTATTGGTATCTAAGTAAATAGCACGTTGGTCAGCTCCCATACCAATAGCAAACTGATCCATGATACCAGAGTTGACTCCGATAAAGTTATTTTCTGTTTGTTTTCCGATTTTAACTAAATCGAGACGCTCTAATTTTAAATCAAAGAGATGCTCTGCCACAACCCCTGTCAAAAGTTCCAAGGATGCTGAAGAAGACAAACCAGCACCATTTGGGATATTCCCATAAACATAAAAATCAAAACCTTTGTCAATCTCATGCCCAGCTTCTTGCAAGAAATGAAGAACTCCTTTTGGATAATTGGTCCAGTTGTGCTCTTTTTCAAACTTGAGATCCGCTAGAGGCACTTCGATAATGCCCTTGTCCTCAAAGTTAGCTGAGTAGAAACGTAAAACTTGGTCGTCACGCTTACGAGCTGCACCGTAAGTTCCCAAGGAAATAGCAACAGGAAAAACGTGCCCACCGTTGTAGTCTGTGTGCTCACCAATCAAGTTGATACGACCTGGTGAAAAGAATGTTTGGTCTGCTTCTTGACCAAAAACGGCAAAAAAGTCTTTGCGAAGGGCTTCAGCAGTAAGATGTTGTGTCATATGATTTCTCCTTTTACTGTCCGTTAAGTCATCTTAACGTGTAATCGTTTTCTTCTATTGTATCCAAGGGATTTCTCAAGGTCAATCCTTTTTACTAAAATTTTACTAAACTATCAGTAAAAAGCAGAAAAATATGATATACTAACCTAATCAAGGAGGATTTATGGCTACCTTAAAAGACATTGCACAGCTAGCCTCTGTCTCGATCGCGACCGTATCTCGTGTCCTCAATCGCGACCAGAGCCTATCTGTTACAGAAGAAACCAGACACCGTATTTTAACTGTTGCTGAAGAGCTGGGCTACACCAAGCACCTCAAAACAGGCGAGTCCCATAAGCCCAAGCAAAAGATTGCCATTATTCAATGGGTCAGCGAACAAGGGGAGCTAGACGACCTCTACTACTACCAGATTCGCCTAGGCATCGAAAAAAGAGCCCAAGAGTTGGACTATGATATCTTGCGCTATTTTAATGACCATCCTTTTACCCTGAGCGAGGAAGTGATTGGAATTCTCTGCATCGGAAAGTTTAGTCGAGCTCAGATTTCTGCCTTTGAAGAATACCAAAAGCCCCTTGTCTTTCTAGACAGTGATACTCTTTCACTAGGACACACCTGTATTATCACGGACTTTTATACTGCCATGAAACAGGTTGTCGATTATTTCCTCAGCCAAGGAATGGACCGTATCGGGATTCTAACAGGCCTTGAAGAAACAACTGACCAAGAAGAAATCATTCAGGATAAGCGGCTGGAAAATTTCAGAAACTACAGTCAAGCGAAGGAAATCTATCATGATGAACTGGTCTTTCAAGGAAGCTTTACTGCCCAGTCTGGCTATGACTTGATGAAGGAGGCCATTCAGTTCTTGGGAGACCAACTCCCGCCAGCATTTTTTGCAGCCAGCGATAGTTTAGCTATCGGTGCTCTCCGTGCCCTCCAAGAAGCTGGAATCAGCCTGCCAGACCGCGTCAGCCTCATTTCCTTTAACGATACTAGCCTGACCAAGCAAGTCTATCCTCCCCTCTCCAGCATCACCGTCTATACCGAAGAAATGGGCAGAGCAGGCATGGATATTCTTAATAAGGAAGTACTCCACGGTCGCAAAATCCCTAGCCTTACTATGCTGGGAACCAGACTGACATTGAGAGAGAGTACAAGGAATGATTAGGATTACAAAACGACCTCTAGCAAGGCTGTTTCTCTAATAATCTCTATGATTCTGCTCCAACTCACACCTTTCGCTTATGTGCTTGGTGACTTTCTAGGTCTGCATCAACTTCAATGGTAATATTTTGAAAGCCACAATTTTTGAGGAAAATTCGAATAGATTCTTTACAAGTTTCCATATGCTCCATCTCTTTTAAACAAACATGGACAATGGCATTTTTTTCCAAACCATCCATAGTCCAGAGATTAAGCTGATTGATACTAGCGACATGGTCCAATTCTGCTAAATCCGTCTTGATCTTCTGGATATCTACTCCTTCTGGCACTGCATCGAGGAATATCTTGAGCGTGCTCCAAAAACGTGGAAGGGCTTTTGACAGAATAAAGAAGGAAATAACAAGAGACAAGAGCGGATCCAAGATATACCAATCGGTAAATCGAAGAACAATGGCCATCAGGATGACAGTCACCCAACCCAAGGTATCTTCCAGAAAGTGCAGGCTGAGAATGGATTCGTTCTTGGTTTGTCCTTTGCGAATGACGAGACTCGCTAGCACATTGATAGTAATCGCAATAATTCCTAACCAGAGAATCCCCTCATCATTGACCGGTTGTGGATGAAAGATTTTCGCTATATTTTCCAAAATGACCAAAACGGACCCTGTCATAAGAATCACAGCCGTTACCATGGCCCCTAAAAGGCTAAAACGCTTGTAGCCCAAGGTATAGTGGCTGTCTTCTTCACGATTGGAGATACTTTCCAAAAAGGCTGAGATCCCAATAGCAATCGCATCTCCCAAGTCATGCACCGAGTCAGCAAGAACTGCACTGGACCCAAACACTCCACCAGCGATAAACTCGACAATGGCATAAGTCAAATTTAAGAAAAAAGCTAGCCAAACAGTATATTTTGCCTTCATATTTCTCATTCCTTTGTTATAATAGATTTATGAACATCTTGTTCATTATCATTATCCACTAAAACTCAAAGAAAGGATAGAAGCAAAAGGTCAGCTTTATTCAGTTCTGAACAATTTGCCCCAAGTGTCCATATGACTAACATTGACCGCCGTATCAGTAAAACAAAAAAAGCCATCTATCAAGCTTTTCTACAACTTTTGAATGCTAAGGGCTACGAGACCACTACTGTTCAGGATATCATTGATCTTGCAGATGTGGGACGCTCCACCTTTTACTGTCACTATGAGAGTAAGGAGCTGCTTCTGGACGAGCTCTGCCGCTACCTCTTCCATCACCTCTTTGAAAGAGAAAAATCCATTTCAACTAAGGTTTATCTCGCCCATCTCTTTCTTCATTTTCAGAAAAACCAAGACCATATCACCAGTCTGCTATTCTCCAAAAATGACTACTTCCTTCGCCAACTTCATAAAGAACTGGAGCACCATGTCTATCCCATGTTGGCTGATGAGTTGAAAGAATCTCACCCAAGTCTGCCTGTTTCTTATCTCCAACACTTGGTCGTGACCAACTTTATCGAAACCTTGACCTGGTGGCTCAAAAAAGGGCAAGACTTCACAAATCAGGAAGTTGTCCAGTTTTATCTAGACCTTCTCATTTCTAAAGACTAAATACAGACTAGAGCTCAGTTGCCTTATGCCCAGGCTACTGAGTTTTTATCTTTTCGACAATAAAAGAGGAACTACTGCTCCTCTTTTTCATCATATCCAATCCTTGATTATCAACTCTATCTGTTTTATCCCAAAACTTAAAACATCTTTTCCTAGTTAGGTAAATCAGTATTCTGCTTGGCTGCCTTACTCCACTGGTACCATCCAACTAGACTGTTAATGAGATAAATTAGATATTTCCCTTGAATTTGCAGGCTTTCTCCCCACCAGAGATAGATAGAAAAGACATTGGTAGCTGCCCAGAATATCCATTGTTCACGGTAAACAGCTGTCATGAGTATTTGCCCTACCCCATTGGTCGCATCTGTGATTGAATCACGATAGGGACGATTGGCACCAATAGACTGATAAATAAAACCAAAGGCCAACCACCAAAGAACACTAATGGAAAGATACTTGGTCCAACCCTTGCCATCCAGCTTACGTGCAACAAACTCCTGCTTTTCTTTCTTAAACTGGGCTTGATAAATCCAAACCAAGAGACCAATTGGCTGCATAATTGTAAAATAGAGAGTTGTTAAAACCTCACCATAGAAGCCTTTCTGTAGTGCCAAAATAAGGTAAATAACAGAGTTAATCAAGCCAAAAAGATAATTACTTGCTCGACCTTCCGATACAGAGATAACGCAAATAATCCCTGTCAAGCTACAAATCATCCCAATCCAGTCAACAATACGGTGTTCATAAATCAATTCCAGCCAGAGAGGAAAACTTCCTAAAACCAGCAAATACAGCCACTGGGCAAAGCTACGATTGGCAAAGAGGTCATTCCAAATAGCCTTCATAGTTCCTGAAAATCCTAAATCAGTCATAGCCGCAACCATACGACGGTAACCACCTGACATTTCACCTAGAGTTGTTTTGATATTTTCAATTTTCTTTTGCAAATAAGTATGCATCATTTCTCCTTTTGTTTTTAAAGAGCCGTGTCTGGATAGACTTTCGGACGCAACGCTCTATTAGATAATGAACTGTCTATACACAAGATTTCTAACCTTAGTCGACATGAGTTGAAAATCCTTATTTGTTAAGTAGTTCACAACACATTATACACCTATTTTATGAATAGCCAAGTGTATTTACAGATAAATTTTAGAAATTCCTGAAAATTTTCTCTTTCTTTCCATTTTAAGTGACATTCAATAACCCTAAAATCAAAAAAGCCCAGACGACATTGTCTGAGCTTTCTTCTATATAATCGTTTAACCAAGTTGAGTTTAGCTTTTCAAGCTATTTCTTCAACAAGCCTTGTTCTTGGAGAAACTCCTTGGCTACTTGTCCTGCTGACTTGCCTTCAACACTGACTTGGTAGTTAAGCTGGCTCATCTGGCTTTCAGTAATTTTACCAGCCAATTTATTGAGAACTGTTTCCAACTCTGGATGTTTCTTGAGAAGAGCTTCTTTCATGAGTGGAGCCCCTTGATAAGGTGGGAAGAGTTGCTTGTCATCTTCCAAGACCTGCAAATCATAACGCTCCAATTCCGCATCAGTCGAATAGGCATCCGTAATTTGAATATCGCCTGACTGAATAGCCTGATAGCGAAGAGCTGGTTCCATAGTCGCTACATTGAGATTGAGACCATACATTGATTGCAAGCCCTTATTTCCATCCTCACGGTCATTAAACTCAAGTGTAAAGCCTGCCTTCAGCTGTCCTTCCACTTTTTTCAAGTCCGAAATGGTCTTCAAGCCATATTCCTGAGCAATCTTTTTCGGAACAGCTACAGCATAAGTATTTTGATAAGACATGGGTTTGAGATAGGCTAGATGATCCTGCTTGGCAATGCCATCACGCGCTACATCATAAACCTGCTCTGGCTCATGACTCACTTTCGGTGATGGCTGAAGCAAACTTTCAGTCACCGTACCAGTAAATTCAGGATAGATGTCAATATCGCCTTTTTTCAGAGCTTCATAGAGGAAGCTTGTTTTCCCAAAATTTGGTTTAACAGTCGCAGTCATACTGGTATTTTCTTCAATCAGCAATTTATACATATTGGCCAAAATTTCTGGTTCTGGACCCAATTTTCCAGCAATAACCAAGTTTTCTTTCTCTTTTTGAGCTAAGAGGGCTGGACTATAAGACAGACCTAGCAATAAGGTCACCAAGGCAAAACCAGAAAAAATCGTCCGCAATTTTGCTTTTTCCATCACTTTTAGTAGGAAGTTAAAGGCAATAGCCAGCACTGCAGAAGAAAGGGCCCCAATCAAAATCAGACTGGCATTATTACGGTCAATTCCCAAAAGGATAAAGGAACCCAGTCCCCCTGCACCAATCAAGGCCGCCAAGGTTGCCGTACCGATAATCAAGACAGCTGCTGTCCGAATCCCAGACATGATAACAGGCATGGCAAGTGGAATTTCAAACTTCTTGAGTCGCTCCCACCTAGTCATCCCAAAGGCAATCCCAGCCTCTTGTAGACTTGGATCAATTCCCTTCAGTCCAGTGATGGTATTTTGTAAAATCGGAAAGATCGCATAAATCACTAACGCTGTCAAAGCCGGCAAGGTTCCAATTCCCATCAAGGGGATAAAGAGTCCCAACAAGGCCAGAGACGGGATGGTCTGGAAAATCCCTGCAATCTGCAAGACCCAGTCGGCCAACTTCTCATGATAGCGAAGAGAAACAGCCAAGGGAATCGCGATAAAAATAGCTAGTAACAGGGTCAAAAGTGACAACTGCAAATGTTGAGATAGAGCTGTCAACCAATCACTAAAACGATCCTGAAAAGTTGCAATTAAATTAGTCATGAACACTACCTCCAAACAAGTCTGCTACAAAATCTGTTGCAGGCGCTTTTAAAATGGTCTCGGGATTCGCTACCTGGCGAATTTCTCCATCCTGCAAGACAGCAATACGGTCCGCCAATTTCAAAGCTTCATCCGTATCATGGGTTACAAAAATAGTTGTCATCCCAAACTCTTTATGCAATTCTTTAGTCAGAACCTGCAACTGTTTTCTCGAAATAGCATCCAAGGCTGAAAAAGGTTCATCCATGAGGAGAATCTTAGGCTGACCAATCATAGCCCGTACAATTCCAACACGCTGTTGCTCCCCACCAGATAATTCACTAGGCAAACGATGCCTATACTCAGCTACTGGTAAACCAACCTTGGCCAAAAGCTCTTCAGTTTTCTTAGCAATTTCTTCCTTAGACCAGCCTTTCATTTCAGGAATCAGGGCAATATTTTCCGCAACTGTTAGATTTGGAAACAGAGCAATAGCCTGTAAAACATAACCAGTAGAAAGACGAAGTTCACGCTCATCATAGTCTTTGATGCGCTTGCCATCCATATAAATATTTCCATCAGTTGGTTCCAAGAGACGGTTAAGCATCTTAATCATGGTCGTCTTACCTGACCCAGAAGGCCCAACTAAAACCATGAACTCCCCATTCTCAATCTGTAAATTGACATCTCTCAAGACATCTTTTTCTGTGTAGCGCAAGGCTACATTTTTGTATTCAATCATTCTGTATCCTCAATTTAAAACTTCCCTCGATTGGTCAAGTCTTCTACCTTAGGTATGACTTCCTTATTATCCCAATGCTCCACAATTTTCCCGTTTTCTAGACGGAAGATATCATACTGGGCATAAGCAAGGCCATCAATCTGAGTCTGACCATAGCTAACCATATAATTTCCTTGTCCTAAGAGTTGGAAAACGAAGTCAAAAGTGGCCTTTACTTATAAACAGCTAATTTGATCTATTTTAATCCTCTTTTGCCTTCTCTTTCAGATTCGCCAAAATTCTTTCTTGAAAGGCTTCAAACTGACTAATTTCTTCCTCTGAAAATCCTTTGTAAAAGATCGTATCCAATTTCTGACTGACACGATGCCCCACTTCTTTCTGAGACTGCCCCAGCTCTGTTAAAACCAAATACTTTTTACGCTTATCTTCTCCACATGGACTAATAGTTACAAGATTTTGTTCCTCTAGTTTTTTAATCATCGTCGTCAGTGTATTATTAGCAAGCCCCGTCGCAAGCGCAATATCTGTCGCAGTTGCGCAGCCAGTTTCACTATTCCATAAAACCGCTAAAATCTTCCCCTGTTCACTCCGATAAAGAGCTTCAGAATCTTGATTCAGTAACTTTTGAAAAATCCTCCCATTCAACAAACGAATATGATGGGCTACCAAATGACTATCTTTCATGACACCTCCAATTTATTTCGATATCGAAACGAATAAAATAATTGTAACACTCATTATTCCAGCTGTCAACTATTTCGATTTAGAAATAATTTTTCCAAGTAAAAAATCTCCTACCCAAGATAGAAGATTTTAATCTTATAAACTTAATCCGTCATGTCCGATACCAAGGTTCGATGCTCCAATGGAACACTGCACATAACTAGCAAGAAAATGAAACCTGACTGAATCCAGAAGAGGGCCAAGTCAAAGATTCCATGCACAGCAACCACTGTAAGGAAAGACAGATAAAGACCGATAATCGGACGTTTCCCCGACTCCTGACTCATATCCATCATCAAGCGAACAGGAGCAACAGAAGACAAAACTAATAAAATAGTCCCCACAATTCCGTAACTCAGAATCGTATCGATATATAGACTGTGAGCATGTTCATGATAAGGAGCATTTATTCTAGGATAAGAGTGCATATAGGTCAATGGCCCCTCACCCCAAAAAGGATTTTGCTTAAACAAGGCCATCCCAGCATCCCAGATAGAAATGCGTTCTTCCATAGAAGAGTCTAAAGTCCCCATCCGAACTCCCAAATCACTGGAAAAGAGGAAACTCAAGCCAATCGCAAAGACCCCAATACTCAGCCAAAAGGCCTTCCAGTTCTTAATGGTCGTAAAAAGATAAATAATGGCTCCAGCGATAATAGCAGGAAAGGCAGTTCGATTTTGCGTAAAGTTCAAACCAAAGAGATTCACAAAGCCTGCAATCACACAGAATACCTTCAACCAATTCAACTTGGTCGTTGTAAACAGATAGAAGGCAATCATGATACAAAAACAACAAATAATTCCATAGTAATTAGGATTAAAGAAGGTCACTTCTGCCCGGTTTTGATGCCATACCTGCATATTGGGTGAAAGAAAAGCATAGTTGAATTTCTTCACAATTTGGAAATGCTCTAAACTCGCAAAAGCAGCTGACAAGACGCTACCAAACAAGACGAGCTGCAAAATCAATCGAAAAAATTTATGTGATAAAATCGACTGATAGTACAAAAAGAAAACAGTAAATAGAAACATTCCTACTGAAGCTACAAGACCCATCCAATTTTGTGCAAAAATGGATATTACAGTACTATAGCCAAGAAAAAGAAGCAGCATCGGATGCTCCCCCATTTTCTGAAGAATACTTTTCATGTCTCCTGTAAAAATCAAACTAATAATATATAAACAGAATACAACTACAAAAAGATAAAAGGGTAAAAAGATACTCAGGATAATTCCCAATAAAATCAGCTCTTTACTAGACAACCCTTTCAGCTTTTCAATAAAGCCTATTGATTTCAAAACGAATCCTTTCTTTCCAAATCAATTGATTCAGATAATAGTAAGCTATCCTATATTGTACCACTTTTTTAGCAATTTGAAAACAAAGGAAACGTTTACTAAAATAAAAACCTATTTTATCAACCATATCAAGGCTTCAAAATGTTACTTCAATTCCGTTTTCCATTACCCGATAAGTCTGATTTTGCAAATCAATTTCTGCTACTGCTGTTACGGACTTATCTTTATTTTGACGTTTGATTACAATGCTGTGGGCTGTTGGTGTTTCAACGTCAATAGTTCCTTCTAAATCAAATGCTACTGATCGATTACGGAAAGAAAATAGATTGAGAAGCGCCTTCACCACAGGACGTTGGACTTCTTCTGCTATTTCCTCATTGCTATAGTAATGACGATTAATATTTCGACCTTCTTTGGTTTCTTCTAATAATTTCAAGTCATTCTTGCCTGCTAATAGACCAACATAGTAAACTTGAGGAATACCTGGGGCAAAAGCTTGAATTAGACGAGCGAGAAAATACTTGACATCATCATCTCCAAGCGCAGAATAATAGGTTGAATTGATTTGGTAGATATCTAAATTGTTATACTCTGCACTGGAGTACTTACGTTTGACATTAGCTCCAACCTTATAGAGTTCATTTGAAGCATAGTCAATCTCCTCATCGGTCAGGATATCCTTGACATCTACTACTCCAATCCCATCATGGGTATCTAGCGTCGTAAATTGCTTCATCGGGCTCATCTTTAACCACTTAGCCAAACGCTCTGTTCTGGAACTGTAAAGAGTATAAAGTGTCACCATTGGAAGAGCAAAATCATAAACATAGTAATCGTGATCCGCTATTTTAAACTGAATCGAATAATGTTCATGAATCTCAGGTAAGAGCTCTGTCCCATACTCAGCAGCGATATCTCGAACTTTGTCCAATAAATCCCAAATATCTGGTTCTACAAAGAAATCATTGGTATCCAATTTCTTCACTGCATAAGCAAAGGCATCTAGACGGATCAAATCACACCCATTACTTGCCAAGTGCTGAATGGTCTTACGGATAAATTCCATCGTTACTTCTTTTGTAACATCAAGATCAATCTGCTCCTCACCAAAGGTATTCCACAAATGTTCTACTGAACCATCTGCAAAAACAATCTCTTGCTTTGGTGCACGATCCTTACGCTTGTAAATTAAATCTACATCAGACTGTGTCGGACGGTTTTCTGGCCAAAACTTATCCCAGTTTAAAAAGAGATCTTTAAATTCACTGGCTTCATGTTTTTCTTGATAGTCTTTATAATACTTGGATTGACGAGAAATATGATTAATCATAAAGTCAAACATAAGATAATATTTCTCACCTAAACGCTTAACATCCTCCCAATCACCAAAAGCTGAGTCCACTTCGTCGTAGTCAACTGGCGCAAATCCACGATCACCTGTTGATGGGAAAAATGGTAGAAGGTGAACTCCTCCAATAGCATCTCCAAAATACTCTTCCAAATTCTCATATAAGTCTTTAAGATTATTTCCAAGACTATCTGAATAGGTAATCAACATGGTTTTATTCTGAATTGGCATCATTACTCTCCTTTTTCTAATTGAAGCCAAGTCTCATATGACTTGGCTTCGTAAATCAAATTCATGTTATACTCTTCGAAAATCTCTTCAAACCACGTCAGCTTTATCTGCAACCTCAAAGCTGTGCTTTGAGCAACCTGCAGCTAGCTTCCTAGTTTGCTCTTTGATTTTCATTGAGTATTAAATCTCTGTTTATCATCAAACTCGTACTAATATAGACTGTGATAAACTAAGTACTACTTTCTTGTCTTCTACATAGAATTATCAACAAGCTGAACCCTTCCTCTGTGTCAAAGACTAGAGATTCCATGAGTTCTTCTTACTTCACTGCTCCGTTGCTCATTCCTGAAATAATATGTTTTTGGAAGATGAGGTAGACGACAGTAATTGTTACAATTCCCACAATATAGGATGCAAAACTTGGCCCATAGTCATTAAAATACTGACCTTGGTAGTTGTACTGGAAGAGAGGCAAAGTCCACATCTTGGAATCCTTATTCAAAATCAACAATGGCAACATAAAGTCATTCCAGAACCATAATGCATTGATAATCAAGGTTGTAGCATGCATAGGCTTCAGCATTGGAAAGATAATTCGACGGTAAGTTGTAAATCGATCAGCCCCATCAATTTCTGCAGCTTCATCTAAACTATCTGGTACACTGATTTTAATATAACCAACATACAAGAAGAGAGTCTGTGGAATTGCATAAGTTAGATAAAGTAGTACCAACCCCCACATATTTGCCAGACCGAGTTTGCTCATCATAACTGTGATAGGAATCATAATCACCTGAAATGGAACAAATATCCCTAAGATCAAGAGCGAATACATAATTGCAAAGGCTTTTTTCTTGGACATATTTCGAGCAATGGAATAGGCTGCAGCTGGTATAAAGAAGGCTACTACAATCAATGATAACACCGTAATAACAGCTGAATTCCAGAAATAACCTCCAATCCCATCCGAAACCAATCGTTCATAATTGCTTAATGTAAAAGGATTGGGCAAACCAAAGAAATGATTCATGATATCCTTGGTTGTCTTGAAGGAACTAAAAACCGTTACCAACAAAGGAACAAGTATGAGAATACCACCTACTATCAAGAGGACATACTTCCAAAACTGATTCAATTTTTCTTCTTTTTTCATGTGTAAGACTCCCCTATTAGATTTCAAATTTCTTTGATAGTTTGATTTGGATCAGAGAAACAATTCCAATAATTAAGAATAAAATCAAGGCAATTGCATTCGCATATCCATATTGATTACTCTTGAAGGCATAGTTGTAGACTAAAAGACCAAGAGACGTTGTAGCATTATTAGGACCACCACTCGTCAAAGCAAAAATTTGGTCAAAGGCTGTCAAACCGGACTTAAGAGCTAGGATAAAAACCATAGAAATCGTTGGTAGCAAATATGGTAATTCAATTTTCCAAAAAGTTTGTTTGCTTGTTGCACCATCAATTGATGCTGCCTCCAAAATATCACTTGGAATACTCTGAAGACCAGCAAGAAAGAGAATAATTGGCATTGCTACTCCTTGCCATAGAAGAACAAAAATAGTTGCCACTACCGCTCCGATTGGTGTTCCTAATAGACTTTCTTGTAAAAAACTAATCCCTAAAATTTTTCCAATCGTTGGAAGACCATAGTTGAAGAATTGTTTAAAAATCAAGGAAACTGTCAAACCAGACAAAACCGCTGGGAAAAAGAACCATGCTCTAAAGAAGGTCTGCCCTTTCATCTTAGAATTTAAGGCTCGTGCCACAACCATCCCAATTGTAATCTCTCCAATAATCAATGCCAGGGTTAAAATCAAAGTAAAAGCTATGGCTGTGAAGAATTTCCCATCAATCATCAGCAATTTGTAGTTATTCAGACCAACAAATTTATAATTATAGGTCAATCCAGTCCAGTTAGTCAAACTATAGAAAGCACCTTGTACCATCGGAAAGTAAAAGAAGATAGCTTGTAATGCCAGCGGGATGAGCAAAAAAGTCCAACCCCAGTATTTATTTAAAAATTTTCGAATAGCCATATCATCTTAACTCCTATTCTAGTCCAAATCTGCCTTCATTGGATTAAAGAAAGCATTGAGATTGTTTGCCATATTTTTCAGATTTTTATCCATCAAGTAACCTGCACTTAGATTAAAAAAATCTTCTTCAGAATTCCAATGTTGGCCCAACCAAACATAATGTTTATCCGTAAATGCTAGTTTAGAAATCTCTGCAAGTGCTGAATCTTCTTTTTCCTGTACACCTTTTACAGCAACTGGTGATCCATCCACATCATAATATGCTTGCATAGCTTTTGAACTAGTCATATAGCTGATAAATTCTTCGGTTTCTTTAGGATGTTTGGTAGTAGCAGAAGTTGATAGTGCCATGTCCCCTGCACCAACAGTGACTTCTTTTCCTACTTCTTCTCCTGGGAAGGCAAACATCCCCACATCAAATTTTGGATCCTGTTGATTAATTGCCGCTAATGCCCATGATCCTTGTGGCATCATCAAGGCTTTTTCATTCGAGAATGCTACCACCGCATCATTATAAGAGGCACCACGCCATCCATCTTGAGCATTGTCTGCCAACAAATCTAGTCGTTCTGCATCTGCTTTTAAAATAGCATCATCTACAGAAATAGCATTTGGTTTTGAAAAGCGAAGATAGTTATTAGCTGCGTCTCCACTACCTGTAATAGTAATGAGAGAAAGTTGGTGATAACCGTTTAATGTCCATCCTTCATTGCCTGCAACTGCAAACGGAGAATTCCCACTATCTTTTATCTTTTTAACAATCTCTTGAAACTCTTTAAAAGTCTTCGGTTCCTCAAGTCCTAATTCTTTAAACTTTGTTTTATTGTAATAGATTCCATAAAGGTTAGCAGTTAAAGGCACACTATAAATCTTGTTATTGATTGCATACTTTTCTGCATAGTCATTCTTAATGTTCTCAAGATAAGATTTCCCTGTCATATCTGCAAAGTAACCTGCTTTTGCCCACTCCTGAAAATCCATATTTTGAGGATAGATATTAACAATATCTGGAACATCTCCTGATAAAATCCGAGTCTTCAGAACAATGCCAGCTGCCGGAACAGTCGTCAGTTTTACATCAATAGTAGGATGATCCTTTTCAAAATGATCTACAATTTTTTGCAAAGTATCCGCCATTTCGGTCTTCTGGTTAAAAAATTCAATCGTTACCTTTCCATCAGTCGATTGATTATTCTGACCACAAGCTGCTAGGCCTAGTAAACTAGCCCCAGCTACTAAAAGAAAACCTGCTTTCTTATACCATTTCATTGGAAAGCCTCCTTTATAAATTTATACACCTCTATTATAGCCTTCTAAAAATATACTGTCTACTCAAAAAATCTCCTTGGGATAAGATAACAGTTAAGCCTGCATACATGAGTTCTGCACCTGAGTAAACTACTCCATTTTCTTGTAATTCATACAGTCCCTCTTCAACCAAATCTTTTAATTTTAAAGTTGTTTCCATGGTCTCTACAACTGATAAAACGCGAACATAGGTTACAATCATTTGATTTCCGTAGTTAAATTGTACAGCTGCTTCATTGGATGCAGACTCGGGATTGATTAACCTATACTGTTGTCCTAACTGAACTACTGGTCGTAATTCTTTATACAAGTTCACCTGATTAGCAATCTCAGCTTTCTCTTCATCTGATAAACTTGTCAAATCAAGCTCATATCCCAAATTTCCCATCATTGCTACATGACCACGAGTTTCCAATAGTGTCATCCGTCCCATCTGATGATTCGGTACTGCTGACACATGAGCCCCCATAGAAATGGTTGGATAGAGATAGGATGAACCGTATTGAATTGGTAAACGTGCAATAGCATCAGTATTATCACTAGCCCAGACTTGTGGGAAATAGCGCATCATACCAAGATCATTTCGCCCACCACCACCAGAGCAGGACTCAAAGAGAATATGGCTGTGCTTCTCTGTCAGATAAGAAACGAGTTCGTAAAGCCCCAGCATGTACTGATGAGATTGCATCTGTGTCTCTAGATAGTTCGATCCATTCCCTAGGTTAGTCATATTGCGATTCATATCCCATTTAATGTAATCAATCTCATGATAAGATAGGAGTTGATCTAAGACATTTTTCAAGTATTCTACTACCTGAGGATTGGCAAGATTAAGTACTAATTGATTCCGAGAATAAGTATGATCATAGCCAGGAACCTGAATAGACCAGTCAGGATGTTGACGATACAAATCGCTATCTACAGAAATCATTTCAGGTTCTAACCAAAGCCCAAACTGCAAACCTCTTTCATGGATAGCTGAAATCAGACCTTCTAGACTTCCACCCAGTTTTTCCTCATTCACACTCCAGTCACCTAAAGCACGATTATCATCAAAACGATTGCCAAACCAACCATCATCTAATACAAAAAGTTCAATGCCAACTTTCTTAGCTTCATCTGCTAACTCTAACAGTTTTTCTCTCTGAAAGTCAAAGTAAGTAGCTTCCCAGTTATTGATTAGAATTGGACGTTCTTTTTTAGAAAATTTACTTGGCATAATGTGCTTCAGTACAAAATTCTGACCTTCATGACTAACACCAGTGAATCCCTTATCTGAATAGGTCACTAAAGCTACCGGTGTTTCAAAATTTTCCTCAGGGTCTAACTTCCAAGAAAAGTTTTCTGGATTTATACCAATAGCCAGCCGAACTTCATTCAATTGATTCTTCTGAACAAAAGCTTCAAAGTTTCCACTATACATTAGTTGAATAGCAAACACATTTCCAGCATCCTCTGTGACCCCTTGATCACATAGTAGAAGAGCTGGTGTTTGAGCATGTCCAGAAGCCCCACGGTTTGAACTAATCGAAAAGATTCCTTGTTCTACCTGTTGACGTCTAACAGTCTTTTCACGAGCATAAGCACCCTGCAGAGTTACGATTTCGTAATCTGCAGCTGGAAAATCAGCCATAAAAGAAAAGTCTTTATGAATAACAACTTCCTGGTTACTCTTATTCTCCAATTTACTGTAGCTAGCAATTGTCGCATTATTATCAAAAGCAGTATAATACAAAGTCAGACTCAGTTGAGCCTTAGAATCTTCTAACATTAAGACAAGAGTCTCTGTATCGTCCATGCTATGTGGAGAAGGTAAACCCTGTGGACCATTCTGACCTTTTAAAATCTTTGCTTCTACAAATCGAAAGTCTGTTACTTCAGTTACACTATGCTGAATCTGTATAGTTGGTTTCCTAAAATCTCCTAAGCCATGTTGTCCAAAAATTTGACGTTGAGTATCTAAACTAAAGGTTCGATTAGTAGCTGTTGGATTTCCTGAAAAGGCATGGTCTCGTTCATAAACACTATTGGAACCTTTATAGTTCTTAATAGTCTTTCCTAAATGTTTCAAAAGTAAGTAGCCATTTCGATTTTCAATAATCAAACTTAGATTTTTACTCTCAACATAAAATAGATTATTCTCTATCCTAACTCCCATTTACTTTACCTCATCACTTTATTGATTCTATTTTATCATCTGAAATCGCTTTCTAAAATAGAAAAATGTCTCAAGAATATGGTAAAATGTTAGGTAGGAGGTAGCACATGCTAGTTTTTTCAGAATACCAGACTGGAACAATTGACCTTTCCCTAAGCTTTTATGGATATGAGGAATGCACACCTAATTACTCTTTTGGTCCAGCAATTCGAGATACATACGTTCTACATTACATTACTAAAGGACAAGGAAAATTTCATTACAAGGGTAAAATTGTTGATTTAAAAGAAGGAGATTTCTTTCTATTAAAACCAGATGAACTAACCTTTTATCAAGCAGATAGTAAAGAACCTTGGTCCTACTACTGGTTAGGAATCACTGGAGGGAAAGCTCCTGACTATTTTGCTCTTTCTCAAATTTCTGACCAATCCTATCTCGTCCAATCTGAAACTTGTCATACCCAGAATACTGCAAAACTCATCTCAGACATTGTCCGCTTCGCTCAGATTACAAAATCAAATGAATTAGCTCAACTCCATATCATGGGACAACTCCATGAACTGATGTTTCATCTGGGAACTATTGCTCCCAATCAGAAAAAAAAGAATATTTCATCAACCTACCAACTCTATCTTGAATGCAAACGATTAATTGATAGCCACTATCCTCAATCACTTACAATTCAAGATTTAGCAAAAGAGCTATCCGTTCACAGAAGCTACTTATCAAGCGTATTCAAAGAATTTAACACCTTATCACCCAAAGAATACCTACTTTACGTTCGAATGCACCGAGCTAAACAACTTCTCGAAAATACCCAAGAATCCATCAAGGTAATTGCATACTCGGTAGGTTTTTCAGATCCACTCCATTTTTCAAAAGCTTATAAACAATACTTTAATCAGACCCCAAGTCAAACAAGAAAAGAATACTCTCAATACCAACTAGTGAGAAAGGAAACACTATGAAATCCTACCAAGCTGTCTACCAAATTCTAGCAAAAGAAACCGATTATATCAGCGGAGAAAAAATCGCAGAAGAACTATCCCTCAGCCGAACATCGATTTGGAAAGCCATCAAGCGGCTAGAACAAGAAGGCATTGAAATTGATAGTATCAAAAACAAAGGATATAAATTGATGAATGGAGACCTTATTCTTCCAGAACTTCTAGAAGAGAATCTTCCAATTAAAGTCAGCTTTAAACCCGAAACAAAATCAACACAACTCGATGCAAAAGAAGCAATTGATTTAGGCCATGAAGCAAACACCCTCTATATAGCTTCCTATCAAACAGCAGGCCGAGGTCGATTTCAACGTTCTTTCTACTCACCACAAGGTGGCATTTATATGACACTCCATCTCAAACCAAATCTTCCTTACGACAAATTACCGTCCTACACACTACTTGTAGCTGGAGCTATCTACAAAGCCATTAAGAACCTAACTTTAATAGATATCGACATAAAATGGGTCAATGATATCTACCTAAACAATCATAAAATTGGAGGAATTCTCACTGAAGCAATGACCGCTGTAGAAACAGGCTTAGTCACAGATATCATTATTGGAGTAGGTATCAATTTCACCATTAAAGACTTCCCTCAGGAATTAAAAGAAAGAGCTGCTAGCTTATTTAAAACTGCAGCTCCTATAACAAGGAATGAATTGATCATAGAAATCTGGCGTGCTTTCTTCGAAACACCAGCAGAGGAGCTATTATACCTATATAAAAAACAGTCATTCGTTCTAGGAAAAGAAGTTACTTTCACACTAGATCAAAAAAATCACAAGGGACTTGCTAAAGACATCTCAGAAAATGGAAAACTTTTAATTCAATGTGATAACGGAAAAGAAATCTGGCTAAATAGCGGAGAAATTTCACTCAAGGGTTGGAAGTAGTAATAAACTAGCACAACCATAAAATAGACAATATATAAAGATTTTAGCTTTTCTTCAACCCACTACAGTTGACAAAGAGCGCAAAAAAACTTCAGATAAGTAATCAAATTAAGTTTTACAAATCTGAAGTTTTTATTCTACTATTCTTAAAAATACAAAAAAAAGAGAGTTATAAACCCTCATTAAAACGGAGAATAAGGGATTCGAACCCTTGCGCCAGTTACCCGACCTAACGATTTAGCAAACCGTCCTCTTCAGCCTCTTGAGTAATTCTCCAATTAATGGGCACGAGTGGACTCGAACCACCGACCTCACGCTTATCAGGCGTGCG
>NZ_JVRR01000051.1 GCF_001070715.1 Streptococcus pseudopneumoniae
TCAGGTTGCTGGGTAAAGGGTTTGTTCCCGAAAAACTCCAACCACGGCTTACGAACCTTGTCTTTGCTGGTTTCTCTGTATTTTTTTAATTCCAAGAACGCCATCTTAACCAGATGGTTTTCTTGACCATTATTGGTGATAGTTAAGACCTCACCTGTTGTGTCCTCGCGCATGCTAAAGCTATGAAAAGCCAAGTCATCTGAGAAATAATTGCTGTCTACAATTGCAATTGCGTATACTGGTGCGATGTGTTTGTAACTCTGGTGTGTATTGCCTTCTTGCTGACGAACTTTTTCTAGGTTTTGATTTACCTGACTGCACAGGTAAGCCCACAAACGATTGATGAAAAAATTCTGATGATGGACTTGAATCTCAATGATTACTTGAGTGCCATTATCCAACTCCGCCAAGACGTCTATACTAGTGTAAAAATCCTGGGCCAAGTAAGGCAGGGAAGGCAAGACGTGAATGTTACTTCCCTCCAAAATCGTCACATTTTTTGCTGGTAAGTCCAACATATCGCGGATAAATTGACAAGTGATTTCTGGATTGCTGAAAATCTTCTTAGCAACCAAATCATTAGTTGGGCTAATGCCCGGATGTCTGAGAATCATCCTTCTCCTCCTTCTATTATACCACAGTTTTAAATCTAGGTTTACTAGATTCTATGGTTCTATCTATTTATTCGTAAAAAGAGAGGAGAAAGTTAAAACTAAACTATAGCATTTTAAACTAATACCATCTGCTTTCAAAAAGCATTCTAATCCATCTCCGATTGACGATGGACTTTATCACCTCCTTCTCCAGTCCTTGTATGACATCTTGGAGTTGATTCATGACATCTTCCAAAGTTCGAAAGGCTTTACTCTTAAATCCTCTTAACAAAGAGACAAAAAGCAACGACAAGACTTACTCGTCGCTGCTTTTGGAACGGAAATGTCTTTTAGGTCTGACATTTCCTAAATCAAGTTTTACTTGAGTTTGGCAAGGATTGCTTTAAGCTCCTCTACTAGTTTAGCTTCTGTCTCTGCTGAGCCATTTTCTTCTTTCACGAAATCAAGGGTTTCTTGGAGAAGTTTTTGGGCTTTGGAAAGGACTTTTTTATCCGCTTTTTCTGTATCTAGCTGTCCGAGAACATTGGTCAATTCCGTGCTTAATTGCTGGATTTCTGACCCTTTCTTACGACGAACCAACCAGAAGGCAATCACGCCTAGGAGAGCAAGTAGACTGACCACAATCACTCCTGCTGGAACTGAGTTTGTTTCAGTCATCTTATCTGAATCCTTACTATCTTCCGTTCCTTGCTTAGCATCTTTCTTGTCCTGTGCAGGCTTGCTGTCGCTAGCATTTGCTTTCACATCTTTGAGAGAGGCCAAGGCAGCCTTCACAGACTCTACTGCAATACGCAGACCTTGCTCTGTCAAGGCACTATCTTCCAGAGCCTTTTGAGCATCTAGGAGAACCGTCTTGGCTGCATCGATTTTCGGATCAGATACTGTTGTCAAAGCTTTCAAGCGTTGGTCTAACTCTTTAGTCAAAGCACGAAGTTCAGACTTGTCAACTTGCTCTTGAGCTGGAGCAGGTGCTTGCGTGCTCGTTGAGCTAGCCGAAGCGCTTGCTGCCACTCTAAGAGCTTGAGTCGGAGCTGAACTTGGAGCTAGGGCAGGACTTGCAGGTTGACTCGGAGCAGTTGGTTGAGACGGTTGAGGAGCTGGCTCAGATGGAGCTGTCGGAATCTCAGTGCCTCCTTGATCTGGCTGAGTAGGGGTAGAAAGTTGAGGTTGATCTGCTTGTGGAGTATACGGTGGTATGTAAATTCCATTCAAAGATTCTTTAGCTAGTTTTAGATTATCCCTAGCTTCATCAACTGCTTTTTGAGAAGCATATAAATCATCTAAAACAGCCTTAGCTTTTTCTATAGCTTTATCAAAAGCATCTTTCTTATCTTTGTCAGCATTGTGATACTTGTAACTTAGAGCCGTGTTGGCTGCCTCATCTACTAAACTTCGAAGCGTACTCTTGGCTGAGAATTTCGTCTCAGTACTATTTGCAGTAACTCTTCCGGTTTGACGATCGACATCATATGTCGTCACACGCTTCATGACATCATCGCCCTGTTTATAGTATTCTGTCTTGTCTGCAACACTCGTTATACCTGG
>NZ_JVRR01000052.1 GCF_001070715.1 Streptococcus pseudopneumoniae
CTGCGGCTAGTTTCCTAGTTTGCTCTTTGATTTTCATTGAGTATTAGTAACCAAAATCCGACCACATAGCCAGCTCCTAAGAATATAGCCATTAAAGATAGCATGGGATTCAGAAAATAAAACATCACAACAGATACAAAGGTTAGCACAAAAACATTAAAGGCAATGGTGTCAGAAGCCAAGACCAGAATATAAGGTGTCAACCAGTCTAAGGTTTTTGAATCTAGGAAAAATAAGTGTTTATACATGATAACCTCCTCTATGGCTGAAAAGCAAGCCTTTTGGTTTTTCTACCCCAAGACCCTATGTAGAAAAGTGAGCAAAAATGGTAAGTTTGCAATGATATTATTAACAATATGAATCGAATAAGAAGGATAGATACTCTTCGTATAACGTGTTAGACAGGCAAATAGACAGCCCACTGCCATATAGACAAAAATATCTGCGAGACTTGGCAAGCTAGAAAAGTGGGGCAAGGCAAATAAGAATGACGGAAAGAGAAGATCCAGCCCCCATCTCGAATTCTTAAAGAAGGCATGTTGAAGCAATCCCCTACATACCAATTCTTCCATCAGAGGTCCTAGTACGATTAAGGTTAGGTAAACACCAAACTCCGCAAAATTGGTCTCACTATAGGCAATAAACAAATTCCACCCTTCATTGGTTCCCTGAACGTGTTTAGCTGTCAGATAGTTAAAGCATATCAGCACAACAGCGGCTAACACCGTCAGAACAGAATAGCTCAACCACTTTTTCCTAGGGATACGAAAGAGATAAGCATGGCCCGACCTGACCAAAATCCAAACCATCAAGCCGATAAAGAGAAGACTGATGATGTTTCGAATCCAGATAATATTTCCTACCCAAGACGAGAACTCCCAATAATTGCTCCAAAATTGGGTTGTCCAAAACAATCCGAAAAACAAAAATAAATAAGAAAGAATTGCACTCGTTTTGAAAAGAATAGGGTGTTTTTTCATATAACTCTTCCCTACTATCTACAAGGCAACGACTAGCCTAGTACCTCCCCTTGCCAGACCATAGGTTAGTCCCATATAAAACAAGCTACTTTTTATAATACTTCAAGCCCCAAATAAGTAGAAGCATAATAATTAAGCAGAGAACAGCGCCAATATAAGCGATTATTTGTTGGTAGGATTCTCCTGCTGTGATACCTCTATACAAACAGATAATAGACATAAAGCCTGTCAAGCCGATATACATAAGTTGATTGGTTCTAGGACTAACCAAATCATCATTTACGTATATTTAAGAGCATCTCTTTTATGTTAGTGTATATTAACACTAAAAAACAAGTTAGGCCAATAATATTTAAAATGAACAATAACGGGGTTAAGTCTCTAAAAAAATTATCTACTGACACTACAAGAAATACTATACATATTATAGTCGAAACTATCTTTTTCTTATCCATAATTATTTACTCCTTTCCTAACAAATCCAGCTTATCAATCAAGAGCGATTTTTAACAGAATGTAGCAGCACCCGTTGCAACTTTGACAATTTCAGTATAGCACTATTTGTTAAAGTTTTTCATCCAAATCTTGAATAGTCATCGAGACATCTTGAATTGTAAAAACTTCATTAGCCCCTACTTTTTATAATACTTCAAGCCCCAAATAAGCAGAAGCATGATAAGCAAGCAGAGAATAGCACCAATGTAGGCAATCAATTGCTGATAGGATTCTCCTGCTGTGATACCTCTATACAAACAGATAATAGACATAAAACCTGTCAAGCCGATGAACATGAGTTGATTGGTTCTAGGACTAACCAAATCATCATCTTCAAACTCTCTTATCCTCATCTCCCTAGTGAGGTAAACAGTAACCAAAATCGAAGCCAAGTTAATAACCACTAAAAGAAATTGGAAAACCAAGGAAAAATTTAAAAACTGACGAGATAGAAATAGATAAGTAGAGACAAGCAAGGGCAACTGACCTAAGAACAATCTCGCAAGGAAGATGTTCCGTTTTTTAGCAAGAAAAGTTTTCATTTCTTTGCTCCTTTCTTTTTAGTTAAAGCAAGATAAATCATAACCGCAATCATATAGGCTATAGTATAAAATAGCTGATACCAAGCACTCTCCCTAAGCGGATATAGAAAGATGGACATGATTAGATACAAGATGAAAATGACAAGTATTTTTTTCTTCATAAGATTTCCTCCTAAATGTTTGTTGAGCTAGAACCTTTACACTATTAGTATAGCACTTATTTTGACCTTGGATCACTCAAATCACGAATGGTCATCAAAACATCTTGAATTGTAAAAAATTTAAAAAGCAAGCATGAAAAACATACTTGCCCTAGGGGAATTTAACAATGTGAAAATACATCGAAAGCTATTCAGCCTTACTTCCGTCTGTTCTGATAGATTCTCATAGTCGCAACCAGAATATAGGCTGTCCCACCTGCCAAAACCAGGAGGGTAATGATAATGTTGAGGATTTCAGGTGTCCTCTCTATTCTGTTGACAAGACGGACTAAGGACAATACTGTCAATAAGAGTAAAGCTACTGACTCTGTCCGAATTAAAGAAGCCATTCGGTTCCCAACCGCATATAAAAAGGATGGTAACATAACACAGGCTATAGCAATCACAAACAGATTACTCCCCGTTTCTTCTCCCTTATTCACCACGGAAATCATGAGAAGATTCGATGCTATGATCAACGTAGAACAGATGATAAAAAAGGATTTCTTATTCATATAGGATACCTTAAATACTATGGCATTTTAATTGATAACTGCATACAGTACTTCTTTACGCAAGTCTTCTAATCATCAACTGACATCGAGTGAACTGTTAAAACCTGACGAAAGATTTGATTTTGGCAGGTGGTATTGAGACTGGTATTGGGATGGCTTTCCACAATTTTCATGACGGTATAGAGACCAACTCCTCTCTCCTCCCCTTTAGAACTGGCTCCAAAGGAGAAGATTTCAGAAATGTCTATACCTTCTTCTTTGATAGAGTTTTCAATGATAAAGGTCTCCTGTGCTCCATTTTTAAAAAAGGCAATTGAAACATGAGGTTGACTAGTCTCTGCACTGGCTTCAATAGCATTATCACAAAGGATAGACACAATGGTTAGAAAATCAAGTAGGCTCATCCCCTCAACCTGAATCTCCTCAGGAACTTCGACATTAAAGACTATCTTCTTATCTCTAGCTTTTAGAAATTTCCCTGCTAGTAGACTCTTGAGGGCACGGTCCCGAATATTCACCAATCGTCCAAGGTCATATTTGTTGTCCTGCAATTTTTCACTAGAATCCTTTAAGACCGAGTCGTAGACCTCTTTTATCTGCTCCATATCCTCCTCTTCAATCCCCAGACGTAAGCTGGTTAAGAGGTTGGTGTAGTCATGGCGAAAGCTCCGGACTTCCTTGTAAAGTTCCTCTATATGCCGACTATATCGCTCCATATCTCTGTAGCGCAAGGCCTGTTCTTGGTCCAATCTCTCATGGAGTTTGTCCTTCAAATAGGTATCCAATTTCTTAATAATTCCCATAAAAAAGAGCAAGTAAAAGACTAGGATGAAATGGCGAACAGTCGTTGATTGAATACCTTGTTCATATTCAAAGAAAGACAGACTTTGCATCACTAGATAGTAAGTCCCCATTATCCAGTTAATCTTAGTCAGGGACTTTTGAAAATCTTTATCTAAAATCTCCTTTCTCAAGTTAGTGAAATCATAGTCCAACCATTTCAAAAAGACTAGAGAAATGAAGAAATTGAAAATTATTATACACAACCAAATCAAAGAGTAATCATCATGTACTTGCCCTTGTCCCAAAAATGGAAGCACAAAATAAGAAATACCTCTATAAAAGAGATTCACCAATATCATTGGAAAGAGACCATAAAAGAAAAGGAGTTTTTTAGGAAGCCCTCTTAACAATAAGAAAGATAAGCCGATGCCGTACAAGGGTACCACAAAATAAGATAGGTAAGTATTTCCTACTATATAGTTAATCGTTACAAAAACGACTGCTAAAAGTAACTTAAAAAGAAAAGCTTTAAAAAATCTCTCCAGAGTTAGAACAATTCCATCCACCTTAAAAAATATAAACAATTCCAATCCAGCTATCAAAAATGAATATACTATCTTCCAAACTATTTCCATTACATCACCTCACTTAGTGTAAGTTATTGATAGCCTCAGACACTTCCCTGACCTTATAACGCGCGATCAGACAGCTTCCACCATTGGGAAAGTAAAGCAGTTTTTCTTTCTTATCCAAACGAACTACATTGGCAGGATTGATGAGAAAAGAGCGATGGCACTGCAAGAGACGGGGTTCCTGCTTGAAAACCTCCTCTAAACTCGCTGTAAATTCCAACCTGTCCGTCTTGGTATAGAGAATCACACGATGGGCTCTGGGCGACGTTTCGAGATAGTAAACTTCTTTAAAAGGATACTGGAATTGAGCAAATTTTGATTTAAAGTAAAAGCAATCTTCCGCCAAACTCTTACTATCTTGACTATTGGCATAAAGGAGGGCTGTCTCGATCCGAGATTCAAATTCCTCTGCCGAAAGAGCCTTATCAATATAGTCCAGAGCAGACACTTGGTAGCGAAAGGACAGGGGCATAAACTCCGAGTGAGTCGTCACAAAGACAATCAGGGCATAGGGGTCTCGATCCCGAATCTTTCTAGCCACTTCCAGACCCTTCATCTCCTCATTTCGAATCTCAATATCCAAAAAGAATAGCTGATGCGCCCCCTTCTCATGCACCTCTGCCAGCAGCTGGTCTGGCTTACCAAAAACTTCAAAAGAACTGGGAGTGATATGATGTTCCTTCAAAAGTTTCTCAATCGTCGTTTCAATCCTAGTCTGTTGGGAAAAATCATCTTCTAAAACAAATATTCTCATCTTCTTACTCTCCTTGTTTCGATTTCTTCCTAAAAAGAGGATAGCAAAAATACTATGATACAAGTCCACCAAATCCTAAACAGGCCTTCAACGCTCCTGAAAGGTAGCTTCTTCCTCAAATAAGCATGATAATCTTACCACTATTTTATCATAAAATCTTAACAGTACCATTCAGGAAATTTCAAGGGCAATTAAAGATTTTATGGTGAAAAAGGAGATAAAAGTGATAGACTGACAGTATCAAAACACAGTTGCTAGAAACAAGACTAGCACCCAGATTAAAGGAGGAATTCTCATGACAGACACAGACCCCATCAAAAGAGCTCAGACTTTGATTACTGACTTAAACAAAGCCTATCAAGCATGCAAACAGGCAACCGCTGACGACGTCCGCTTTCAGGAGCAATTAAACTCTATTCTTGGTTTTCTAGCCAAGGCTGAAACAGTGGATAATCGAGTCTTGATTGAATTGGAAAAATTTTACCAGACTTCCAGTCTTCTCATGGGACTCAGCGCTCTCAATCCAGACGCTCCTACTCGCGCTGCTTGGCGGGCCTATGACCGCTTCCACTTTGACCAAGTCAAGACTAAGTTGAGTCTCTACGGGCCAACCATTATCTTGTAGAAAGTAAAAGAAGCTGAGACAAACTGAACTCAACTTCTTTTTTAGTGTCATATAGGCAATGTTAATCCTGCATCTGACGTTTGACCTGATAAGGCAAATACAAGACTAGTAAAACCAAACCAGCTCCCAGTAAGGCTAGAAGGGCTAGTTTTTCTTGGAAGGTAATCAACCCGACAACTAATTCCACTACTAAGACCAAACTGGTCAATCCTCGGACTACAGCCTGTAAGCCTTTTTCCTTTTGCCCCTTGTCCAGTGGAAAGAGTTGGGTCAAATACTGGTAGTCAAAGGCGTGATAGAGGGCCAGCAACTGGAAGAGCAAGAGGTAGTTAAACAGCACTACCACTGCTGTCGCAATCCAAGCTTGCTCGATAAAAATCTGCGCCAGAACGGAAAGCAAGAGCAGACGAAGACTGAGGGCAAAGAGGTCTCCATTTCGTAGATAAGAACGCAGATAAAGATTCTGCCAAATCTTCCCAGGCACCTTCTGAACAGCCTTTAGGATAAAGTCCAGATAGGCACGACGCTTGACGCTGTTTGAAATTCCCTTGACCTGCGTAAAGAGGGCAAAGAAACGAAGCAAGACTTGTTTGCGCTTGCTTTCTTGGGAAATGACATAGTCCCAGTCCAGTCCAGTTTCAGTGAAAAATTTACTAACCTTTTGACGAAAGAGGAAATATTTACCTACTCCCAATAAAAGCACATAGACCAGAAAAACAGGCAAGCCATAACCCATTGCCAAAAATAAAGGCGCAAATAACAGCAAGAAAAGGGTCTGGACAAAGAGCCAAAAGACTAGGGAAATGCCAGTTTGACGCTTGAGATGGAGTTTGATTTCCTCTTCTCCAACTAAGAGAAAGAGCTTGTCTGGAGCCTCCATATAAGTGGCAATTCCACCCCAAAGCAAAAGTAAAACAGACGTAATTCCTACAAATAAAAGGATAGGCAAATGATTTTCAGGAAAATGTTGTAAGAGTTGACTGTACTGGTAGGCTAGAAAGCCCAGCAGAACAAGCAGGAACAAGACAAAGTGGTCATTGAGAACATAGCGCAGATAACCGACACACTCCTTACGAAAAGCCTGCTTTCTCTTTAAAAACAAGTCTTTCATAGCTCCTCCTCTTTGGTCAGAGCCAAGTAAATATCATTCAAACTAGCCTCAGGCATGTCAAAGGCTTCGCGCAGTTGCAGGAGATTTCCCTTGGCACGCACCTCTCCCTTATGAAGAATGACAAAAGCATCACACATCTTCTCCGCCGAATCCAGCACGTGTGTACTCATGAGAATGGATTTGCCCTTTTGCTTTTCCACTTCCAAAAGCTGAATCAAGTCCGCAATCGCCAACGGATCGAGACCAAGGAATGGCTCATCCACGATGAAAAGACTCGGATCCACCACAAAAGCACAGATAATCATGACTTTCTGCTTCATCCCTTTTGAAAAATGAACAGGAAACCAGTCTAATTTCTGGTCCAGACGGAACATTTTTAACAAGGGCTCTACTCGCTCAAAAGCCACTTTCTGCTCAATACCATAAGCCATGGCAACCGTTTCGATATGCTCTCTGAGGGTCAATTCCTCATACAGACTAGGTGTCTCAGGAATGTAGCCAATTTGCTTGCGGTAGCTCGTTGCATCTTCTTGCAGGGTCAAGCCATTGATATTGATAGAACCACTATAAGGTGTCAACAGACCGATAATCTCATTGATTGTCGTTGATTTTCCAGCACCATTGAGACCAATCAGACCGACCAGCTGCCCACTTTCAACAGTAAAAGACACATCTTTCAAGACAGGGATATGGACATAGCCACCTGTCAGGTTTTTAATTTCTAACATATTTTCTCCAAATCTGGTATAATGTAGCTATATTATATCAAAATTCAATACAGTAGAGGTAGATTTTATGTCAGATTGCATTTTTTGTAAAATCATCGCAGGGGAAATTCCTGCTTCAAAAGTATATGAAGATGAGCAGGTTCTTGCCTTTCTTGATATCTCTCAAGTGACACCAGGACACACCTTGGTCGTACCAAAAGAACACTATCGCAATCTTTTAGAAATGGACGCTACTAGCGCCAGCCAACTCTTCGCCCAAGTACCAAAAGTAGCTCAAAAAGTCATGAAAGCTACCAAGGCTGCTGGTATGAATATCATTGCCAACTGTGAAGAAATCGCAGGGCAAACCGTCTTTCATACCCACGTTCACCTCGTGCCTCGCTACAGTGCGGACGATGACCTCAAGATTGATTTTATCGCCCACGAACCTGACTTTGACAAACTTGCTCAAGTCGCTGAAACCATCAAAAACGCATAAGGAGTTGCCATGAAATTATCCAACCTACTGCTATTTGCAGGAGCTGCAGCCGGAAGTTATCTGGTCACAAAAAATCGCCAAACCATCACAGATGAAGTCTTGAATACCACTGACCGCGTTCAAGCTATCAAGGACGATGTGGATATTATCCAAAACAGCCTGCAAATCATTGACCAGCAAAAAGAACTCATCAAGGAATACCAAGAAGACCTGACTTACAAGTTTAAGGTCTTGGAAAAGGATATCCAGACTAGACTAGCTGTGATAAAAGAAACACAGGAAATCGAAGATAAGTAAAAAGAGCCCAACGGCTCTTTTTTAAAAGGTAAACAAGTTATATCCCATCAACTATACATCATAAATTAGGCAACTCATTCACCATTTCACAACTAATACTCTTCGAAAATCAAATTCAAACCGTGTCAACGTCGCCTTGCCGTACTCAAGTACAGCCTACGGCTAGTTTCCTAG
>NZ_JVRR01000053.1 GCF_001070715.1 Streptococcus pseudopneumoniae
GGCGCAGATGGAAAAGATATCTTAAATGGTAAAACAGATCCGACACCAGATACAGGAAAAGATGGAGATACCTTCGTTAATACCGCAACGGGCGATGTCTTCGTAAAAGAAAATGGCACATGGAAGCCAGCAGGCAACCTCAAAGGACTAAAAGGTGACACCGGAGCAGCTGGAGCAAACGGAGCTGATGGTCATGATGGAGCAGCAGGTCGTGATGGACGCGACGGCAAAGATATCTTGAACGGAACCGCAACCCCAGATGAAACTCAGGGTAAAGATGGAGATACCTTCATTAATACTGCAACGGGTGACGTTTTCGTAAAAGAAAATGGCACATGGAAGGCAGCAGGTAACATCAGAGGACCAAAAGGCGCAGATGGAAAAGATATCTTA
>NZ_JVRR01000054.1 GCF_001070715.1 Streptococcus pseudopneumoniae
AAGAGCTGGTCCGAGGAGGACAGGAAAATGTTTAGTCAACTACGTATGCGAGAAGAACAAGCATCATTGGCTCATGACTATGCCTTGGACACCGCTAGAGCCGAAGGTATTGAACAAGGTTTAGAACGTGGACTTGAACGTGGTCGCGCAGAGGGTCTTGAACGAGGAAAAGTTGAAGGAAGTCTGTCTATGCTACTAAATCTCGTCCGCCAAGGTCTTCTGACCTCTGAGGTTGCCAGTCAGCAATTAGGCATGACTGTTGCTGAGTTTGAGTCACTATTGAAAGACCTTCATAAATAAGACCTAAAAATACAGAGAAACCAGCAAAGACGAGGTTCGCAAGCCCTGGTTGGAGTTTTTCGGCAACAAACCCTTTACCCAACAACCCGAGCGAGCCATCAGCCAAGCAGACCAACTGCTGGATTATAAGAGCTGGTCTGAGGAGGACAGGAAGATGTTTAGTCAACTACGTATGCGAGAAGAACAAGCATTGTTAGCTCAGGACTATGCCTTGGAAACAGCTAGGGCTGAAGGGGTTGAACAAGGTTTAGAGCGTGGACTTGAACGTGGTCGCGCAGAGGGTATTGAACAGGGGCTTGAACGAGGAAAAGTTGAAGGAAGAGTCTTTGCTTTCTTAGATATGGTTCGCCAAGGTCTTCTGACATCTGAGGTAGCCAGCCAGCAATTGGGTATGACGGTCTCTGAGTTTGAGGAGCTTTTGTAAGTTAGGGAATATATCTAGCTTTTCCCTCAAAATCTTATCAGAATGGTAGGAAACTCGGATGAGGGAGATTCCAAGAAAGCTTTGATTAAACAGCCAGCTGACCTCAAATCAGCCGACGAGCTAAAAAGGCAAGCAGTAGCTGAACCTACAGCTGCTGAAGTAGGGGTAGAGTCTACCCAGTCCGAGTCTGCTCAAGTGGCGGAAGAAAAGGAAAAGGAAGAATCAGCGCCAGTAGTCGACACAAGTGCAGCCAAATTAACCCAAGGCGCCTTACAAAGCTTTGTTAACAAAACTAAGGCTCAGTTCAATGCAAAAACTCTACGATGAAGTGAAAATGCGTCTAGCTCAAGCCCAGGCTGTATTATAGAATCCAAAAGCCAGCCAAGAGCAGGTTGATGAGCAAGTCAAACTCATGGAAGGGATGACTTGTCGGGTCAGGGGGAGCTTTGTTGCTTCGTTCTTTTGATGAAATAGAAGCCTAAAAGATGAGGCAGGGCAAGGAGTTTTTTAAATCAAAAAACGCATAATATCAGGTGTTGAAAAAACTTGATATTATGCGTTTTATTGTGGGAAGATTCACTTCATTTTTTCCTGAAATTGAATCTCCGCGAAAGTTGCTAAAAAGTTCTCGTTTTGCTATTCAAATTTGCGAAAATAGGATATAATGGTACTGTCTCAGAATTTGTCTTTTGACAAGTATGGGAATAAAAAGAAACATATCCTTTTCTTAAATACCTAAAATATTTAAGGGGGGGGGTATTTTTTTTGGTACCTCCAGAAAGGGAAAACGAGAGGTAAGATAATGAGAAAATCATATCGTGATGATAATGGTGAAAAAATTTACCGTTATTCAATAAGAAAATATCATTTTGGGGCTGCTAGTGTCGCGGTGGCGGCTCTGATGTTCTTTGCGAATGGAGTAGCTGCTCAAGAAGCTCCTGCTGTATCTCCAGCAACAGCTAGCAATGTAGTTGCTGGACCTTCTGGAAATTCAGATGGGGATCCAGAAAATTCGGCTGAGGAAAACTCCAAGCAGGCTTTGCCGGACCAGCCTGAAGGTAAGCCTGCGGGTGAGCTAAAAGCGCAAGGTGCTAAAGCTGAGGAAGCAAATCAAGAGCAAGAGCTAGAAAAGTCTAAACCTGCTCCAGTCGGTCAAGAAACTCCTCAAGCAGAGGGTCAAGAAAAGCAAGACCAGCCGACTACTGCTGATAGGAAAGCAGCTAAATCTGTCCAGGGGACCCTAAAAGCTTTGTTGGCAAATCTAACCCTAGATTCCATGAAGTCTCTCCACGATGAAGTGGAAGCGGGTCTAGCAGCAGCTAATGCAGTTTTGGACGACCCAAATGCGACGCAAGAACAGGTTGATGAGCAAGTAAGACTTATGGAAGACCTAATCCGTCGTGTTAATAAGGTTTTAGATTCGCACTCGATTAAGGCAAATGACACTCCAAAAGAAAAACTAGAAAAACTATCTCAGAGCTTGAATACATACTTCAAAATAGCTAGTGAAATTACAAGACCTGAAACGAAAGAATTGATAAAAGGGACAGAAGATATTATTCATTCTATAAATGAAGGGTTACAACAACCAAACTTAACAGATGAAAAAATTCAGTCACTTATCGCACAAGGAAGACAAGTAGAAAGAAAACTAGCTCTTGCTGTTACACGAGAACACTCAGGGAAACGAGATGTACTAAATTGGACTAGAATGGCGGAAGGTACTGATTTTAGAACTAATCCAACGGCGCTAAATACAAAAAGGGCGTATATTGTGCAAAATGGAGACGGTTCAGGGTTGCCTGCCGAGACTTATTTGTATGCGTTGCATAGAGGGCTTACTGAAAAGCCTGCTGAAGGCAATTTAGTGCCAGTAAGTGACGCTGTAGATGAGGCTAAGATTACTGTTACAAATTTAGGTAATGGTGACTTTAGATGGGATTTAACTTTTAATAGTGCAAATAAGGAGCACCAGAATGCTTATTATTGGTTTACATTACCAAATGGACACACTATTACAGAGACTCTTGCGGTTACGAGAACACATGGAGGTAGTAGTAAGTCGTATGTAGCAGGAACTGGTACTTTTAAAGATGAATGGGGCGGAAAAATAAAGGAAACAATAGATGCTGGGAAAGCAGCTTATGGTTCTGCTAATACATGGACAGACCTTAATTATAATTTCAATAGTCTTAGAGATGTGACGGATACTGATTTTATAGCTAAGGTCGGTTCAACTCAGAGGACAGACACTCCTCCTACAAATAGTAAAAGTTCAGATGGATATTACTATTTAGGACCTACTATTAATAAATTCAAACAATGGCCGCCATCAACAGCTGTTTCTAGTGAAGTGGTAGCTAGAGCAGAGAGGAATATAAAAGGATTAAAAGATAATTCTAAAGAGATATATCATTTCACCCTTTCTAACGGGATAATAAGAATTTCTTATAAAACACATACAGATGCACAGTATGCACCGATTTATTACGGAGCAGGTATGAGATCTCTTGAGCATAGTACGGCGAATATGTACTTCATGGCGAGAGGATTACAAGAAGCACCTACTAAGCCGAATATTAGCGTAAATGGTGTAGGAAATATAGCTGTATCTCCAAGTACGGAAAAAGCAGATAAGTTAGAAATTACTTATACTGATAAGACTAGCGGACAAGAAAAAACAGCAACCTTGATACGTAATAATCAGAATAAAGAATGGTCTAAGAGTGGAACTGGAGCAGATGGTATTGATATTTCAAGAGAAACTTTCACTTTGAAATCTGGTGTTGCTAAAATCGGAACGACTGTGAAAGCGAAAGCAAAATATGGAAATAGTGATGAGAGTCCTGAAGCAACAGTAACAGTAAAAAAACAAACTGACAAACCAACTGTTACTCCATTAGATGATGGTTCTGTAACAGTAAAACCGAATGGGAATGCTGACAGTTTGAGTGTTAAGTATATTGATGAAAGTAAACGTGAACAAAGTATAAGTGCTACTAAGAGTGGGAATAAATGGAGTCTTAATGGTAAATCTGAAGGAATTGAAATTAATGCTAATTCAGGTTTATTAACTATACCTGCTACTAAGGTAGCTGATGGTAGTTTGGTAAAAGCCCAAGCGCAAGCAAATGGGGCAGATGAATTAATAAGTGGAGAAGCCACAGCTACAGCACAAAATGAGGATAGAACCCCGCCAACAATTAGCGTAAAAGATGAAGGAACATGGAGACAAGGAGACTCAAATGGAGCGGTGACTTTATTAGCGAATCATGTAAATGGCGAAATTAAGTTAAATGTTAAAATTGAAGACAATGCAGGCGGACGTGGTTTTGACTTCAGTTCAGTAGGAAGTACTAAAACAGTTGAGTATACAATTACTGGAGGAAACTATAATAGCACTTCAACAACATTCTCAGGTAGCCCATATAGCGGTAAAGATTCAGACGCTACAGCACTACTTACATTAAAATTAAATCGTAAAGCTAATGGAGAATACGAGTATCCGTCAACTGGGTTTACAGTTAAGATAAAAGCTAGAGACAATAGTCCGCGACAAAACTGGACTACTAGCACTTCAACTCCGAAAGAATTAACTATTACAGTAAAACCGAAGGATTCATTACCACCGAAAGTGAAAATCGTCGGTGATAATGGTCAGGATGTTTTATTGACAGAAGGAACTCCTGATGCAAACTTACCAAAAGTGACGGTATATCGTGGAGAAAAAGCGAATGTTACGGTAAAAGTATCAGATAATACAGGTAAAATTCAAGGATTTACAGGTAGCAATGTTCCAAGCGGTGTTTGGTTTAATAAAGCTAGCAATGCAGATAGAGAAGAGCCACTATCTAGTGATAATGCTACAGAAGCGAATCCATTAAGTCACACTATTACAGGAGTAGTAGAAAAAACGAATGCTCTTGAAGAGAAAATTGTGACGGTAAGGGTTTCTGACAAAACAACTCCAGCCAATAGTACAACTGTTAAATTTAAAATGGTTGTGAAAAAACAAGCAGAAAAATATACGCCGAATAACGTGACAACACCTGTAGTTTTCAATAATCTAGGTACATCAGTGACATCAACAGAAGATGTGAAGAAAATTACTGACCAAGTAAATGTAACAGATTTATCTGCAGAAGCTAAAGCAGCAGGTGGAGTGACGAAGGCGCTCAAAGATAATGGAGCAATTAAAGAAGTCGGCGGTAAAAAAGTTGTAACAGTGATAGTTACTTATCCAGATAACTCAATAGATGAAGTGAATGTACCTGTAACCCAAAACTATAACGTAGTAGCACGACCTACTATTAACTTCAAACAAGGGGAAACCTTGACTGATGCAGATAAACGTAGTTTAGTGCAATTACAAGATGGTGATAGGAAGGTAGACATTCCGAGTGATGCGACAGTTACATTTACTAATTTAGATACAAGTATGCCTGCAAATCACGATAAAACTGTTAGCAAAATAGCAACGGCAACAATTACATTTGCAGATAGAACTGTTAGAACAATAAATGTAAATTATAAAGTTTTAAGCACATTCCCAATTGCTGAAACAATTTATGACTTTAAAGATGTTGCACGTAATGATAGTGATTCTGATTTTTACCGTAATACTGGAAAAAATATTCCTGATAATATGACATGGATTTATAAAGCGAGTGACGGAGTTGAAAAATCTGCTACAGGTTTTAGAGCAGCACTTGCGGCTGATAATGTAGGTACAACAACTTACACATATGGTGGTAAGTATGGCTACAGTCGATTTACAGATAATCCATCAAATGCTACGGAAAAATTAGAACATACAGCTACATTGACTCATAAAGTGTTTGATATACAAGCTAATCCAACAAAAGTTACAGTTAAAAAAGGTGATCCTTTAAATTCTAATAATGCTAAAGCAGCGGTGACAACTGTTACAGATTCAGATGGATTGCCAAATGGTACGACTTATGAATGGGTAGAAAATACAGACACAAGCATACCGGGAGTAAGAACGTATAAAGTGAGAGTGACATTACCACCATCACAAAGTGGAAATGATCAACCAAATGTGACACAAAAACGACCTACTAAAACAATAGAAGTAAAAGTTAATGTGAAACCAACAGCTCCGACTGTAACTGCTGAAACTAACGGAGATGTAACAGTAACTCCAGCAAATGAAACAAATGTTAATAAAGTGGAAGTGACATACACCCCGTCTCCGACTATTAGTCATTTAACAGAGACAGAGAAGGACACATTCGAAGAACATAATACAGCAACTGTTAAGGCGGAAAAAAATAGTCAGAACAAGTGGAGTATTACAGAAGGTAAAAAAGATGGCATTAGTATTGATCCAACCTCAGGTGCTATTACCATAAATGATGTTACAGTTAAAGATGGCAGTCAGGTAGTTGCCAAAGCTATAACATCTGATAACGTAGAAAGCGCAGAGAATCACGCAACTGCTCAGGACGGAGATAAGACAAATCCTACAGTTAGTTTGGGAAATACACTTGTTCAAGCTGGAAAACAAATCACCTTAGACTTGAATGTATCTGACTCAGGCGTGGGGGTAGATGATAGCAAAGTAGAAGTGAAAAATCTACCAGCAGGCTTGCAATATAACAGTGAGAATAAGACGATAACAGGAAGTATCGCTACAGTTTCTAAGACGGAGATAACAGTTCTTGTTCGTGATAAAAAAGGGAATAAAACCGTTAAACCGATTAGCCTAGTTGCCATTCAGCCTAAACCTATCTATGCGATTAAAGACGGAACAATCGACAATGTAGACACTCCAAGTAACTTTGTGGAAATGCCTACAGGGGTAACATTAACTTCTGCAACGTGGAAAAATGGCGAACCTACAACAACGACAGTAGGAACTACGAATAAAATTGTGACGGTTAGTGCGAATGGTTATACTCAGGCAGAAGTAACTGTACCTGTTACAGTATATCCAACAGCTGTAGCTAAAAAAGATAAATTTACAACGCTGTTAAATAATGCATTGCCTGAAGGAGAGGCTGCTTCAAGTTACATTCAATTTAAAAATCAAAAAAATGAAAATGTAAACAAACCAACGGATGGTGTGGCAGTAGAATGGGTTACTAAGCCAAGTACGTCGGTGCAGACTGATTCTACTGGAAATAATACAAAAGGTAGCGTAAAAGTTACTTATAGTGTTACAAATGCTGATGGAACAGTAGGAAGTGTTGAGAAAATTATTGATATCAATTTGAAAGTTTATCACGCTACTCCTACTACAACACATGTGACGACTACTTTTGGAACGGACTTTGGTGGAACAACTAATAACGCTCAGACATACTTTGATTCTAATTCACCAAGGACATCTGCTGCTTGGAAGTCAACATCAAATAAAGATTATTCAGAATATGCAAGTTATACTAGAACTTCTGAAAAACAAAAAGCAAATTATCTTGGTAAGTATAAAGATGGTATTCAAGTATTTATGGCAGGAGATGACGATAAAATAAATTGGAATCGTTCTGAAAAATTCGATGTAACGTTTACTGTTAAACCATTAACACCAACAGTAGAAGGGGCAACAACCGGTGCAACAAGTCTGACAGTAAACAACGTGAACAGCGGAACAACTGTAGAGTTGTATGATATGTCAAATCCATCTCAACCTCAAAAAATTGGTGAAACAACCGTTGCTAAAGAGGGAGAATTTGACAAAAAAGATAAGATAACTGTTCCTTTATCAGCAGGTAAATCATTGACTGCAGGTGCGAAAATTGTAGCCAAAGTGGTATACACTTCTGGTAGTGATAGAACTGAGTCAGATAATAGCTCAGAAGTAGTTATTAAGTATCCGAAACCAGCCAATTTGACTTCGACTGCAAAAATGAATGGTGATTATGAGTTTACTATTCCAACTGATGCAGATAAGGTTACGTTTACTATTCCTACAGAAAACGCTGCAACGAAGACTATCACTCTTACAAGAGAGAACGATTGGGCTTCTACAGATACTGCTGTTAAGAAAGTAGGAGACAAGCTTGTCATCCCTAATGGAACTTTAGGAACTACAAACCGTACGGTTGATATTACAGAAACTAAAGGTTCGGGGGATGCAGAAAGTGCTTCAAATAACTATGATGTAACTATTCCAACGCACACTGCACCAACATTATCAGATGTTATCGTTGCAGCAGGTGCTACGCCAACGGCTGCTCAAATATCAGGTGCATTCACAGATACTACTAAGACAAGTTTAGAAGCTAAATCTCCATTAACAGCTATTCCAGCAGGAACAACAGCAACAGTGCCTGCGACATTAACATATACTGATGGATCGACTGAAGATGTAAATATAACAGTCATCTCAAAACCAACAGCGCCGACGATTACTACAACTTCTGGTAATAAACTGAGAGATACAGATCGTAGTATTTCAGGTACGGCTATGAGCAACGCTTCTAAGGTAACGCTTCATTTCCAAGATGAAACAGAGGTGGATGTTACACCAAGTGACGGGCGTTGGTCTTATACTCTTCCTGAAGGTAAGTATCTTCGCCAAACAGAAGAAGCAACTAAAGCTGGCTATTCAGCGACTAAAGTCAGCGTAACTCAAACAGTCTCTGGTCAGACCAGTGATGCTAGCGAGTATGGTGTTGTAGAGAATCGGACGTTTGCAGGTAAAGCTGTCAAACAAATCGTAGGGAATACTGCATTAACTGAGTTGAAAAATCATCCAGAGCGTCTCTTGAATTATCAAGAAAATGGACAAGCAGCAACCCTTCCAAGCTACTTGACTGCTACTTGGAAAGGAACACCTGACTTTACGACAGTAGGTACACGTAATGCAACGCTTGTTATTTCTGAAAAAACAGGAACCAATAATCAAACAAGACCTGTAACAGAAGTGACAGTCCCAATAACGGTGTATCCAAACGTTGTAGCAAAACAAGCCAAGTTTGGACAAGTCAAAGATAAAGGCTTGCTCCACGGGGAAAACGCAGCCAACTATATTAAATTCCAAGCTAATGGAGCTGACGTTGCCAAACCATCAGATGTAGAGGTGACTTGGCAGACAAAACCAAGTACAGCAGAAGCAGGTCTTGATAAAACAGGAGTAGTAAAAGTTACCTACCATGTAACAGATGAAAATGGTGAAGCCAAAGATGAAGTTAAAACTGTAACAATCAGTACGCCGGTCTATCACGCGACAGTGAATAATGGTGGTGTTTATACAACAACTTTTGGTACTAAGTTTACAAGTTCTAACAGTTCAGCTGGTGGCTATGTGACCTCTAATATAACAAATAAAGTGCACTATTACTGGGAATCGAGGAGGTACGCGAATAGCATAAGAGATTTAACTGCTAACTACCTAGGGAAAAAGAGAGACAGTATTCAAGTGATGTATCCTGAGGATAATGGGGGGGATAACTATTTTAATAACAACCGTTCAGAAATTATCCCAATAGACTTTGTCGTGAAACCATTAACTCCGCAAGTTCAACCAGTGACAGCGGGAGATAATAGTGTTACGGTAAATAATGTTAATAGTGGAACAACGGTAGAACTTTATGATGTAACTGATCCTACAGTAGATCCTGTTAAAATTGGTGAAAAAGTAGTCGCTAAAGAAGGAGAGTTCGCTAAGAAGGATGGTATCTCGGTTCCATTAACTCAAGGTCTTGCTCCGGGTACAAAAATCATCGCCAAAGTTGTGTATACTTCTGGTAATGATAGAACGGAATCTGATAATAGTACACCTGTTGTCGTTAAAAGTATGGCAGACTTTTATGGAAATCAAGTGCTGTATCCTAATACAGATAAAGTTGTCTACAATGATTCTGATATCAATAATGGTAACTTTACAGATGCAGCTAAAGATCGCTTTGCAGCTAAAATTGAAGAAGTTAATGCTAATAATAGAAATCTACCAACAGGTGTTACTTATACTAAAGGTAATACAAATGATAAAACGAGGGTAGTAGTTGTCAACTTCTCAGATGGTTCTCATATTGATATTTCTCATACGCAAGTAGCGAAACCAACAGTGCCGACTATAACTCCAACAGAAACCGAAGGTTATAAGGCTGGCAAGATAGCTGATTCAGATCGTGTGATTTCTGGTACTGCTTTGAATAGTGCTACAAAAGTTACGTTGATATTCCAAGATGGAAAAACAGTAGATATCACTGATACAACAAAAGATCCTGATACTCTACAACCAGGTGAGAGTGTTATCAAAAATGGTAAGTGGACATATAAGATGCCTGACGGAAAATACTTACGTCAAACAGATCAAACCGCGGTTCCAGGTTCATCTTCAATACCATTTAAAGCTACGCAAACAGTCTTTGATGCAGTAAGTGATGAAGCTCAAATTTTTGTAGCTAAAGAGAGAACAGTAGAAGGTAAGACTATTACTGCAAAATTAGGAGATTCAAGCTTACAAGGATATATTAACGATCCTAGAACGGCTGTGATATATAAAGAAAGAGGAAAAGAAGTAACCCCATTCCCAAGTGATTTTGAGGCAAGATGGGATGGAGCAACACCAACACTTAATAAAGTAGGAACATTTACTCATAGAGTGAAATTCTATGAAAAAGATGGAACTGAAGCATCTAATAGAATTAGTGAAGGTGTAAATGTTACGTTTATTATTAAAGCAAACGAACCAGCTGAATTGACTGCTACACACAAACAAAATGGTGAAACAGAAATTAATATTCCAACTGATGCAGATGAAGTAACGTTCACAATTTCAAAAGGAACTGAACCAGCAACTACATTAGTAGCTAAGAAATCAGAAGATTGGGCATTATCGAATGGACTTCTTACAAAATCTTCAGATAACAAATGGAAATTTAGCTCTCATGAAGATGGAACATACACAATAACAGCGGTAGCTACAGCAGGAAATGGTGAAACGAAGAGTGATGCAACTACAACGAATATTACGTCAAATGCACACAAAGTTAAAAAAGTAGACATTATTAAGAAGCCGACAGATAACTTGAATGGAACGGATCTTTATTCAGCAACAGGGGTTACTGGTGTTATTGATAATGGCGTAACAAAAACTTACCAAAATGCAGGTATTAAATCTGTAACATCTGATGGAACATTACCAACATTAACGCCAGATAGTGAGACTGAAGTACCAGTAGTAATTACGTATAATGATGGATCTAAAGAAAATACAACTGTGACACTAAAAGTTGCCCCAGCAGCACCTAATGTGACTGTCAACAAGCAAGATGGAGCAACAGGAGATGTAACATTAACAATCAAACGTCATGACGATACTAATTATCCGGATGATTCTGTAGTAACTGTTCCAGGAATAGATGAAACGTTTAAAGTTAAAGATGGTACAATTACAATTAAGAATGAACAATTAAAAGATAAAGTACAAACAGGTAAAGTTATCGTAACAGAAGGAACAAAACTCCCAGCAGAAACTGATGGGGATAAGGTGATTCCAGCGAAGAAACAAGCTAGTGCCAAACCAGTCTTGACGCAAACAAGCCGAGATGACAATGGAAATGTACACTATCGAGTGACAACGCCAGAAGACACAGCCTACCCACAAAATACGCCAATCACCGTAGAGGGAGTAGGAACGTTCACCGTCGGAGCTAACGGAGAGTTAACAATACCAAATGCGAACTTACCAGAAAGCGCAGGAAACCATGTTCCAACAGCAACAGAAGATGGTAAATTACCGACACCAGGAACAGCGGTAGCAGTACCAGCGAAGAAA
>NZ_JVRR01000055.1 GCF_001070715.1 Streptococcus pseudopneumoniae
CAACATTTTGCCCTGAAACTCCAAAATCATGAGGATTTAGAACTTTTTTAAAGGATTCTGCGGAATTGAAAATGCTTGTCGCTGCTGACATAGTTACCAAAACCATTGTTGACAAGATAGCGATAGTTGCTAGTCCAACTGCATTTTTCTTCATACGGAAAATCAAGTTGGAAACAGAGATGAGGTTATTAGGTTGGTAATAGTATTTCTTGTTTTTCTTTAAGATTTGAAGGAAAACGGTAATTCCTGCATTAAACAAGAGATAAGTACCAAAGATAACCAGCAAAACAGCTATGAAGAAGGTTGTTAAGGCTGTAAGAGGATCTTTTACCGTAAGGGCAAGATAATATCCAATCCCTAAACTAATCGAACCAAGAATGGTTTGGAGAGGTAGAAAACGACCTTTTTTCTCTCCACTAGCTTTCTCACGAGAGAGCTGGAGGGCATTCATACGAGCGATTCGAAGGGCATTCAGGAACATGAGGCCTAGGAAAATCAAACCGAAGACAACAAGTACTGTAATGACAACTTTCATCTGGAAGGTAGCGACTAGCTCAACCTTTAATTTCATCAGTTTGAGTAGGAAAGCAAAAATCAACTTGTCAAACAAGGCTCCAATACCGATTCCTGCTCCAACAGTTAGCATTCCAAATAGCACTAACTCCTTAAAGGTCATACTGATTAGATGACGCTTCTCCAATCCCAACATGCCATAAATTCCCAGTTCCTTGGAACGGTTCTTCATTACAAAACTATTGGCATAGAGGACGATAATGGCTGACGCAAGGGTGACGACAAACATACCAAATCCAAGTGTAGCCTGAATGGTTGTTCCTCCACGGATTTCCGCAATCTTAGGATTAAAGGTTAGGGAGTAAAAGAGATAGGTGACAGTGACTGCCAAGAGAACAGCCAGCGCAAAAGGATAGTAGAGTTTGCGGTTTTTAATCAAGTTCGATACCGCTAACTTATTGGTTAATCGAAACATACTAATTCACCTCGCTTGCCATGACAGTCAAGGTATCAGAGATTTCTTGGAACATCTGACGCTCTGTCTTCTCTCCACGGTAGATTTGGTTGTAAAGAATGCCGTCTTTGATAAAGAGTACACGTTTAGCTCTGCTAGCTGCTGCCGTTGAGTGGGTTACCATGAGAATGGTTTGGCCGCGCTCATTGATTTCATCAAAGACATCAAGTAAGGCTGCAGAGGACTTGGAGTCAAGAGCTCCTGTTGGCTCATCCGCAAGGAGAATTTCAGGTTCTGTGATGATGGCGCGGGCTACTGCTACACGCTGTTTCTGACCACCAGAAATCTCGTAAGGGTACTTCTCTTGTAATTGGTTGATGCCTAGATTCTCAGCTGTCACCACCAATTTCTTCATCATCTCTGTAATGGGTCTTCTTGACAAGACAAGCGGAAGCAAGATATTATCCTTTACAGACAGAGTATCAAGTAAGTTAAAGTCTTGGAAGACAAAGCCTAGCTTTTCACGACGGAAGCTAGAAGCCTGTGAATTTTTAATGGTTGCTGTGTCTGTTCCATTCAGGTAAACCTGACCACGAGTTGGTTTATCCAGCATAGCTAGAATATTGAGAAGAGTTGATTTACCAGAACCAGACTCACCCATGATGGCAACGTAGTCACCCTTTTCGACGGTAAAGTGAATATCCTTGAGAGCTTCTACTTGATTGCCCTGAAAACGAGTTTTATAAATTTTTTGAACGTGTTTTACATCTAAAAGTGTCATGAGAATCTCCTTTCTTAATATCCCATCAAATGAAATGTTGCTTGCATCATAGCGCATCCCAGTTGAACACGCTCGATATCTTTATGGCTTGGTTTTCTTGTTTTCTTCTGTAAGATTTGTTTCATGATGTTACTCCTTTGTTCTTTATGAGTCTAGTTTACATCAAAAAAAGACCGCTTGCCATAATCTAACCTTACAAAAGAGACTTTAATCTTACATTTTTGTAAGATTGGGGGAAATGTAGGCAAAATTACTTAGAAAATGATTTGACTTCCTATTTTAAAAATTGTAAAATATAAGTGTGAAAAGGCTTACTTTAGAAAGGAGGAAGCGGAAACTAACATTTGAGTAAGCTTACCTAGATAACATACCATTAAATTTAACACTTGCAAGTCGTTCAACCTATAAGGAAAGAAGGTGCGCTTTAATGAAACACAAAGAACATATACTCATCGGACTTCTCTATCTCCTCTCTCCATTCATCGGTCAGCTCTTAGTTGAAAAGACACACTTTATCGGTACACAATTTACAGCTACTGCTTATGCTATTTGCTGGCTATCAGTTGTTATCAGTATCCATCATTTATCAAAAAATGTATTGTCTCAGCATGAAAAATCAGATTAGAAATCTAAGTTCAAAATAATATTTTTAGTTTACAGATGAAGCTGGGAAAATCGTATTAAAAGTAAAAAAGCTTTAAATCAAGCAGTTTAGACTATTGATTTAAAGCTTTTTGCTTATTCCAAATCTTTTGAAAAACCTCACCAAAACCAGCCTTCATTATCGTCAATGGCTTGGGCTTCTTTGCGTTTGCGTGGGCCTGTTCCATACATTTCTGCTTCGATTTCTTCCTTAGTCGGCATGACAGAAGCTAGTATGATATAGATAATCACGCCAAGTCCAAAGTTTGCAACTGTAAAAATAGCAAATAGAAAACGAACAAGGGTAACATCAAAGTTCCACTTGTCTGACAGGCCTGCCAGAACTCCTGAAATCATGCGATTTCGTCTCATTTTATAAAATTTACTGTTCATGATATTTCCTCTTTCTGCTAGGTTAGACATAGTATATCACGGGTAGGCTCGGCTTTCATCAGTCCTCAGGCTGATTTATTAGTAGCAATTCACCTCGACAAAGTCCACAGCGATAGCGTTTGGTATCAATCCTTCGCTTGCGCTAATACCTTTGCTGGCAGGATTGACAACGATAGAGCTTGAGTTGTTTAGAGTGGCTATTTGTCAAGGAGGGCACAAAGCGTAATCCATCCACTGCTTTCAACAGTTCCTTAAAATCCCGATCCTTGTGTTGATAGCCCTTCCCTTGAAAATAGAGGTGATAATGACAAAGTTCATGTCGGACAATTTTCCTAAAAACATCCAAACCAAGTTCTTGATAAACCTTAGGATTAAAATCCAAATGCCCATCTTTTGGGAAAAATCGCCCACCTGTCGAACGTAGACGAGAATTCCACTGGACTTGATGGATAAAAGGTCTGCCAAAGTCTTCTAGTGAAACCTGCTTAACGTAATCAGTCAGTTTCATTTGGAGCTAGAAGCGACAGATTGACTTTTTCACGTTCAGTATCAATTTTCTTAACCCAAACCGTCACCAAATCTCCGACGGACACCACTTGGCTAGGGTGTTTGATAAATTTGCGACTCATGTGGGAAATGTGAATCAAGCCGTCCTCGTGAATCCCTATGTCAACAAAGGCACCGAAGTCAACGACATTACGCACCACACCTTCTAGCTTCTGGCCTACCACTAAGTCTTTGATGTCTAGGACATCTTGGCGAAGCACAGGTGCGTCAAAGGAATCACGGAAATCTCGACCTGGTTTGAGAAGGTCGGCAATGATATCTTTAAGAGTTTCGGGACCAAGGTCTAGCTCTTGCGCCATTTCCTTGACTGAAAGCGACTTAAGTTTGCTTTGGGCCACTTCATTCAAATCCTTGATGTCTAAGCGTTTGAAGAGTTCCTTAACAGCAGCATAATTTTCTGGGTGAACTCCTGTATTATCAAGGATATTGCTACTTTCAGGGATACGAAGGAAACCAGCAGCCTGTTCGAAGGCCTTGGCTCCCAGACGAGGAACTTTCTTGATTTGGGCTCGCGAAGTGATTTTTCCCTCTTCCTCACGGTATTTGACGATATTTTCAGAAATGGTTTTATTGAGTCCAGCCACGTGAGAAAGAAGAGCTGGGCTCGCTGTATTGACATTAACACCAACTTGGTTAACTACCGTATCCACGACAAAATCCAGACTTTCAGACAGCTTCTTCTGACTGACATCATGCTGGTATTGACCAACGCCGATTGACTTAGGATCGATTTTGACCAATTCAGCAAGAGGATCTTGCAAACGACGGGCGATAGAAATAGCTGAGCGTTTTTCAACGGTCAAGTCTGGAAACTCCTGACGAGCAAGTTCGCTGGCAGAGTAAACCGAAGCACCACTTTCATTTACGATGACATAACTAACCTCAGGAAAATCTTTCAGAACTTCCGCTACAAAAGCTTCACTTTCACGACTAGCAGTACCATTTCCAATGGCAATAATCTCTACACCGTATTGACCAATCAAATCTGCCAAATCTTTCTTGGCTTCTTCGATTTGACGAGCTGATGCTGGTTTAACGGGATAAATGACCTGAGTCGTCAGCATTTTACCCGTTGCATCTACGACAGCTAGCTTGGCACCTGTACGAAAGGCTGGGTCAAATCCAAGAACCACGCGCCCTTTCAGCGGAGCAACCAAGAGGAGATTGCGTAGGTTGTCAGAAAAAAGTTGGATAGCTCCTTCTTCTGCTTTTTCAGTCAATTCTGTCCGAATACGACGTTCGATAGCAGGCAAAACTTTTTTCTTAACTGACTGTTGAACAACTTCATCAATATAGGCATTTTTCACCTTGAAACGAGCTGCAAAGAAGGCAAGAATGCGGTCTGTCGCATGTTCGAAACCGACCTTCAAGACACCTAGCTTCTCCCCACGATTGAGGGCTAAGGTACGATACCCCTGCATAGTTCCAACTGTCTCTGAAAAATCATAATAAATCTGAAAAACCTGCTTTTCATCAAGACTTTCATCCTTGACTTGAGAAGTAAGTTTAGAGTGTCTCAACACCTCCTGATAAGTCATGGAGCGCAAAGTCACATCTTCCGATAAGGCTTCAACCAAGATATCAACTGCACCAGTCAAGGCCTCCTTACCAGTCGCAAATCCTTCACAGACAAACTTCTCAGCCTCTTGTTCTAAGTCCGCTACATTCTGCAAAATCAAGCGAGCAAGAGGAAAGAGTCCAGCTTCACGAGCAATGGTTGCCTTGGTACGACGCTTTTCCTTGTATGGAAGATAGAGTTCTTCTACATCTGCTAATTTTTCGGCAGCTAAGATTGCTTCTTCCAACTCCTTGGTCAGCTTGCCTTGCTCTTGAATCTTAGCCAAGACAGCTTCCTTACGGTCATTGAGGTTTGTCAGACTTTTATCCAAGTCAATAATGGCCTTAATCGCCACCTCATCCAGACTACCAGTCATGTCCTTGCGATAACGCGCGATAAAGGGAATAGTCGCCCCTTCAGCTGTCAAACTTAGAACAGTATCAATTTGCTTTAACGTCACTCCCAAATCCTGAGAGATTTTTTCATATTTTTTATCCATGAATCTATTATACCACAAGCTAAACGTTTCAAATTAGCTCTTACAGTATTTAAAAACAAGATGTGGGGAATAGATTTATATTCTATAGTGCAATAATTTGTACTTAGAGAGTATTGCCTCCTTTTTTAACCAATCCATGACATCAAAAGTATTTAATGGATCAGACATAATAGCCAGTTCTGGGTGATGTTCCTGACCTGGAGTAAGACATTTAGGGAAATAAATAATCGCAAGCCTGAGCCTGCTGTGGGGATAATCTTTTTTGAAATTTTTAAACAAAAAAGGAGCATTTAAGCTCCCTCCTTTGAAATAACGGACACTTGGCTGGTCGGTGTACCCAGCATCTCAGATACCTTTTTCAAGGTGCGGCAGGAACCTTTCTGCCCTCAAATGTCTTTCGTTAAT
>NZ_JVRR01000056.1 GCF_001070715.1 Streptococcus pseudopneumoniae
TACGGCAAGGCGACGTTGACGCGGTTTGAAGAGATTTTCGAAGAGTATTACTCTGTGCAGAGGAGAAAGTCAAAGGTGCCTGGAAGACCAAACACCTTTTCGATTATTCATTTTCTTCAGTTACAAATTGACTAAGCAGTCCGTTGATAAAGCGGGCTGATTTTTGATCTGAAAAATTCTTAGCAAGTTCAATAGCTTCATTGACTGCTACCAGCTGAGGTGTATCAAATGATGTGATTTCAAAGATGCCTAAGCGTAGTAAGTTTTTTTCGACCAAGGTCAAGCGTTCAACTGTCCAGCCTGACTTGAGGTGCTGGTTGATTTGTTTATCCAACTCGTCTTTTTGTGCTTGAACACCAGAAACCAAGTTCAGAAGAAAGGCAGGGATTTGCACATCTGCATCTTCACGGTCATGTGTGTAGGCAAAGCGACAAGCTGTTTCCATATCTGTACCGAATTCAAGGCTCATAAGAGCTTGAAAAGCGCATTTACGAAGTTCGCGTCTGGATTCTAATAGTGGACTAGTCATTGAGGAAGTCCTCGTCAAACAGATCTTTCAACTCAGGTTTTGGTGTTTTATCTGGAACAATTCCTGCAACATGGATGTTGACAGCAGCAAGTTCCACATCAGCCATATCACGGACAGCATCTTTGACTGCTTTTTGAATAGCAAGAGCAACTTTTGGTACCTTCACACCGTACTCAAGGTAGAGATAGATGTCAGCAGTTAGCTCTTCATTGCTTTCTTTTAAGTAGACGCCACGACCAAGAGAGAGTTTTGATAGGGTGTCAGATACGGATTTATTTGAAAATGAGTGAACACCATCAACTTTAGCAGTTGCGATGGCAATGATTTTTTCAAGTACACGTGGAGCGATAACGATTTCGCCAAATTGTTCTTCAATTCCCATAGAATGACCTCTTTCTAGAGATTAGGCACGAGAAACGTAAGTTCCTTCTGCAGTGTTGATGATCAATTTTTGTCCAGCTTCGATGAAGTCAGGAACGTTGACAACAAGTCCAGTTTCCATAGTTGCTGGTTTACCAGAACCTGTAACAGTAGCACCTTTGATAGATGGTTGTGTTTCAGCAACTGTCAATTCAACAGTAGTTGGTACAGTTACACCGATCACTTCAGTTCCGTAGAATTGGATTTTAACATCAGAGTTTTCAAGGATGTAAAGCAATTCATTTTCAACGTTTACGACTGGAATTTCGTATTGGTCGTAAGTTTCAGTGTTCATGAAGTAGGCAGTTTCATCCATTTTGTACAAGTATTGAGCTGGAACAGTTTCGATAATAGCTTGTTCGAATTTTTCTTCTGGACGGTAGCTTGTATCAAAAGTAGAACCAGTACGGACATCACGTAATTTCATACGCATGATTGTGTTCCCTTTACCTGGTTTGTGGTGGTTAGCTTCCAAAACGCGGATTAATTTTCCGTCTGCAGTTTCAAATGTCATACCAGCTTTCAATTTGCTTGCTTCAATCATGTTTTTACCTCTTTAATAAATATTATTACTCTTCATTTTACCATAAAATCTTCTGGAAATAAAGCCAAAATAGTTAATGGGATTTGGTAGGGGCGAAAAAGAATATTGCCTAGTCAGGTGGAGTGGTTAATGTTAAAGAATATCCACTATATTTCTTCTCATACTCAATGGAAATCAAAGAGCAAACTAGGAAGCTAGCCGCAGGCTGCTCAAAACACTGTTTTGAGGTTGTGGATAGAACTGACGAAGTCAGTAACCATATATACGGTAATGTGACGCTGACGTGGTTTGAAGAGATTTTAGAAGAGTATTATATTTCAAAAGGCCGAAGTAAGTTTACTCCGACCTGTTAGTATTGTCTTAAAAAGATTGATTTTTTATTCTGGTTCTACCAAAATTTTAATTTGTGACTTATCTTGAGTTAATTCGATAAAGCCTTCTTCGACGATATTTTCCAATTTAATTTTCTTAGTAACTAATTTTTCAGCAGAGAAGTAGCCTTGTTCCATCAATTCTAATACTTTAGGGAAGATATGACGATAAGCAATGATTCCTTTCAGCGTCTTTTCTTGGATTGCAAATTCATTCGGATTGATATTTGCTTCTCGTTCCCAGATAGAGACCACCATGCACTCACCTGCCTTATGTACGGCGGCTAAGGCTTGTCCTAAAACTACTGGCACACCCGTTACTTCATAAGAAACATCTACACCACCGTTTGTTAAACGATGAATAGCTTCAACAGCTGTTTCACCTTCTTCCGGACGGACAACGATAGCTCCTAACTCTTCAGCTTTTGCTTGACGTTCAGGTGATAGTTCAACAGCATAAATCTTAGAAGCACCCGCTGCACGAAGGGCTTCTACAATTAAGAGACCAATCGGACCTAAGCCAAAGACAGCAGCAGTATCACCAGCTTTTAGTGCTGATTGACGAACTGCATAAACTGCAACAGCAGCTGGCTCAGTGAGAGCAGCTTGCTCATAGCTTAAGCTATCTGGAATGACATGTACTAAGTCACCGTCTAAAACACAATATTTGGCAAATCCACCGTCTGCAGCCAAACCGACAAAATTAAGGTTTGGATCCAAATTATAATTACCAACTAAGTTATTCTTAGCTAGAATTGGTTCTACAGCAACACGATCACCAACTTTAACACGAGTAACATCGCTTCCGACTTCTACAATTTCACCAGAAAATTCATGTCCCAGTGTTACTGGTGCTTTTTGACCAGAATAGACATGTTCTTCTGTTGGGATGAAGATAGGGCCATCTAAAAATTCGTGGAGGTCAGTACCACAAATTCCTGTGAATTTAACAGCAACTTTTACTTGGTGCGGAAGTACCTCAGGGACTTCTACTTCTTGAATACGAACATCTTTTGCTGCATGCCAGCGAGCTGCTTTCATTGTAGCCATATGAATAACTCCTTATTGTTGCGATTTTTAGTTTTCCTTTTAGGAAACTTTACATGTAATATTGTAAACGCTTTCCTTTTGTTTGTCAAGAAAAACCAACCTCAGGGCTGGTTTCTTTTACATATTAATCTTCTTTCAACTTCGCCAATTCTTGTGCAAGAAGTTTAAGGGCGACTTGTGGGTTGGCTTGGCCTTTGGTTGCTTTCATAAGGAATCCTGTGAAGGCCTTGTCTGCGTTGCGTTTGCCTGACTTGAAGTCGGCAACTGCGGCTTCGTTATCTGCAAAGACTTGGTGGATAATTGGAATCAAGATATCTGGATCTGAGATTTGAACCATGCCAGCTTTTTCCACGTATTCACGCGCTCCACCGCCATTTTTAGCCAGGTGGACAAAGACTTTCTTAGCAATCTTAGAAGAGATAGTACCGTCTTCGATGATGGCAATCATTTCAACCAAGTTTTCTGGTGTCAATTCGATTTGTTCCAGTGTCTTACCTTCGGCATTCAAGAACTGAGCGACTTCGCCTTGGAGCCAGTTAGAGACCTGTTTGGCATCGCCACCGAGGGCAACAGCTTTTTCAAAGAAGTCAGAAGTGACTTTGTTAGCAGTCAACTGTTTAGCATCGTAGTCTGACAAGCCAAGGTCAGCCACGTAACGCGCACGTCGTTCTTTTGGAAACTCTGGCAATTCAGCACGCATTTCCTCAATCCACTCGTCTGAGATTTCAAAGAGGGGTAGGTCTGGTTCTGGGAAGTAGCGGTAGTCTGCAGCACCTTCCTTGACACGCATGAGGATGGTTGCTTTGTTAGCTTCATCGTAACGGCGTGTTTCTTGGCGAATTTGACCACCTGAGCGAAGAATTTCAGCCTGGCGTTGGACTTCGTATTCAAGACCTTTACGAACGTTTGAGAAGGAGTTGAGGTTCTTCAACTCAGTCTTGGTACCGAATTTTTCTTGACCATAAGGACGAAGAGAAATATTGGCATCCACACGCATAGAACCTTCTTCCATCTTAACGTCAGAAATGCCAGCATACTGGATAACTTCCTTGAGTGCTGTCAGATAAGCATAGGCCTCCTCTGGCGAACGCATATCGGCTTCAGATACAATCTCAATCAAAGGTACCCCTTGGCGGTTAAGGTCAACGTAAGAGTAGCCGTCTGTACCGTGGGTGTTTTTACCAGCGTCTTCCTCTAAGTGGGCGCGTTCGATACCAATTTTCTTGGTCGTACCGTCTTCTAGCTCGACTTCAATCCAGCCGTTGTAACCGATTGGTTCATCAAACTGAGAAATTTGGTAGGCTTTAGGATTATCAGGGTAGAAGTAGTTCTTGCGGTCAAAGTGCATCTTTTTATGGATGTCCATATTGAGGGCAAGAGCAGCTTTGATACCGGAATCGACAACACCTTTATTGAGAACTGGAAGTACTCCTGGGAAAGACCAGTCAATCACGTTGGTGTTGGCATTTTGGTCATTTCCAAAGTGGGCAGAAGTAGGTGAGAAGATTTTTGAATTGGTGTTGAGCTCTACGTGGACTTCAAGTCCAATGACTGTTTCAAAGTTCATTAGTTATCACCTCCAAAAATCACGGGTTGTTGTTTGTGGTAGTCTGTTGTTGCTTCAAAGGCAGCAGCAGCTTGGTAAATGGTTTCTTCAGAATACTTAGGACCAATCAATTGCAGACCGACAGGTAGACCTTGAGAGAAGCCAGCAGGAATCGAAATTCCTGGGAGACCAGCTAAGTTGACTGGGATGGTCAAGAGGTCAGCCAAGTACATGGCAACTGGGTCATGGTTGAGTGAGTCCAAGTCATAGGCAACACTTGGTGCGGTTGGGCCCAAAATCAAGTCATAATCCGCAAAGACTTTTTCGAAATCTTGAATGATAAGGGTACGGACTTGACCAGCTTTCTTGTAGTAAGCATCGTAGTAACCTGATGAAAGACTGAAAGTACCTAGCATGATACGACGTTTTACTTCTTCACCGAAACCTTGGCTACGACTGTTTACATAGATTTCATCAAGGTTGGTTGCATCTTCTGCGCGGTAGCCGTAACGGATACCGTCAAAACGTTGTAAGTTTGATGAAGCTTCTGATGAAGCGATGATGTAGTAGACTGCCACACCGTATTTAGAGTGAGGAAGGCTGACTTCTTCAACGATAGCACCCAATTTTTCAAAGTGTTTGGCTGCATTCAGAACAGTTTCCTTAACCTCTGGGTCAATTCCTTCGCCTAGGTATTCCTTAGGTAAAGCAATTTTCATGCCCTTGATGTCTTGACCGATTTTTGAAGTAAAGTCGGCGATGCGGACAGGAGCAGAAGTAGAGTCTTTGGCATCTTCGCTGGCAATAGCGTTGAGCAAGAGGGCATTTTCCTTAACAGTAGGAGCGAAAGGTCCAATCTGGTCTAATGAGCTACCGAAGGCAATGAGACCGAAACGAGAAACTGTTCCGTAGGTTGGTTTGAGACCAACAATCCCGTTGAAGGCAGCAGGTTGGCGGATAGAACCACCCGTATCAGAACCAAGTGACAAGCGGACTTGTCCTGAGGCTACGGCTGCGGCAGAACCACTTGATGAACCACCAGGAACCTTGGTCTGGTCCCAAGCGTTTTTAGTGGCACCATAGTGCGAAGTCTCACCTGAACCACCCATGGCAAACTCGTCCATGTTAGTTTTCCCTACGACAATCATGCCTTTAGCTTTTGCATTGGAAACGGCTGTCGCATCAAAGATAGGCTCATAATTGTAGAGCATTTTTGAGGCAGCAGTTGTGAGAATGCCGTCTGTAGAGATATTATCTTTAACTGCAAGTGGAATTCCTGAAAGGACATTGTCAGTGTCAATTCCAGCTTCATCAATAGCTTTAGCTTGAGCAAGGGCTTGCTCCTCAGCGATGGTAACAAAAGCGTTAATAGCTGTCTCGCGAGATTGGATATCTTCAAGCGTAGCTTGTGTCAATTCTGTTGCTGAAATTTCCTTAGAGACAAGGAGATTGTGCAAGTCTTCAATGGTTTTATTGTTGAAAGTCATTAGGCATCTCCTCCATCGTCTAGGATAGCTGGTACCTTGATATAGTAGTTGTCTTTTTCAGGTACGTTTTTAAACAAGCAATCACGGTCTGTTCCTTCTTCGGCCACATCAGGGCGGAGTACAGTCTTGCGGTCGGCCATGGTCGTAGTAGGTGCAACACCAGTTGTGTCAACTTCGCCCAGCAATTCAACCATGTCTACAATCTTAGACAAGGTAGTTGCAAAGGCAGCAGTTTCTTCTTCAGAGAATTTTAATTTTGAAAGATTGGCAACGTGTGTTACCTCTTCTTGCGTAATTTTCATCTTGCATCCTTTCGTGAAATGATGATTTTTAGTCTGTTCTATTTTACCATATTTTCCTATAAATAAGGGAGGGGAAGTGAAAAGAAATAGAAATTGAAAAAAATGCTAAAATCCGATATAATGGAGTGTTGAAAGGAATGGTAAAATCCAATGTAAAAATCATTCTTAGCTATCGAAACAAGAAAAATAGAGAATCAAAGAAAGAGAACTTATGAATATTCAAGAAGAAATTAAGAAACGTCGTACCTTTGCCATTATCTCTCACCCAGACGCGGGGAAGACAACCATCACTGAGCAACTGCTCTACTTTGGGGGTGAGATTCGTGAGGCTGGTACCGTAAAAGGAAAGAAAACAGGAACTTTTGCCAAGTCTGACTGGATGGATATCGAGAAACAACGTGGGATTTCCGTTACTTCATCTGTTATGCAGTTTGACTACGATGGTAAGCGCGTGAATATCCTAGATACACCAGGGCATGAGGACTTCTCAGAAGATACCTATCGTACCTTGATGGCGGTGGATGCTGCAGTCATGGTTGTGGACTCTGCTAAGGGTATCGAGGCCCAAACCAAGAAATTGTTTGAGGTTGTGAAACACCGTGGCATTCCAGTCTTTACCTTTATGAACAAGTTGGACCGTGACGGTCGTGAGCCACTAGACCTCTTGCAAGAGTTGGAAGAAGTCTTGGGCATTGCGAGCTATCCGATGAACTGGCCAATCGGGATGGGGAAAGCTTTTGAAGGCTTGTATGATCTCTATAATCAACGCTTGGAGCTCTATAGAGGGGATGAGCGTTTTGCTAGTTTAGAAGATGGGGATAAGCTTTTTGGTAGCAATCCTTTCTATGAGCAAGTCAAGGATGATATTGAACTTTTAAATGAAGCTGGGAACGAGTTTTCAGAGGAAGCTATTCTGGCTGGAGAATTGACACCTGTCTTCTTTGGTTCGGCTCTTACTAACTTTGGTGTTCAGACCTTCCTTGAGACTTTCCTCAAGTTTGCTCCAGAACCACATGGGCACAAGAAAACAGATGGCGAAATTGTGGATCCTTATGACAAGGATTTCTCAGGATTTGTCTTTAAAATCCAAGCCAACATGGACCCTCGTCACCGTGACCGTATTGCCTTTGTCCGTATCGTATCGGGTGAATTTGAGCGTGGCATGAGTGTCAACCTACCTCGTACTGGTAAAGGGGCTAAACTTTCGAATGTTACTCAGTTTATGGCAGAAAGTCGTGAGAATGTGACCAATGCCGTGGCAGGTGATATTATCGGTGTTTACGATACCGGTACTTATCAGGTTGGGGACACTTTAACAGTTGGAAAAAACAAGTTTGAATTTGAACCACTGCCAACCTTTACACCTGAAATTTTCATGAAAGTTTCTGCCAAGAATGTCATGAAGCAAAAATCCTTCCACAAGGGGATTGAGCAATTGGTGCAAGAGGGGGCTATTCAGCTTTATAAGAATTACCAAACAGGCGAGTACATGCTGGGAGCTGTTGGTCAACTCCAGTTTGAAGTCTTTAAGCACCGTATGGAGGGCGAGTACAATGCGGAAGTCGTCATGAGCCCAATGGGTAAAAAGACTGTTCGTTGGATCAAGCCTGAAGACTTGGATGAACGGATGTCATCAAGCCGTAATATCTTGGCCAAAGACCGTTTCGACCAGCCTGTCTTCCTCTTTGAAAATGACTTTGCCCTCCGTTGGTTTGCGGACAAGTATCCAGACGTAGAGTTGGAAGAAAAAATGTGACTCAGTACCAACAATTGAAACTAAAGTTCCTAATTGTTGGACGCTAGTCGCTATTTGGCGAACTAGCTAACTGCCTCACTAACTGAGTTTTACAAATGGAATCGATTTGTAAAACTCAGTGTCGTAGTGTAAAAATCGGCTTACCTAAACGCTTCACTAGGCAAAGTCCACGAATGGTATCGATTCGTAAAACTTTCCGTCGTAACTGGTAGTGAGTGGCCTAGCTAACTGCTTTACTAACTACGTTTGGCAAATAGAATCGATTTGCCAAACTCTGTGTCGTAATGTGAAAATCGTAAACCGTTATTGCGGCGTACCTAAACGCTTCACTAGGCAAAGTCCACGAATGGTATCGATTCGTGGACTTTTTGGTGTAACGGTTAGAAAGTAAGCCTAGCTAGGTGACTTCCTGAGTTGCTGTAGAAAAGTGCTTATTTTGTCCTGGATGGAGGTTAATAGTTACTATGGTTCTTTACCTAGACAATCCATTAGGAAAAATACTTGTGTAAACCGTTATTTTAGGACAAGTTGTAGTAAAAAGTTCCATGTTGAAACGTATGCTCCAAGGCTTATGTAAGACCGGATACGATTTGTTCGTTGTGTTGATTTTTGCAGGATGTAACTTGTTAGAGTTTTAGGAGTCGTCATCCTTGTAGATGACATTTTTTGAGAGCAAGTTCAGAGATGTTAAAATAAATTGATTTTTAATTTCTTTTCCGAATAAATAGATAGAAGCAGTGAATCTAGTAAACCTAGATTTGAAACTGTGGTATAATAGAAGGAGGAAAAGGATGATTCTAAGACATCCGGGCATTAGCCCAACTAATGATTTGGTTGCTAAGAAAATCTTTAGCAATCCAGAAATCACTTGTCA
>NZ_JVRR01000057.1 GCF_001070715.1 Streptococcus pseudopneumoniae
CTGCGGCTAGTTTCCTAGTTTGCTCTTTGATTTTCATTGAGTATAAGAACTTTAGTTGGCTCCCAATTTTCAAAAGAAAAGCATAAATAGTTGAAAAAATTCACAGCATTCACCATTATTTTCAAGGAGAAAAACAGTGAAAAAAAGGAAAAAACTCGCTCTATCCCTTGCGGCTCTTTTGCTGGCAGGTTCTTTGGCGGGATGTGCTAGCTGGATTGATCGTGGAGAATCCATGACAGCTGTTGGCTCAACGGCTCTTCAGCCCTTGGTCGAAGCAGCAGCAGATGAATTCGGCTCTCTGCACGTTGGAAAAACAGTCAACGTTCAAGGTGGAGGATCTGGTACAGGTCTGTCTCAGGTTCAATCTGGAGCCGTTGATGTAGGAAATTCAGACGTATTTGCCGAGGAAAAAGACGGTATCAACGCTTCTGCTCTAGTGGACCACAAGGTTGCAGTAGCGGGCTTGGCGGTGATTGTGAACAAGGAAGTTGATGTTGAAAATCTAACAACTGAACAACTCCGTAGCATCTTCACAGGCCAAGTAACCAACTGGAAAGAGGTCGGGGGCAAAGATTTAGCCATCTCTATTATCAACCGTGCAGCAAGTTCTGGTTCGCGTGCAACCTTTGATAGTGTTGTTATGGATGGTCAATCTGCCGTGCAGAGTCAAGAACAGGATTCAAATGGGATGGTCAAAAACATTGTTTCCCAGACACCAGGAGCCATTTCTTACCTAGCCTTTGCCTATGTGGATGACTCAGTTAAACGCATGAAGTTGAATGGCTATGAGCCGATTGCAGAAAATGTTACAACCAATAACTGGCCTTTGTGGTCTTATGAACACATGTACACCCTAGGTCAACCAAATGAATTGGTGGCAGAGTTTCTCAACTTTGTCCTCTCAGATGAAGCGCAAAGCGGAATCGTTAAGGGGATGGGCTATATTTCTGTCAAGGAAATGAAGGTTGAAAAAGATGCTGTAGGAACAGTGACAGCACTAGAAGGGAGTCAATAATGAATCAAGAAGAATTAGCTAAAAAATTACTTTCTCCCTCAAAGAACTCTCGTCTAGAGAAACTAGGAAAAGGCTTGACCTTTGCCTGTCTGTCTTTGATTGTCATTATTGTGGCTATGATTTTGATCTTCGTAGCCCAAAAAGGCTTGTCGACTTTCTTTGTCAATGGGGTCAATATCTTTGATTTCCTCTTTGGACAAACTTGGAATCCTTCAGGTAAACAATTTGGTGCCCTTCCTATGATTTTGGGTTCCTTTATTGTCACAATCTTGTCAGCCCTTATCGCAACTCCTTTTGCCATTGGTGCGGCAGTCTTTATGACCGAGGTCTCACCAAAAGGTGCTAGAATCTTGCAACCAGCTATTGAATTGCTGGTCGGGATTCCTTCAGTTGTGTATGGATTTATCGGTTTGCAGGTTGTGGTTCCCTTTGTCCGCAGTGTTTTTGGTGGAACTGGTTTTGGAATCTTGTCAGGGATTTTCGTTCTCTTTGTCATGATTTTACCGACGGTAACCTTTATGACAACCGATAGTTTGCGTGCGGTGCCTCGTCACTACCGCGAAGCTAGTTTGGCTATGGGAGCTACTCGTTGGCAAACCATCTGGCGCGTGACCTTGAAAGCGGCGCGTTCAGGGATTTTCACAGCAGTGGTCTTTGGGATGGCGCGTGCCTTTGGTGAGGCCTTGGCCATTCAGATGGTGGTCGGAAACTCAGCCGTTGTCCCAACTTCATTGACAACACCTGCTGCGACCTTGACCTCTGTTTTGACCATGGGTATCGGAAATACCGTTATGGGAACAGTTGACAATAACGTTCTCTGGTCACTGGCCTTAGTCTTGCTCTTGATGAGTTTGGCCTTCAACAGTGTGATTAAATTGATTACGAAAGAAAGAGGAAAGAAAAACTATGCACGCTAAGAAATTAGATAAAATTGCAACAGCTGTCCTCTACTCGATTGCAGGGATTATCGTTGCCATCTTGGCATCCTTGATTCTTTATATCTTGGTTCGTGGTTTGCCTCACATCTCTTGGTCTTTCTTGACTGGCAAATCATCTTCCTACCAAGCAGGCGGGGGGATTGGAATTCAGCTCTATAATTCCTTCTTCCTTTTGGTCATTACCTTGATTATTTCTGTGCCTTTATCTATGGGGGCTGGGATTTTCCTAGCTGAATATGCCAAAAAAGGTCCTGTGACCAATTTTGTCAGAACCTGTATTGAAATCTTGTCTTCGCTCCCATCTGTGGTTGTAGGTCTCTTTGGTTACTTGATCTTTGTGGTTCAGTTTGAGTATGGATTTTCAATCATTTCAGGTGCCTTGGCCTTGACAGTTTTTAACTTGCCTCAGATGACTCGAAATGTTGAGGATAGTTTGAAACATGTTCACCATACACAGCGTGAGGCTGGCTTAGCTCTAGGAATTTCTCGTTGGGAGACTGTGGTCCATGTGGTCATTCCAGAAGCCCTTCCAGGTATTGTAACGGGGGTTGTCTTGGCCTCTGGTCGTATCTTTGGTGAGGCGGCTGCACTTATCTATACAGCAGGACAATCCGCCCCAGCCCTTGACTGGTCTAACTGGAATATTCTCAGTGTGACCAGCCCAATCTCTATCTTCCGTCAAGCAGAAACCTTGGCTGTCCACATTTGGAAAGTCAATAGCGAAGGAACCATTCCAGATGGAACTATCGTATCAGCAGGTTCTGCTGCCGTGCTCCTCATCTTTATCCTCATCTTTAACTTTGGAGCTCGCAAACTCGGAAGCTACCTACATAAGAAATTAACCGCAGCCTAAAGGAGAAGCCATGTCAAAATATAATTGGGATGAAAAGCATATCATCACCTTTCCTGAAGAGAAAGTGGCCCTCTCTACTAAGGATTTACATGTTTACTACGGTAAAAAGGAATCCATCAAGGGCATCGATATGCAATTTGAAAAAAATAAAATTACAGCCTTAATTGGCCCATCTGGATCAGGAAAATCGACCTACCTACGCAGTCTCAACCGGATGAATGATACCATTGATATTGCCAAGGTAACAGGTCAAATCCTCTATCAAGGAATTGATGTCAACCGTCCAGAAATTAACGTTTATGAGATGCGTAAGCACATCGGAATGGTCTTCCAACGACCAAATCCCTTTGCCAAGTCTATTTACCGCAACATCACTTTTGCCCATGAACGTGCAGGGGTTAAGGACAAGCAAGTCTTGGATGAAATTGTGGAAACTTCTCTCCGTCAGGCTTCCCTTTGGGACCAGGTCAAAGACGATTTGCACAAGTCAGCCTTGACCCTTTCAGGTGGTCAGCAGCAACGTCTTTGTATCGCTCGTGCCATTTCTGTTAAACCAGATATCCTCTTGATGGATGAGCCTGCGTCAGCCTTGGACCCGATTGCGACAGCTCAGCTGGAAGAAACCATGCTGGAATTAAAGAAAGACTTCACTATTATCATCGTGACCCACAGTATGCAGCAGGCTGCGCGTGCTAGTGACTACACAGGATTTTTCTACTTGGGTGACTTGATCGAGTACGATAAGACCTCTAATATTTTCCAAAATGCCAAACTACAGTCAACCAATGACTACGTAACAGGACACTTTGGATAGAAAGGAAACAGTATGACAGAAGCGATTTTACAGGTGTCAGACCTGTCCGTTTACTACAATCAAAAGAAGGCCTTGAATAGTGTTTCCCTCTCTTTCCAACCCAAGGAAATTACAGCCTTGATTGGTCCATCTGGATCAGGAAAGTCAACCCTTCTCAAGGCTATCAACCGCATGGGGGATCTCAATCCAGAGGTGACTACAACTGGTTCAGTAGTTTACAACGGCCACAATATCTATAGCCCACGTACAGATACAGTTGAATTGCGCAAGGAAATCGGTATGGTCTTCCAACAGCCAAATCCTTTCCCTATGTCCATCTACGAAAATGTTGTCTATGGGCTTCGTATCAATGGAGTGAAGGACAAGCAAGTTTTGGATGAAGCAGTGGAAAAAGCCTTGCATAGAGCTTCTATCTGGGATGAGGTCAAGGACCGCCTGCATGATTCAGCTATTGGCCTTTCAGGTGGACAACAGCAACGTGTCTGTGTTGCCCGTGTCTTGGCAACCAGTCCTAAAATCATTCTCTTGGATGAACCGACTTCAGCCTTGGACCCTATCTCTGCTGGGAAGATTGAGGAAACCTTGTATGGGCTAAAAGATAAATACACCATGCTCTTGGTTACACGTTCTATGCAACAAGCCTCTCGTATCTCTGACAAGACAGGATTTTTCCTTGATGGAGATTTGATTGAGTTTAACGATACCAAGAAGATGTTCCTCAACCCGCAACACAAGGAAACAGAAGATTATATTTCAGGAAAATTTGGATAAGGAGATAAATGATGTTACGTTCTCAATTTGAAGAAGATTTAGAGAAATTGCACAACCAGTTCTATGCTATGGGACAGGAAGTGCTATCCCAAATCAATCGTACAGTGCGTGCCTTTGTTACGCATGACCGTGATTTGGCCAAAGAAGTCATTGAAGATGATGCAGAAGTAAATGAATACGAAGTGAAATTGGAGAAGAAATCATTTGAAATGATTGCCCTCCAACAACCGGTTTCTCAAGACTTGCGTACTGTTTTGACCGTCTTGAAGGCTGTATCTGACTTGGAACGTATGGGTGACCATGCTGTTTCTATTGCCAAGGCGGCAATTCGTATGAAGGGTGAGCAACGTATCCCAGCTGTTGAGGAAGAAATCAAGAGAATGGGTCGCGATGTCAAAAACTTCGTCGAAGCAGCCCTTGACCTCTATCTCAATGCGTCAGTAGACCAGGCCTATGAAGTAGCAGCTATGGACGAAAAAATCAACCATTACTTTGATAGCATTCGTGACTTGGCTACAGAAGAAATCAAGAAGAATCCTGATGCTATAGTTACAGGTCGTGATTATTTCCAAGTGATTGCCTTCTTGGAACGCATTGGAGATTATGCTAAAAATATCTGTGAATGGGTTGTTTACTTTGAAACAGGTAAGATTGTTGAACTATAAAACAGGTTCATTCTGCATAAAAAGGAGCTTGAAATCAACTGATAGCTCCTTTTCTTGAATGAAAAAAATATTTTCAAGATAAAAATTCAAAAAACACTTGACAAGTAACTTGGATAGCGTTATAATTATACAAAATTAACAGAGAGGTTGTTTATTTATGAAATCAAAAAAATGGATATTTGTTTTATGTAGTTTTCTTGCAAGTTTCTTCTTAGTAGCTTGCCAGTCAGGTTCGAATGGTTCTCAGTCAGCTGTTGAAGCCATTAAGCAAAAGGGGAAATTGGTTGTGGCGACCAGTCCTGACTATGCACCTTTTGAATTTCAGTCTTTGGTTGACGGGAAAAATCAGGTAGTCGGTGCGGATATTGACATGGCTCAGGCTATTGCTGACGAACTTGGGGTGAAGTTGGAAATCTCAAGCATGAGTTTTGATAATGTTTTGACTAGTCTTCAGACTGGAAAGGCCGACCTAGCGGTTGCAGGAATTAGCGCTACTGATGAGAGAAAAGAAGTCTTTGATTTTTCAATCCCTTACTATGAAAACAAGATTAGTTTCTTGGTTCGTAAGGCTGATGTAGAAAAATACAAGGATTTAACTAGCCTTGAAAGTGCTAATATTGCAGCCCAAAAAGGGACTGTTCCAGAATCAATGGTCAAGGAACAATTGCCAAAAGCTCAATTAACTTCCCTAACTAATATGGGTGAAGCTGTTAATGAATTACAGGCTGGAAAAGTAGATGCTGTTCACATGGATGAGCCTGTTGCGCTTAGCTATGCTGCTAAAAACGCTGACTTAGCTGTCGCAACTGTCAGCTTGAAGATGAAGGACGGCGAAGCCAATGCAGTTGCTCTTAGAAAAAATAGTGCTGATTTGAAAGAAGTTGTGGACAAGGTCATCCAAAAACTCAAGGATGACGGCACCTACCAAAAATATCTTGAAAAAGCGGCAACCCTAACAGAAATTGAAGAATAAGAAAAAGCAGAGTTGGAAGTCATTCCAATTCTGCTTTTAAATAGTTTAAAATCTTTTCCAGATTTTCTAAGGATACCTTGGCAAATTGATAAGGGCAGGCATCCAAGTAAGCCTCCTCAAAGAAGTCCAATTTCAGCTGACTGTGTTTGAGACTGGCGATTTTAGGATACTGTCTCAGGTCTAGTAATAAGCCATCGTGCAGGGGAAAATGTGGAAGGGGGCAAGGTGTTTTGGTTAAACTTTCCTCGATTTGTTTTTGGTAAGTTTCCTGATTGGACAAGCGAGCTAGACGATTTTTCTCAAATAATTGACTGTCAATATAGAGTGACAGGGCCTTTTGCATGATGAGGTTGCTGTCGTAGTCTAGGATATTTTTGTAGGCCACAAAGGCTTCTTTGATAGCATTTGGCAGAATGAGTGCCGTAATCCGCAGGGCTGGAAAGAGGCTGGTTGAGAAGGACTTGATATAAATGACGCGCTCCTCTGTATCTAGATAGTGGAAGGTCTGGCCTTTTTTAGAGTCCAAATCCCCCAAATAGTCGTCCTCTACGATATAGACATCATACTTGGCAGCTAAGTCAAGAATAGCTCGTTTTTCCTGCTCAGAATAGGAATGCCCCAGAGGATAGTGAAAACGTGGAATGGTATAGAAAAACTTAATTTTTCCTGTTTTGAAGTGGCCTTCCAGTTCCTCCAAGTCAATCCCATCAATGCCTCGTTCAATCGTTTGATAGTCCAGACCCTGAGCAATCAAGAGGCGATTCATCCGATGGTAGGTCGGCTGTTCCACCAAGATTTCCTTGGCTTGGCTAGGAAAGGATATTTGAGAGAGAATAAATAAGGCTTGTTGGGTGCCAGAAGTCAGTACCAGTTGGTCAGCCTTGCAGTAGAGGGCTTGGTCAAAGAGTAGTTTATTAATGGACTGTCTTAGATCTTCTAAACCTTCTTGGTTTTCATAGTAGTTGAAGAGGTAGTTTTCCCGACCAATCAAGGTTTCATTGACACAGAGTCGGAAATCGTCATAGGCGCTGGCATGTTCGTCGGTAATCTCAATTTCTAGGTCCTGGTGTTGCCCTTGTTCTAGGACATAGTAGCCACTCTGGGGCTTGGCATAGAGGTATTGTTCGTGCCGTAATTCCAGCAGGGCTCGTTGAATAGTGTCCTTGCTACAGTGAAAGTCAAGGCTCAGTTGACGGATAGAAGGCAGGCGGCTTCCCGTCGGAAAGCGTCCAGACTCGATACTATTTTTCAGATAAGATACGACCTCTTGGTACTTGCTTTGTTTCTTCATTCCAGACCTCCCTTGATTTTGTTACATTGTACCCTTTTTTTTCCTTCTTGGCAATGTCTAAAGTGTTTCTATCGTTCACATCTAGGGGCAAATGTGGTATACTTAGGAGTAACATTTATAGAATAACAGACAAGAAAGTGAATGGATAAGAACGTGCAGGAACCAGTGAAATTATTTCAATACAATACCCTTGGAGCTTTGATGGCTGGCCTTTATGGTGGGACTATGACAGTAGGAGAATTGCTAGAGCATGGTGACCTTGGTTTGGGAACCTTGGATTCCATTGATGGAGAATTGATTGTCTTGGATGGCAAGGCTTATCAGGCCAAAGGGTCAGGAGACCAGCCAGAAATTGTAGAAGTGTCACCAGATGCCCTTATTCCTTACGCAGCAGTGGTACCGCATCAGGCAGAGGTCATTTTCCGCCAGCGCTTTGAGATGACGGACAAGGAATTGGAAGAGCGAATCGAGTCTTATTATGACGGGGAAAATCTTTTCCGCTCTATCAAGATTCGTGGGGAATTTTCGCATATGCATGTGCGCATGATTCCCAAGTCGACACCAGATACCAAGTTTGCTGAGGTCGCAACGCATCAACCGGAATATAGTTGTGACAATGTGGCGGGGACTATCGTTGGTTTCTGGACGCCAGAGATTTTCCATGGGGTCAGTGTGGCAGGTTACCATCTGCACTTCATCTCAGATGATTTGACCTTCGGTGGGCATGTTATGGACTTTGTCATCAAGGAAGGAATTATCGAGGTGGGAGCAGTTGACCAATTGGATCAACGTTTCCCAGTCCAAGACCGTCAATACTTGTTTGCTAAGTTCAATGTTGACGAGATGAAAAAAGATATTGAAAAGGCGGAATAGGAGAAGAAAATGACCATTCATATTATCATTACCATGGTGCTGTTGCTGGCTTTCTTGATAGGGAGCATTTGGTATGCCAAAAAGAAATACAAGATTAATTTAGCTGTTTTGGGCTTGGGGGCCGTAGCCTTCTTTGTCTCTTCACAGATTTTGGAAAAACTGGTGCATATCTTAGTTTTGCATCCTCAAAAAGACGGTAGTATTGCCCTCTTGCAAGATCATCCGCTTGTCTATATCATCTATGGCCTAGCCATGGCAGCATTTTTTGAGGAAACTGCTCGTCTTGTTTTCTTCAAATGGTTGGAGAAAAAGAGAAGTTTGGAAAAGGCAGATGCCTTGGCCTATGGACTGGGGCATGGTGGCTTGGAATTGATTTTCCTAGGCCTTGCTAGTTTGCTCAATCTCTACATCGTTCTCTCAGCAGTTCAAACGCAGAATCCACAGGTCATGCAATTGCTGTCTGAAAATATGTTGAAAACTATCCAGTCGCTATCAGTCTGGCAGATTTATTTGCTTGGTTTTGAGCGAATCTTGGCCCTAGGTTTCCAATTACTCTTGACTGTTTGGGTTTACCAAGCTGTTTGCCAGAAGAAATGGATTTATCTCCTAGCAGCCTATGGCCTACATGCCTTCTTTGATCTGGCACCATCTCTAGTCCAAGTTGGCTGGTTGACCAATCCTGTCTTGGTGGAAGTTGTCCTAGCACTTGAGCTCGTTCTGGTTGCCTATGGAACCAAGGCAATCTTTTGTAAAAAATCATAAGAAAAGGGGGAAACCTCTTTTTCTTATGCAAAATCCAAACAAGGTCTTTTTATGGTCGTCAAATGTCTCTAAAAATGGTATAATGGAATGAATTTTGTAAAAGGAAGAGTGACATGTCTGTAAGAGAAAAAATGCTTGAAATCTTAGAAGGGATTGATATCCGTTTTAAGGAACCCTTGCATAGCTATAGTTATACAAAAGTAGGTGGAGAGGCCGATTATTTGGTCTTTCCACGAAATCGTTTTGAGTTGGCGCGCGTTGTTAAATTTGCCAATCAAGAAAATATCCCTTGGATGGTTCTTGGGAATGCCAGCAACATCATCGTTCGTGATGGTGGGATTCGTGGATTTGTCATCTTGTGTGACAAGCTCAATAATGTTTCTGTTGATGGCTATACTATTGAAGCAGAAGCTGGTGCTAACTTGATTGAAACAACTCGCATTGCCCTTCGTCATAGTTTGACTGGTTTTGAGTTTGCTTGTGGCATTCCTGGAAGCGTTGGTGGTGCTGTCTTTATGAATGCGGGTGCCTATGGTGGCGAGATTGCCCACATCTTGCAGTCTTGTAAGGTCTTGACTAAGGATGGAGAAATCGAGACCCTGTCTGTCAAGGATTTGGCTTTTGGTTACCGCTATTCAGCCATTCAGGAGTCTGGTGCAATTGTCTTGTCAGCTAAATTTGCCCTTGCTCCAGGAACCCATCAGGTTATCAAGCAAGAAATGGACCGCTTGACGCATCTCCGTGAACTCAAGCAACCTTTAGAATATCCATCTTGTGGCTCGGTCTTTAAGCGTCCAGTCGGGCATTTTGCAGGTCAGTTAATTTCAGAAGCTGGCTTGAAAGGCTATCGTATCGGTGGCGTAGAAGTGTCTGAAAAGCACGCAGGATTTATGATCAATGTTGCAGATGGAACGGCCAAAGACTACGAAGACTTGATTGAGTCTGTTATCGAAAAAGTCAAGGAACACTCTGGCGTTACTCTTGAGAGAGAAGTCCGTATTTTAGGTGAAAGCAAGTAAGAAGCTGTATTTGAAAAGCTGCTGCTATGTCATGGAAAGGGGGTGAAAGCCTATCGTTAGTGCAGAAGAATGTAGGCAGTTCAATCTCCTACACGAGGTAGTAGCGGCCTGACAGAGCCCTGATCTGTTAATCTATGAAAAAGAAGGGATAAATGACAATTGAAAAAACCAATTATTGAATTCAAAAACGTCTCAAAAGTTTTTGAAGACAGCAACACCAAGGTTCTCAAAGACATTAACTTTGAGTTGCAAGAAGGGAAATTCTACACTCTTTTAGGCGCATCTGGTTCAGGGAAATCAACCATCCTAAACATCATTGCAGGTTTACTGGATGCGACGACAGGAGATATTTTGCTGGACGGTGTCCGCATCAATGATATCCCAACCAACAAGCGAGACGTCCATACGGTCTTCCAATCCTATGCCTTGTTTCCACATATGAATGTGTTTGAAAATGTTGCCTTTCCACTCCGCTTGCGTAAGATTGACAAGAAAGAAATTGAGCAACGCGTAGCGGAAGTTCTCAAGATGGTTCAGTTGGAAGGTTACGAAAAACGTTCCATTCGTAAACTTTCTGGAGGACAACGTCAGCGTGTGGCTATTGCCCGTGCCATCATCAACCAACCTCGTGTGGTTTTGTTGGACGAGCCCTTGTCAGCGCTGGACTTGAAATTAAGAACAGACATGCAGTACGAGCTCCGTGAATTGCAACAACGATTGGGCATTACCTTTGTCTTTGTCACTCACGATCAGGAAGAAGCACTGGCCATGAGTGACTGGATTTTCGTTATGAATGATGGTGAGATTGTCCAGTCAGGAACACCTGTGGACATCTACGATGAGCCAATTAACCATTTTGTTGCGACATTTATCGGTGAGTCAAATATCTTGCCAGGAACCATGATTGAGGACTACTTGGTTGAGTTTAACGGCAAACGCTTCGAAGCGGTCGATGGAGGGATGAAGCCAAATGAACCTGTTGAGGTCGTTATTCGTCCAGAGGATTTGCGCATTACCCTTCCTGAAGAAGGAAAGCTCCAAGTTAAGGTCGATACCCAGCTCTTCCGTGGGGTTCACTACGAGATTATTGCCTATGACGAACTTGGAAATGAATGGATGATCCATTCGACTCGTAAGGCCATTGTGGGTGAGGAAATCGGTTTGGACTTTGAGCCAGAAGACATCCATATCATGCGCCTCAATGAAACTGAAGAAGAGTTCGATGCCCGTATCGAAGAATACGTGGAAATCGAAGAGCAAGAAGCAGGTCTGATCAATGCAATCGAGGAGGAAAGAGATGAAGAAAACAAGCTCTAAACTCTTTGTAGTGCCCTACATGCTTTGGATTGCCCTCTTTGTCCTGGCACCCTTGGTCTTGATTTTCGGTCAATCCTTTTTCAATATTGAAGGCCAGTTCAGTTTAGAAAATTATAAGTCCTACTTTGCGTCACAAAACTTGACCTATCTTAAAATGAGTTTCAACTCAGTACTCTATGCAGGGATTGTGACACTGGTGACGCTTCTTATCAGCTATCCAACAGCCCTCTTTTTGACTCGTCTCAAGCACCGTCAACTCTGGCTCATGCTGATTATCCTGCCAACCTGGATCAATTTGCTCCTCAAGGCCTATGCCTTTATCGGGATTTTTGGTCAAAATGGCTCTATTAACCAATTCTTGGAATTTATCGGAATTGGTTCACAGCAGTTGCTCTTTACCGATTTCTCCTTTATCTTTGTCGCAAGCTACATCGAGCTTCCCTTTATGATTTTGCCGATTTTCAATGTCTTGGACGATATGGATAACAATCTCATCAATGCCAGCTACGACCTTGGTGCGACCAAGTGGGAGACCTTCCGTCATGTCATCTTCCCTCTGTCTATAAACGGCGTGCGAAGTGGAGTTCAGTCTGTCTTTATCCCCAGCTTGAGTCTCTTCATGCTGACCCGTTTGATTGGTGGGAACCGTGTTATTACGCTGGGAACGGCTATTGAACAGAATTTCCTAACCAATGACAACTACGGTATGGGTTCAACCATCGGTGTAATTCTCATCTTGACCATGTTCATCACCATGTGGGTGACCAAGGAAAGGAGAGAACGATGAAAAAATTTGCCAACCTTTATCTGGGACTGGTCTTTCTTGTCCTCTACCTACCTATTTTTTACCTGATTGGTTACGCCTTTAACGCAGGCAACGACATGAACAGCTTTACCGGCTTTAGCTTGAGCCATTTTAAAACCATGTTTGGCGATGGTCGCCTTATGTTGATTGTGACTCAGACCTTTTTCTTGGCCTTTCTGTCAGCCTTGATTGCGACTATTATCGGGACTTTTGGTGCCATTTACATCTACCAGTCTCGTAAGAAATACCAAGAAGCCTTTCTTTCACTCAATAATATCCTCATGGTTGCGCCTGACGTTATGATTGGTGCCAGCTTCTTGATTCTCTTCACTCAACTCAAGTTTTCACTTGGCTTTGTGACCGTTCTATCTAGTCACGTGGCCTTTTCCATTCCTATCGTGGTCTTGATGGTCTTGCCACGTCTCAAGGAAATGAACGATGACATGATTCATGCGGCCTATGATCTTGGTGCCAGTCAATTTCAGATGTTCAAGGAAATCATGCTTCCTTATCTGACTCCGTCCATCATTGCAGGTTATTTCATGGCCTTCACCTATTCGTTAGATGACTTTGCCGTGACCTTCTTTGTAACGGGGAATGGCTTTTCAACCTTGTCAGTCGAGATTTACTCTCGTGCTCGCAAAGGGATTTCCTTAGAGATCAATGCCCTGTCTGCCCTTGTCTTTCTCTTTAGTATTATCCTAGTGGTTGGATATTACTTTATCTCACGCGAGAAGGAGGAGCAAGCATGAAAAAACTCTATTCATTTTTAGCAGGAATTGTAGCCATCATCCTGGTCTTGTGGGGAATTGCGACGCATTTAGATAGTAAGATCAATAGCCGAGATAGTCAAAAACTGGTTATCTACAACTGGGGAGACTATATCGATCCAGAACTCTTGGAGCAATTCACAGAAGAAACAGGCATCCAAGTCCAGTACGAGACCTTTGACTCCAACGAAGCCATGTATACCAAGATCAAGCAGGGTGGAACGACTTATGATATTGCTATTCCAAGTGAATACATGATTAACAAGATGAAGGACGAAGACCTCTTAGTACCGCTTGACTATTCAAAACTTGAAGGGCTTGAAAATCTCGGACCAGAGTTCCTCAACCAGTCCTTTGACCCGGGTAATAAATTCTCCATCCCTTACTTCTGGGGAACCTTGGGAATTGTCTACAATGAAACCATGGTAGATGCAGCGCCTGAGCATTGGGATGATCTCTGGAAGCCAGACTATAAGAACTCTATCATGCTTTTTGATGGGGCGCGTGAGGTGCTGGGTCTGGGGCTCAATTCCCTCGGCTACAGCCTTAACTCTAAAAATCAACAGCAGTTGGAAGAGACAGTAGATAAGCTCTATAAACTGACTCCAAATATCAAGGCTATTGTGGCGGATGAGATGAAGGGATACATGATTCAGAACAACGCTGCTATCGGCGTGACCTTCTCTGGTGAAGCCAGCCAAATGCTGGAGAAAAATGAAAATCTACGCTATGTGGTACCGACTGAGGCCAGCAACCTTTGGTTTGACAACATGGTCATTCCCAAAACAGTCAAAAACCAAGATGCAGCCTATGCCTTTATCAACTTTATGTTGAAACCTGAAAATGCTCTTAAAAATGCGGAGTATGTCGGCTATTCAACACCAAACCTACCAGCTAAGGAATTGCTCCCAGAAGAAACAAAAGAAGACAAAGCTTTCTATCCAGATGCTGAAACCATGAAACACTTAGAAGTTTATGAGAAATTTGACCATAAATGGACAGGTAAATATAGCGACCTCTTCCTACAGTTTAAAATGTATCGGAAGTAGCAGTTAGCAGTCACGAAACGAATCAGTCAAGCTGGTTCGTTTTTTATATAGAAGTCAGTTTTTACAGCCCTATATTTTCTATTTTATACTCAATGAAAATCAAAGAGCAAACTAGTAAACTAGTCGCAGGCTGTACTTGAGTACGACAAGGTGACGTTGACGTGGATTGAAGAGATTTTCGAAGAGTATTAGTTGCTTATTTTCTTGTCTAGTAGTATACTAAGTTTAACCTTACAGAAAGCGGTAACAAATAATGAAAGTGTCTACTTTTTTCAAAAAAAGTTTCTGGCCAACTTTTTTGACTGTTCAGCAAACATATATACTATTTTATCTAAAGGATGGTTTGGATCGACAATACCTAACAACTGAGTCTATATATTTGGTGATAGGAAACTTTATATTTGCAAATATTTGCGTAGCTATATTTAGCAATTCGAAAACTTGGGATAAAAGTTGGGATAAAAAGAAAAATGGCAGTAAGAAAAAGTATATTCTGAAAAAGTAATCTGAGATGTAGGGAATGGGGTTGATTAAATCATGTTTTTACTTGACAAGTGCTAGTAGAAATAATAGAATAATAGAAAACCTTTAAAGCAGTCCAGAGAGGCAGCTAAGGTTAGACGGTGAAAGGGTGGAGACTACCCATTTTTCGTGGAACCTTGCTGTTGGCAGGTTCCTTTTTTCGTGATTTCTGTTGCCCAGACTCTCTCACTAGCAAAGGTAAAAGGAGAAACCTATGCGAGAACATCGTCCAGTCATTGCTCTTGATTTTCCTAGTTTTGAGGCAGTCAAGGAATTCTTAGCTCTTTTTCCAGCAGAAGAAAGCCTTTATCTAAAGGTAGGGATGGAGCTTTATTACGCAACAGGGCCTGAGACTGTGTCTTACTTGAAAGATCTGGGTCACAGTGTCTTTTTGGATCTCAAGCTGCATGACATTCCTAATACAGTCAAATCAGCTATGAAGGTCTTATCTCAGCTTGGTGTGGATATGACCAATGTTCATGCGGCTGGCGGTGTAGAGATGATGAAGGCTGCGCGTGAAGGTCTTGGAATTCAAGCTAAATTGATTGCAGTCACTCAGCTCACATCAACATCAGAAGCTCAGATGAAGGATTTTCAAAATATCCAAACCAGCCTGCAAGAATCTGTCATTCATTATGCTAAGAAGACAGCTGAAGCGGGTTTGGATGGTGTTGTTTGCTCAGCTCAGGAAGTGGAAGTCATCAAGCAGGCTACCAATCCAGATTTTATCTGTTTAACGCCAGGAATTCGTCCTCAGGGAGCTGCTGTTGGAGACCAAAAACGCGTGATGACGCCAGCAGAGGCCTATCAAATCGGTAGTGACTATATCGTGGTGGGACGTCCCATTACTCAAGCTGAAGATCCTGTTGCAGCTTATCATGCCATCAAGGATGAATGGAACCAAGACTAGAATTAAAGAAATAGATTATAAAAATAAAAGGAGAAGACCATGACACTTGCTAAAGATATCGCTAGCCACCTCTTGAAAATTCAAGCCGTTTACCTCAAACCAGAGGAGCCTTTCACTTGGGCATCTGGCATCAAGTCACCGATTTACACTGATAACCGTGTGACACTAGCCTATCCAGAAACTCGTACACTAATTGAAAATGGTTTTGTGGATGCTATTAAAGAAGCCTTTCCAGAGGTTGAAGTGATTGCAGGAACTGCAACAGCAGGAATTCCACATGGAGCTATTATTGCTGATAAGATGAACTTGCCATTTGCCTACATCCGTAGCAAACCAAAAGACCACGGTGCTGGTAACCAAATCGAAGGTCGCGTAGCTCAAGGTCAAAAAATGGTAGTGGTTGAAGATCTTATTTCAACTGGTGGTTCTGTTCTTGAAGCAGTAGCAGCTGCTAAACGAGAAGGAGCAGAGGTGCTTGGAGTAGTAGCGATTTTCAGTTACCAATTGCCAAAAGCAGATAAGAACTTTGCGGATGCTGGTGTGAAATTGGTAACACTTTCAAACTATAGCGAGCTTATCCATCTAGCCCAAGAAGAAGGCTATATCACACCAGAAGGACTCGATCTTCTAAAACGCTTTAAAGAAGACCAAGAAAATTGGCAAAATGCTTAAAACATAGAAAATCAGGTAGTCACTAGGATTACCTGATTTCTTTTTGTGATTTTCATTGAGTATTATACTCAATGAAAATCACAGAGCAAACTAGGAAGCTTGTCGCAGGTTGCTCAAAGCACTGCTTTGAGGTTGTAGATAAGACTGACGAAGTCAGTCACATATATAATCCAAGGCGACGTTGACGCGGTTTGAAGAGATTTTCGAAGAGTATTAGTCGACTTTTCCACCTTCAACAACTAGATCATCTGCTTTAGCAGCGTCACCGTAGGTTGGATGAAGTGTTTTTTCATAGGCCTTGTGGAAGAAGTTTTCTTTGCCTAATTTTTCAATATCTTTATTGATGAAGTCTAGCAATTCTTGGTTGCCTTTTTGAACTGCTGGCGCAATGGTATCTGGATTACCGAGGGAAGTAATTCCTACTTCAAATCCTTTATTTTCAAGCGCCCAAGCTAGGACTTCAGTATTGTCAGTAGAGAAGGCATCTCCACGTCCGTCAAGAAGGGCTTGGTAAGAGTCACTGTATTGGTCATATTTTTGGAGTTTGATTTCTGGATGATTCTTTTCAAAATAAGTTTCAGCGGTCGTTCCTTTTGTAACAATCAAGATTTTGCCTTCTAATTGTTTGACATCTGTAATAAGACCGGTCTTAGGCGATACGACTCCAAGAGAAACTTTCATATATGGAAGGGCAAAATCAACTTGTTTCTTGCGTTCGTCAGTTACTGTAAAGTTGGCAAGGGTAATATCTACCTTGTTTGAAATCAAGTATTCCGCACGGTTGGCAGCATCGACTGAAACGTATTTGACCTTCACGCCAAGGTCTTGGGCCAGTTGGTTCCCAAGTTCGATATCGTAACCTTGGTAGGAACCGTTATTGTCAACGTAACCAAACGGTTTCTTGTCCCCAAATACGGCGATTCGTAGCTCACCGCTTTTTTTGATTTCATCAATTGTGCGAGCCTTGGCAGTGGTTTTACCTGACGATGCACCACCATTTCCACCTGAGCTACAAGCTGTGACAAAGATAAGGGCGAAGGCAAGTGCCAAAACAGTTAAGAGTGGTTTGAGTAGTTTCATAAAAATCTCCTTTATAGATATGAGCCAAATTGGCTAAAGTCAAAGACGTTTAAAAATTCCTGGGCTCGTTTAGTTTGAGGATTGGTAAAGAAGGCTTGAGCCGTTCCCTCTTCAGCAATTTTCCCTTGGTCTAGGAAGATAATCCGATCGGCAATGGCTTGGGCAAACTGCATTTCATGGGTTACTAAAATCATGGTGCGGCCTTCTTGGGCCAAGTCGTTGATGAGTTCCAGAACCTCACGCACCATTTCTGGATCCAGCGAAGCAGTCACTTCGTCAAAAAGGATGATTTCTGGATGCATGAGGAGGGCACGGACAATTGCAACCCGTTGCTTCTGTCCACCAGATAATTGACGAGCAAAGCTATGTTGTTTATCTAGCAAACCGACACGTTCCAGTAGTTGCAAGGCTTCTTTCGTTACTTCTTTCTTGTCGCGTCCCTGAGCCTTGATAGGGCCTAGGATGAGGTTTTGAAGGACATCCAGATGGGGAAAGAGTTCATAGCTTTGAAAGACCATACCAATCTTTTGGCGAACTAGGTGAAAGTCTTTTTTATTTTCAACGATAGACTGACCATCCAGAAGAATATCTCCACCTTGAATACTTTCTAAGCCGTTGAGGCAACGAAGGAGGGTACTTTTTCCACAACCAGATGGCCCTAGGATGACCACAACTTCTCCTTTTTTGATTTGCAGGGATAGACCTTGGAGGATGGGATTGTCTCCGAAGGATTTTTTGAGTTCCTTGATTTCTAAGATAGTTTCAGACATTTAGTTCCTCCAATGTTTTTCTAGGTGAGTGGATAGTTTGGAAATAGGGAAGCAGACTGCGAAATACAAGACTAGAATGGTTCCATAAATCCAAAAGGAAGCGGTTGGGATGGTCAAGCGATTGCTATCGATGATTTGTTGTCCAACCTTGGTCACTTCAACAACCCCAATCAAAACGACCAAGGAAGTAGTTTTAATCATCCGAGTGACAAGATTGATGGCTTGTGGAAGTAATCTTCTCAAGACTTGTGGGATGATAATGTGGTAGTAAAGTTGAACGTTTGTCAAACCTAGCGCCTGTCCACTTTCAAACTGATGCTTAGGTAGGGAAGTGATGGCTCCACGAACCAAGTCCCCCATTTCAGCTGTTCCCCAGAGGGTAAAAACGATAATAGCAGAAGTCTCGCCTGAGATATTGATATTAAAGTTTCGAGCCAAGCCAAAGTAAACGATGAAAAGTAGCACCAGCTGGGGCATGATACGGATAAATTCCAGATACAATCGTGTTAAAAATCGTATGATTCTAGAATGGGAGGTCATGATGATTCCCATGACTGTTCCGAACATCATGGATAAGAGGACAGACAGGATGGATATCCCAATCGTAACGCCCAATCCCTGTATGATTCTCAGGAGATTATTTCCCTGAAAGAGTACTTGGATTCCCGAATCCTGCATGGCGGAGCCTCCTTTCTATCCAGCTAAAGACCAGTGAGACGGGTAGTAACATGATAAGGTAAGCAACTACCAACATAGCAAGCGCAATGTCGGTCTCATAGTAGAGCCCAATCAAGTCTTTGGCGACGTACATGAGGTCGGCCAAAGCTACTGCTGAGAAAACAGAGGTTTCCTTGATGAGGAAAATGACATTGGCACTAAAAGAGGGGAGTGCCACCGCTGTTGCTTGCGGCAGAACCACATAGCGAAAGACCTGTACAGGTGTCAGACCGATGGCTAATCCAATCTCCTGCTGGGTTTGACTGACGGCTTCCAGTCCACTTCGGAAAGATTCTGCCATATAGGAGCCTCCTAAAAAGACAAGTCCCAGCGTTGCACAGACTTCTGAAGATAGGACAATCCCTATTCGAGGAAGACCGAAATAGAGAAAGAAGAGTTGAATCAAAAGGGGCGTATTACGTGACAATTCAATGTAAGCTGTCGCTATTTGCGCTAAAACAGGGATTCGATAATGCCGGATGATACTAACGATTAAACCGAGCAGAAAGGATCCCAGAATCCCCCAAACTGCAATATGCAAGGTCAGAAGAAATGCCTTTTGATATAGTGGTAGATATTGTTCAACAATGGACCAATCCAAAAATAGAACCTCCTATCTAAGAATAATACAGTTATTGTATCATTAAAAGTCTCCTTTGGATAATATCTATTTTTTATTGCCGTTATAAGGATTTTTTATCATTGTCTTACAATTTCTGAAATTTCCAAACAAAATATTTGAAAAGTTTTGAAAAAAGAGTTAAGATATTTTTGTAATATACAAAGTAAACGCTTACTTATCAAGGAGGGCATTTTATGTCATACAAAACAAGCAATGCAGAAGGTCATGTAGATTTCATCAATACCTATGATTTGGAGCCAATGGCGCAACAAGTGATTCCTAAAGCAGCATTTGGCTATATCGCTAGTGGGGCGGAAGATACTTTCACTTTGCGTGAGAATATCCGCGCCTTTAACCACAAACTCATCGTTCCGCATACGCTTTGCAATGTAGAAAATCCAAGTACAGAGATTGAATTTGCAGGCGAAAAATTGTCTTCACCAATCATTATGGCACCTGTTGCAGCTCATAAATTGGCAAATGAACAAGGTGAAGTGGCGACTGCGCGTGGTGTGCATGAGTTCGGTTCTCTTTATACAACTAGCTCTTACTCTACTGTAGACCTTCCAGAAATTACGGAAGCCCTTCAAGGGACACCACATTGGTTCCAGTTTTACTTTAGTAAGGATGACGGTATCAACCGCCACATCATGGATCGTGTGAAGGCTGAAGGTTATAAAGCGATTGTCTTGACGGCAGATGCAACTGTAGGGGGCAATCGTGAGGTGGATAAGCGTAATGGTTTTGTCTTCCCAGTTGGCATGCCGATTGTTGAGGAATATCTGCCAGAAGGTGCTGGAAAATCAATGGACTTTGTTTACAAATCAGCTAAACAACGCTTGTCTCCACGTGATGTAGAATTTATCGCTGAATACTCAGGACTTCCTGTGTATGTCAAGGGACCACAATGCCGTGAGGATGTTGAACGTTCGCTTGCTGCGGGAGCTTCTGGTATCTGGGTAACCAACCACGGTGGTCGTCAAATCGACGGTGGACCAGCTGCATTTGATTCACTTCAAGAAGTAGCAGAAGCAGTTGACAAACGCGTACCAATTGTCTTTGACTCTGGTATTCGTCGTGGCCAACATGTCTTTAAAGCCTTGGCTTCAGGAGCAGACTTGGTAGCTATTGGTCGCCCTGTTATCTATGGCTTAGCCCTTGGTGGTAGTGTCGGTGTACGCCAAGTCTTTGAACACTTGAATGCAGAATTGAAGACAGTTATGCAGTTATCTGGAACTCAGACTATTGAAGATGTCAAACACTTCAAACTCCGTCACAACCCATACAACCCAACCTTCCCAGTTGACCCACGCGACTTAAAATTGTATTGATAAAATGATTGCCTCCACTGAATGTGGAGGTTTTTCCTTGTGTTTTAAACACTTTTGAAATGAAGATTTTAAAAAAAGAGAAAAATTCGATTTTTATGATTGACAAATGTAGATTTTGATAGTATACTAATAACTGTAATCGACAAATGTAGATTTAGGAGGTGTGATTATGCAGATTTCAGATGCAGAATGGCAGGTCATGAAGATTATTTGGATGCAAGGAGAGCAGACCAGTACGGATTTGATCAGGGTTCTGGCGGAGCGGTTCGACTGGTCCAAGTCAACCATTCAAACTCTTTTGGCTCGTTTGGTTGAGAAAGAGTGTTTGACTCGGAAAAAAGAAGGCAAGTCTTTTGTTTATTCAGCCCTTTTAACTTTGGACCAAAGTCGGGATTTACTTGTCCAAGACATCAAGGACAAGGTTTGTTCCCGTAGGATTAAGAACTTGTTGGCTGATTTGATTGCTGAATGTGATTTTACTTTGGCTGACTTAGAAGACTTGGAAGCTGTGATTTCTAAGAAGAAATCAAGTGCTGTAACAGAAGTAAGATGTAATTGTATGTAAAGGAGATGTCATGTTGAATAGTATTGTAACCATTATTTGTATTGCCCTTATCGCGTTTATCTTGTTTTGGTTTTTCAAAAAGCCTGAAAAATCTGGACAAAAGGCCCAGCAAAAAAAGGGCTACCAAGAGATTCGAGTGGAGGTCATGGGGGGCTATACGCCTGAGTTGATTATCCTCAAGAAATCAGTGCCAGCCCGCATTGTCTTTGACCGTAAGGATCCTTCACCATGTTTGGACCAAATTGTTTTTCCAGATTTTGGTGTACATGCGGACCTGCCAATGGGGGAAGAGTATGTAGTGGAAATCACACCTGAGCAAGCTGGAGAATTTGGCTTTGCTTGTGGTATGAATATGATGCACGGTAAGATGATTGTAGAATAGGAGAATGATATGACTGAAATTGTAAAAGCAAGTCTTGAAAATGGTGTTCAAAAAATCCGTATCACGGCAGACAAAGGCTATCATCCAGCCCATATCCAGCTTCAAAAGGGAATTCCAGCTGAGATTACCTTTCATCGCGCCACTCCTTCAAACTGTTATAAGGAAATTCTTTTTGAAGAAGAAGGTATCTTAGAACCAATCGGCGTAGACGAAGAGAAAGTTATTCATTTTACACCTCAAGAATTAGGTCAACATGAATTTTCTTGTGGCATGAAGATGCAAAAAGGAAGCTATACAGTCGTTGAGAAGACTCGAAAATCTCTATCACTTTTACAGCGTTTTTGTATTACTAGTATCTTTACTGTGCCTCTTGTGATTCTCATGATTGGGATGTCGACAGGAGGAATTAGTCACCAAGTTATGCGTTGGGGAACCTTTTTAGCCACAACACCGATTATGCTAGTAGCAGGTGGTCCTTATATCCAAAGTGCTTGGGCTAGTTTTAAAAAGCACAATGCCAACATGGATACCTTGGTTGCGCTGGGAACCCTAGTAGCCTATTTCTATAGCTTAGTTGCCCTCTTCGCTGGTCTCCCCGTTTACTTTGAAAGTGCTGCCTTTATCTTCTTCTTCGTTCTTATGGGAGCCGTTTTTGAGGAGAAAATGCGGAAAAATACTTCCCAAGCTGTGGAGAAATTACTTGACTTGCAGGCTAAAACAGCAGAAGTCTTGCGTGAGGATAACTATGTTCAAGTCCCCTTGGAACAAGTCAAGGTAGGTGACCTGATTCGAGTGCGTCCCGGTGAAAAGATTGCTGTTGATGGTGTCGTAGTCGAAGGTGTGTCCAGTATTGATGAATCCATGGTGACAGGTGAGAGTCTGCCTGTGGACAAGACAGTTGGAGATACCGTCATTGGTTCAACCATCAATAATAGTGGAACACTTGTTTTTAGAGCAGAAAAAGTTAGTTCAGAGACTGTTTTGGCTCAGATTGTGGATTTTGTGAAGAAAGCTCAAACCAGTCGTGCGCCGATTCAGGACTTGACGGATAAGATTTCAGGGATTTTTGTCCCAGCAGTTGTTATTTTAGGAATTGTGACCTTTTGGGTTTGGTTCGTCTTGCTCAGGGATAGTGTAGTTGTGCTTGGAGCGAGCTTTGTGTCTTCGCTTCTCTATGGAGTAGCAGTTCTGATTATTGCCTGCCCTTGTGCCTTGGGTCTTGCAACACCGACAGCCCTTATGGTAGGGACAGGACGCAGTGCCAAGATGGGAGTTCTCCTCAAAAATGGAATGGTTCTACAGGAAATCCAGAAAGTTCAAACTATTGTCTTTGATAAGACAGGGACCTTGACGGAAGGGAAACCTGTGGTCACAGATATCATCGGCGACGAAGTAGAAGTGCTTGGATTGGCAGCTTCCTTGGAAGAAGCTTCTCAACACCCACTGGCTGAGGCCATTGTCAAGCGAGCGACTGAAATTGGACTTGAGCTTCACACTGTTGAAAATTTCCAAGCCTTGCACGGAAAAGGTGTCTCAGGGCAAATCAATGGAAAACAAGTTTTGCTTGGAAATGCTAAAATGCTGGATGGCATGGATATTTCTAGCATTTATCAAGAAAAACTAGAAGAACTGGAAAAAGAAGCTAAGACAGTTGTGTTCTTAGCTGTGGACAATGAAATCAAAGGCTTGCTTGCTTTGCAAGATATTCCTAAGGAAAATGCTAAGCTTGCCATCAGTCAGTTGAAAAAACGAGGTCTTAAAACAGTCATGCTGACAGGAGACAATGCAGGTGTGGCGCGTGCTATTGCCGATCAAATCGGAATCGAAGAGGTCATTGCAGGTGTCTTACCAGAAGAAAAAGCCCATGAAATTCATAAACTGCAACAGTCAGGAAAAGTAGCCTTTGTTGGTGATGGCATCAATGATGCTCCTGCTCTTAGTGTAGCAGATGTGGGGATTGCTATGGGAGCTGGAACAGATATCGCTATCGAGTCAGCAGATTTGGTGTTGACAACCAATAACCTCCTAGGAGTGGTTCGTGCCTTCGACATGAGTAAGAAAACCTTTCATCGTATTCTGCTCAATCTTTTCTGGGCCTTTATCTACAATGTCATCGGAATTCCGATAGCTGCAGGAGTCTTTTCAGGTGTTGGACTGGCTCTCAATCCAGAACTGGCAGGTCTAGCCATGGCCTTTAGTTCTGTATCCGTTCTGACCAGTTCCCTTCTGCTAAACTTTAGTAAAATAGATTAAAAGCGAGCTTGCTCGCTTTTAATACTCTTCGAAAATCTCTTCAAATCACGTCAGCTTTATCTGCAACCTCAAAGCTGTGCTTTGAGCAACCTGCGGCTAGCTTTCTAATTTGTTCTTTGATTTTCATTGAGTATTATAAAACAGAAACTAAAAACGTTTTCAGACTGTACTGTAATAGAGAATAAAAACTTCTGAGCAGATTCTTAGTAAAGTCGAACTAAATGTGGTAAATTAGTAATGTAAAAATTTACTGAAACGTTTTCAAAAACTATATGAAACCTTTTTTAGTAGATTTAAAAATATTTGAAGGAGAGTTATCACTATGACTCAAGGGAAAATTACTGCATCTGCAGCAATGCTTAACGTATTGAAAACATGGGGCGTAGACACAATCTACGGTATCCCATCAGGAACACTCAGCTCATTGATGGACGCTTTGGCTGAAGAAAAAGATATCCGCTTCTTGCAAGTTCGCCACGAAGAAACAGGTGCTCTTGCAGCGGTTATGCAAGCTAAATTCGGTGGCTCAATCGGGGTTGCAGTTGGTTCAGGTGGTCCAGGTGCGACTCACTTGATTAACGGTGTTTACGATGCAGCTATGGATAACACTCCATTCCTAGCGATCCTTGGATCACGTCCAGTTAACGAACTCAACATGGATGCTTTCCAAGAATTGAACCAAAACCCAATGTACAACGGTATCGCTGTTTACAACAAACGTGTAGCTTACGCTGAGCAATTGCCAAAAGTAATCGACGAAGCTTGCCGTGCTGCAGTTTCTAAAAAAGGTCCAGCTGTTGTTGAAATCCCAGTAAACTTCGGTTTCCAAGAAATCGATGAAAACTCATACTATGGATCAGGTTCATACGAGCGTTCATTTATCGCTCCTGCTTTGAACGAAGTTGAAATCGACAAAGCTGTTGAAATCTTGAACAATGCTGAACGTCCAGTTATCTATGCTGGTTACGGTGGTGTTAAAGCTGGTGAAGTGATTACTGAATTGTCACGTAAAATCAAAGCACCAATCATCACAACTGGTAAAAACTTTGAAGCTTTCGAATGGAACTATGAAGGTTTGACAGGTTCTGCTTACCGTGTTGGTTGGAAACCAGCCAACGAAGTGGTCTTTGAAGCAGACACAGTTCTTTTCCTTGGTTCAAACTTCCCATTTGCTGAAGTTTACGAAGCATTCAAGAACACTGAAAAATTCATCCAAGTTGATATCGATCCTTACAAACTTGGTAAACGTCATGCCCTTGACGCTTCAATCCTTGGTGACGCAGGTCAAGCAGCTAAAGCTATCCTTGACAAAGTGAACCCAGTTGAATCTACTCCATGGTGGCGTGCAAACGTTAAGAACAACCAAAACTGGCGTGATTACATGAACAAACTCGAAGGTAAAACTGAGGGTGAATTGCAATTGTACCAAGTTTACAATGCAATCAACAAACATGCTGATCAAGACGCTATCTACTCAATCGACGTAGGTGACACTACTCAAACATCTACTCGTCACCTTCACATGACACCTAAGAACATGTGGCGTACATCTCCACTCTTTGCGACAATGGGTATTGCCCTTCCTGGTGGTATCGCTGCTAAGAAAGACAATCCAGATCGCCAAGTATGGAACATCATGGGTGACGGTGCATTCAACATGTGCTACCCAGACGTTATCACAAACGTTCAATACGACCTTCCAGTTATCAACGTTGTCTTCTCAAATGGTAAATATGCCTTCATCAAGGACAAATACGAAGACACAAACAAACACTTGTTTGGTTGTGACTTCCCTAATGCTGACTATGCGAAAATCGCTGAAGCGCAAGGTGCTGTAGGATTTACAGTTGACCGTATCGAAGACATCGATGCAGTTGTTGCAGAAGCTGTTAAACTCAACAAAGAAGGTAAAACTGTTGTGATCGATGCTCGCATCACTCCACACCGTCCACTTCCAGTAGAAGTACTTGAATTGGATCCAAAACTTCACTCAGAAGAAGCAATCAAAGCCTTCAAAGAAAAATACGAAGCAGAAGAACTCGTACCATTCCGTCTCTTCTTGGAAGAAGAAGGATTGCAATCACGTGCAATTAAATAATTCCTCTCGTCGAAAATCAAAGATAAATTTATAGACTTCTTTATTAGCTTACTGCCGACGATTCCATCATTGAAACCATAAATTTCAATGATGGAATCTAGTGTGGAGCCTAGAAAAAGTCCCAAAGGATTTTTCGTAGTTTGATGAGCAAATATTTGCCATCAAACTTGGTTTCACCTTGTTTATTCTTTGATTTTCATAGAGAGAAACTTGAAAAGATCGGAGTAATCCGGTCTTTTTATGGAGGATAGTAAATGGATTTAAATCAATTAGATATTATCGTTTCAAATGTTCCCCAAGTCTGTGCTGACTTGGAGCGTATTTTGGATAAAAAGTCCGATTATGTTGATGACAGTTTTGCTCAGTTTACGATTGGCAGTCACTGTCTGATGTTGTCCCAAAATCATTTGATTCCTTTGGAAGATTTTCAGTCAGGAATCATTCTTCATATCGAGGTTGAGGATCTAAATCAGAATTACCAACGTTTAAAAGAGCTTGGTGTCGAGATTTTACACGGTATTTGTGAAACGGATTGGGGAACAGAGTCCTTATTAGTTAAAGGCCCTGCTGGTCTAGTGATTGATTTTTATCGTATGAAATAGGTCGCGTAGTCATTTGACGTTAACCTTAGCTATTTTTAAAACAGAATGTGAGAATATGAACTATTGAAAGATCGGAGCAATCCGGTCTTTTTATATAAAGAAATTGCATATATAAAGAAATTGCATATAAATAGTTGACAGCGTTTTCTTAAAGTCTTATAATAAAAATATAACAGCAGAAAATAAGACTGATATGGAAAGGAGAAATATGATTAAACAGCTGTTGTAAGTGGATTTTATTATTTCACTGGAACTTGGGATTGAAATATCTCCATGAATAGATAGTAGGAGGAAAGAGATGCAAAAAAAGGATATTTATCTAATCTGTGTGACCATGATTATCTGTTCAATTATTATAGGTTTGATTGTAGGAAATTTTATTTTGCACGGTCTTGAAGATATTGCTGACATAATTAACTACGGCTTGCTGATAATCAATCAAACTATCAATCAATCTATCCATTGATTGACAAGAGCTATTCATTTTTACATTTTATGGATCAAACAGATCGGAGCAATCCGGTCTGTTTCTTATCACAAGACTGTGATAGTTTACATTTTTATAATAAAAGTCTTAGAGTCTTGCTTATTTTTGTATTAAATTATAAAATAGAAAGTATAAAAGAATAAAAGAGGTTTTGAAAATGTCTGAAAAACAAATGAAAGTGTTGGGTTGGGCAGCTACCTTTATGTCTGTTATGATGTATGTGTCATATTTCCCACAAATCATGGATAATCTTGCCGGTCAAAAAGGCAACTTCATTCAACCCCTAGTCGCAGCTATCAACTGTAGTCTCTGGGTTTACTATGGTCTTTTCAAGAAGGAAAGAGATATTCCACTTGCAGCTGCCAATGCACCAGGTATCGTTTTTGGTTTAGTAACAGCTATTACGGCATTGATTTAAAAAGAAGACTGGTTTCAGTCTTTTTTTCGTACATGTGAGCAAACTCAGGACATCATTATCCATATAGTTTCAAACTTTTTATCTCCTTTTTAGTATAATAGAAGTAATAAATCAAGTGAGGTAAAGTGATGACAGAAAGACTAGAATTTCCAGATGGTTTCCTCTGGGGTGGTGCTACGGCAGCTAATCAATGTGAAGGTGCTTATAATTTAGACGGTCGTGGATTGGCCAACGTGGATGTTGTTCCAATCGGTCCTGACCGTGAAGCCATTATCACAGGTCAGAAAAAGATGTTTTCGTTTGAGGATGGCTATTTTTACCCAGCCAAGCAAGCTATTGATATGTACCATCATTACAAGGAAGATATTGCTCTTTTTGCAGAGATGGGCTTTAAGACCTACCGGCTTTCCATTGCTTGGACTCGGATTTTTCCTAAGGGCGACGAAACAGTGCCAAATGAAGCTGGTCTAGCCTTTTATGAGGATTTATTTAAGGAGTGCCACAAGTATGGGATCCAACCTCTGGTGACTATTACCCATTTCGACTGTCCTATGCACTTGATTGAAGAGTACGGTGGATGGCGCAATCGTCGGATGTTAGACTTCTATGAAAAACTTTGTCGCACACTCTTTACCCGCTATAAGGGTTTGGTCAAATATTGGCTTACCTTTAACGAAATCAACATGATTCTCCATGCACCCTTTATGGGAGCTGGTCTCTGTTTTGAAGAAGGTGAAAATCAAGAACAGGTCAAATACCAAGCGGCTCATCATGAGTTGGTGGCTTCAGCAATGGCGACTAAGATTGCCCACGAAATTGACCCAGAAAACAAGGTGGGATGTATGTTGGCTGCAGGGCAATACTATCCTAATACAGCCCATCCGAGAGACTACTGGGCAGCCATGGAGGAAGACCGCAAGAGTTACTTCTTCATTGATGTTCAAGCGCGTGGGGAATACCCAAATTATGCCAAGAAACAGTGGGAACATAAGGGAATCAAGATAGAAATGACCACAGAAGATTTAGATTTGTTAAAGAATTACACTGTTGACTTTGTTTCCTTCTCTTACTATGCAAGTCGAGTGGCATCAGGGGATCCAGAAGTTAAAGAATTAACTGCTGGAAATGTCTTTGCCTCTCTCAAAAATCCTTATCTTGAATCCTCAGAATGGGGATGGCAGATTGACCCACTTGGTCTTCGTATCACCCTCAATGCCATCTGGGATCGTTACCAAAAGCCTATGTTCATCGTAGAAAATGGACTCGGTGCTATGGATACACCGGATGAGAATGGTTATGTAGCAGATGACTATCGGATTGCTTACTTAGAGGCTCATATCAAGGCTATGCGAGATGCAATTTACCAAGACGGGGTTGACTTGTTTGGTTATACGACTTGGGGTTGTATCGATCTGGTTTCAGCTGGAACAGGCGAAATGAACAAGCGGTATGGCTTTATCTATGTGGATAGAGATAATGCTGGTCATGGAAGCCTCAAACGTAGCAAGAAGAAATCCTTCTACTGGTACAAGGATGTCATTGCCAGCAATGGTGCAAGCATTGAGTAGAGCACATTTATTCACTATTTTTATAAAATCTTCTCCCTACTTTATAAGATGTGAAAAAGAGTTCAACTGGAACTCTTTTTTTGCTATAATGAGGGGAGAAAAATCAGACAGGAGAATATGATGTCAGAACCATTATTTTTACAATCAGTTATGCAAGAAAAAATTTGGGGTGGTACCAAGCTACGTGATGAGTTTGGCTACGACATCCCAAGTGAAAAAATAGGGGAATACTGGGCCATCTCAGCCCATCCAAATGGAGTCTCTAAAGTTGCCAATGGTCGCTTTGAAGGAACAGATCTTGCTACTTTGTATACAGAGCACCGTGAATTGTTTGGCAATCGTCCTGAGCCTGTATTTCCGCTTTTGACTAAGATTCTGGATGCTAACGACTGGCTCAGTGTGCAAGTTCACCCAGATGATGCTTATGGATTAGAGCATGAAGGCGAACTCGGAAAAACAGAATGCTGGTACATTATCGCTGCGGATGAAGGTTCAGAGATTATCTACGGTCACAATGCCAAGTCAAAAGAAGAACTCCGTCAGCAAATAGAGGATAAGAACTGGGATGATTTGTTGACCAAAGTACCTGTTAAGGCTGGAGATTTCTTCTATGTGCCAAGTGGCACCATGCATGCTATCGGAGCAGGTATCTTGATTCTTGAAACCCAGCAGTCTAGCGATACCACTTATCGTGTCTATGACTTTGACCGTAAGGATGATAAGGGTAACTTGCGTGAACTTCACCTTGAAAAATCCATTGATGTCTTGAACATTGGTGAGCCAGCAAATAGTCGTCCTGTTACAGTTAAGGCTAATGACTTGCGTTCAACTTTACTTGTTTCTAATGAATTCTTCGCAGTTTACAAGTGGGAAATTACTGGAAAAGTTGATTTTGAAAAGACAGCTGACTACAGCTTATTGAGTGTCTTAGCTGGTCAAGGTCAACTGACTGTTGATGGGAAAAACTATCCAATCCAAAAAGGTAGCCACTTTATCCTACCAAGTGATGTTGAATCTTGGACTTTGGAAGGGCAAGGTTTGGAATTGATTGTTAGCCATCCATAAAATAAGAAAGGGCCTGAGTTCACTACTCAAGTCCTTTTTGATTACATAAACTGGGCGATAAAGACCACGATGATGATGATTGGAATGACAAAACGAAGAAGGAAAAGCCAGACTTGGAAAAGTCCCTGTTTCCATGCTGTTTCATCGAGATGGAGTTCCTCCATTGCAAGAGCCTTTTTAAAGATATAGCCTGTAAAAAGTGAAAGGCAGAGAGCTCCAAATGGCATGAGGAGATTGGAAACCAAGAAGTCCATAGCGTCAAAGAAGGTCTTCCCAAAGATGTGAGCATCCGCCATAACACCGTAAGATAGGGCTGAAGGAATTCCAAAGACAAAGGTCAAGATTCCTAAAATGGCACTCCATTTAGTACGCTTGCTGTTATCCTGATTGGTGATATTGCCCACATTGATTTCCAGCATCACGACCGAAGAAGTGACCGTCGCAAAGAGGAAGAGCAAGAGGAAGAGGATGTAGAAAATGGTTCCAAAAGGCATCTTGTCAAAGAGTTGAGGCAAGACGATAAAGAGCAGGCTTGGTCCCCCTTCAGACTGGATATTGAAGGCTGACATGGCTGGGAAAATGGCTAGACCTGCCATGATGGATACCGAGATGTTCATGGCTACGATGGAGATTCCTGACTGGACTAGATTGGTTTTCTTGTCCAAGTAAGAAGCATAGGTCAACATGGCTGTAACCCCTAGTGAGAGGGCAAAGAAAGATTGTCCCAGAGCATAGAGGAGACCAGAACTGGTCAGTTTTGAAAAATCTGGTTTTAGGAAGTAGAGAACGCCTTCCATGGCATTTGGCAAACTGAGAGAACGACCAATGATGACGACAAAGATGATAAAGAGCAGAGGCATCATGACTTTCGAAGCTCTTTCAATCCCTTTTTGAACCCCACGTGATACAATGAAGATATTCAATAGGATAAAGGCCGCTTGAGCTCCTAGGGCAATGACTGGATTGGAAATAATATCGGTAAAGAGCTGAGCATAGTCATTGGTAATGCCTAGGTGGAGAGCTTTACCGATAGCGATACCTAAATAAATGAAGACCCATCCTCCAATAACGCTGTAGAAAGATAAGAGGATAAAGAGGGCAAAGGCACCAATCCAACCGATAAAGTTGTACTTACTATTCTTGCCTAGTTTTCCAAAGGTTTTGATAGCTGAGACACCAGCACTTCGGCCGAGAGCAAATTCAGCCAGCAATAGGGGGAAACCGATTAAAATAGTGGAAATGAGAAAGACTAGTAAAAAGCCTCCTCCACCGTTAGCAGCAGTCATGTAGGGGAATTTCCAAACAGCTCCAAGTCCGATTGCTGAACCAGCAGATGCTAGGATAAAGCCCAGTTTAGAACCCCATTGCGATTTTTCAGACATAGTTAAACTCCTAAAATTAGTGTTACAAAAGAAAAAGCTACTGCCCTTGGCAAATAGCCTCATCAGTACTCAAAGTGAGTGTTTCTTTTGATTGATAGACTTGACTATCCTATCATGTTTTCTAAGGTCTGTCAAGAAAACCATTTTCATGTTATGAGAAAGTAAAAAATTTTGCAAAAACGCTTGACTCTGACCTAAGGGGAGGGGTTATACTATCAATGTAATACTCTTCGAAAATCTCTTCAAACCACGTCAGCTTTATCTGCAACCT
>NZ_JVRR01000058.1 GCF_001070715.1 Streptococcus pseudopneumoniae
GTTCAATAAAGGTAAATATAAATACGCTTTTCGTAAATAAGGTAAATAGCATGCTATACTGTAACCGTAAACAATAAAATTTTAAAGGAGATTTTTGATGATGAAGTCAAAAACAGTTTTAGTAACTAGCCTAGCGGCTGCAACATTTGGATTGGTCTCTCTTGTGGACACAGCAGGAGTTCTACCTTTTTCAGCGCAAACAGTGCAGGCTGACACACAAACGCTTAATCCAACTGCTAAATATTATATTCTTGTTCCAAAAGGTTCAGAAGTATTTAAAGGATGGAAGGGAACTGCTAATCGTCCCATTATTTGGGCTACAAAAACCACTCCAGAATTATCTTATTTCGAAGAAACTGCTCGAAATTATATAGCTCTTGAAAATAAGTCTGGTGCCAATTACATAGAGTGGAAGGGGACTGTAGAAGAGTTTAAAGAGGCTGTTAAGAAGTTGACTGGTAAAACAACAGCTTCCTCAACTCCAAAGACTTCTAACCAATCAACAACGAGTCAAAAAGATGGCTGGTCAGGTTCGTCCTACTACCAAAATGGTAGCAAAGTTACCAGTAAGTGGATTTTCGATAAGAACTATAATTCCTACTTCTACCTAGATGCTTCAGGTAATTATGTTCAAAATGCTTGGGTAGGAAACTACTACCTCAAGTCAGGTGGATATATGGCTAAAAGCGAGTGGATTTATGATAAGAATTATGGTTCATATTACTACCTAACGTCGGAAGGAAGTTACGCCCGTAATACTTGGGTGGGTAACTATTATCTCAAGTCAAACGGAAAGATGGCTAAAGGTGAGTGGATTTATGACAGTAACTACAGCTCTTACTATTACTTAACATCAGAAGGAAGCTATGCTCGTAACACATGGGTAGGTGATTATTATCTCAAGTCAAATGGTAAGATGGCAGTCAACGAACGTACACCAGATGGCTACCAAGTTGATGGTTCAGGTAAGTGGATTAAATAGAATAAAAATAGTGAAAGGAATTAGCACAGGCTGATTCCTTTCACTTAGATAAGGGAATAATATGAAAAAGTTATTATTAGCCACAACACTTTCACTGACATTAGTTCTAGGAGGTTGTCAGTATCTACCTTGGAATAAAAGCGCGGAACCAGCATCCGAGGAAGTAGCAAGTCCAGAAATAGACTACAGTTACTATAATAAAGTTTTGGATGACTATGAAAAAGTAGCGAAAGGAACCTTGCCGAAAGGTATGGATGTCAATCCCCTAGCTAGTCAAGTGAAATCTTCTCAAGGATTTTATACAGATGTGGTTTACCACAAGACGGATTTGAATAATGATGGAGTCGATGAACTCTTGCTTGCTCTTGAAATGAAGAGTGGCGAAAAGAGTTTACTTGATATTCGTACGCTGAAAGACGAAAAGGTGATTCGTTTGACTGATCAAGAAAATCGTTTAGACCAGATTGGTGAGAGAATGACAGTCGGTATCTTGCCAGATAATTCTCTGCTCTATCGTGGAGCTGGTACAGCAACGAGTCACATCTATGCTCACTACCAATTTAGTGAAGACGGACAGTCTTTGGTAAAGGGTAAGGAGGCTCAAGAAGTAGCAGATCTTGGGATCGGTTCTCCCATTTCTTTAGATACTTTAAGCTGGAAGTCAGTTTCAGATAAGATTCTTGGCGGAAGCAGTAAAGCCAAGAGTACAGATGAAGCCAAACCAAGCGTAGATTACAGTCCTTATAACAGCATTTTGAAGGATTATGAATTTATTTTAGACCATAAGGCAGAGGTTAAGGATAATATCAATCTAATTGCTAATGTCTATGCAGGGATGTCAGAACGTAGTCAAGCTTTTACCTATGCAATGGTTGATATGGATAAAAATGGCATTGATGAATTGATTATATCTTCTAAAAATGGTAGTGAGATTTTAGATATTTTTACACTCAAAGATCAGAAAGTCATTCGCCTCACCAATGCTGAAAATAAAATGCAGATGCTTGGAACACGCTTTAAGGCCTATCTCCTAGAAGATGGGAAACTTTATACCCAGTGGAATCCGTTTGCAGGAGATCCACAAACTATTTATACCATTTGGAAATTGAATAGTAGTGGGGACAAATTAGAGAAGGTTAAAGAAGCTAAGACAGAGGATGAAGTCAGTCCTGGTACTAGAATGAATCTATCTAGCCTGACTTGGAAATCTGTAACAGAAAAATTTGCTGAAACAGCATCTTCCACTAACAAAAATGTTTCTAGCAAAATGGATATTAATGCCATAAAAAATGGAGATTTCTCTAGTATTGAAGGAAAATGGAGTAAAGGAAATGGTGGAGAAGACTTAGTTTTTAGTAAGGATGGGCTAGTGGCTCCAGAACAATTTACGGTTGACCTTGCAGAATCAGAAATAGTCAATGATTTTCTAAGAGCTCGCTATTCAGGTCCATCTTTTGGAGTCTTTATTCAATTCATACCAGCAGGTGTTAGAATACCTGATGAGACATCAATGGATGGATTAATATCAGACGCTTCGGATATTAGTAAAGATAGAATTCTCTATCGCGCTTCATTTCCAGTACATAATAAACCAGAACAATTCTTATATCGTGTAGACTAGGAGTGAAACAGATTGATTTAATTAACAGCACCTCACGCACATGGAAATGCTCAATCTTTTTATACTGAGTCAAGTAAGATTTTCCCAAAATCCATTGACAAAAGCCAACATTTTTTGTAAAATAAGAATCAATTAAATACCAACACCGAATGAAGTTTAATAGAAGTGGGGAATCGTTTGATTTTCCATGACTGTAAATGGACGGAACTCTGGAGAGACCGTAAAGGCACCGAAGGGGCAAGGCAGGCAACTGCTCAAACTCTCAGGTAAAAGGACAGAGCTAGGATAGACCGCTTTTTAGCATTTATCTAAGCATTCCAGAGTACATGTATCTTGCATGTGCTCTTTCTTTTGGGGTTGAAAAGATAGGAGAAGGAAATGTTAGAATTGCTTAAATCAATCGATGCTTTTGCTTGGGGATCACCCCTCTTGATTTTATTGGTCGGAACAGGGATTTACCTAACTATTCGTCTAGGACTCTTGCAGGTTTTGCGTCTGCCCAAGGCCTTTCAGCTTATTTTTATCCAGGATAAGGGACATGGTGATGTATCCAGTTTTGCAGCTCTGTGTACAGCCTTGGCATCAACTGTTGGAACAGGAAATATCATAGGGGTTGCGACGGCTATCAAGGTGGGGGGACCAGGAGCTCTCTTTTGGATGTGGATGGCGGCTTTCTTTGGAATGGCTACCAAGTATGCGGAAGGACTCTTGGCCATCAAATACCGCACCAAGGACGACCATGGTGCAGTAGCGGGAGGTCCAATGCACTATATCCTTCTAGGGATGGGAGAAAAGTGGCGACCACTTGCTGTTTTGTTTGCAGTAGCAGGAGTACTGGTTGCTCTCTTGGGAATCGGAACGTTTACCCAAGTCAACTCGATTACAGAATCTATCCAAAATACAACGACGATTTCACCAGCCATCACAGCTCTCGTCTTGTCTGTCTTTGTAGCGATTGCAGTCTTTGGCGGACTCAAGTCCATTTCAAAGGTTTCAACTACTGTTGTTCCTTTTATGGCTATCATTTATATTTTGGGAACTCTTACAGTTATTTTCTTTAATATTGGGAAAATCCCTGCCACAATCGCTTTAGTCTTTACCTCAGCTTTTAGTCCCCTTGCTGCGGTGGGTGGTTTTGCTGGCGCTAGTATTCGAATGGCTATTCAAAATGGTGTGGCGCGTGGTGTGTTCTCAAACGAATCTGGTCTGGGTTCTGCTCCCATTGCAGCGGCTGCGGCTAAGACAAACGAACCAGTAGAGCAAGGTTTGATTTCCATGACTGGAACCTTTATTGACACTCTCATTATCTGTACTCTGACTGGTTTGACCATCTTGGTAACTGGTGTTTGGAGTGGTGACCTGAATGGAGTGGCTTTGACTCAGTCGGCTTTCTCAACAGTCTTTTCACATTTTGGACCTGCCCTCTTGACCATCTTCCTTGTACTCTTTGCCTTTACAACGATTCTAGGTTGGAACTACTATGGAGAACGCTGTTTCGAGTTTCTCTTCGGTGTTCGCTTTATCTGGCTATACCGTGTGGTCTTTGTGCTCATGGTCTTGTTGGGAGGATTTATCGAGTTGGATATGGTTTGGATTATCGCAGATATTGTCAATGCCTTGATGGCTCTGCCAAACTTGATTGCCCTCTTAGTCTTGTCGCCAGTCGTTATTGCTGAAACTAAAAAGTATTTTAATAAATAATGGAATCACACATCGCGTGTGATTTTTTGCTTTCATAAAAAATTTCTATCAGTGCAATTTAAAATATATATTATACACGGTATAGAATCTGTGATAGACTAGATTTCAACAACATGAAAAGAGGTATCTTATGACAACATTTACAATCCATACAGTAGAATCAGCACCAGCAGAAGTGAAAGAAATTCTTGAAACAGTAGAAAAAGACAACAATGGCTATATTCCCAACCTAATCGGTCTCTTGGCCAATGCACCGACTGCTTTAGAAACCTACCGAACTGTCGCATCTATCAATCGTCGCAACAGCCTGACACCCGTTGAGCGTGAAGTGGTGCAAATCACGGCAGCCGTGACAAATGGTTGTGCCTTCTGTGTCGCAGGTCACACAGCCTTTTCCATCAAACAAATCCAGATGAATGATGACTTGATTCAAGCTCTTCGCAATCGTACTCCAATTGAAACAGATCCTAAATTAGATACTCTAGCTAAGTTTACCTTGGCAGTTATCAATACCAAGGGTCGTGTAGGAGATGAAGCCTTAGCTGAGTTTTTAGAAGCTGGTTATAGCCAACAAAATGCCTTGGATGTAGTTCTTGGTGTCAGTCTAGCAAGCCTCTGTAACTATGCCAACAATCTAGCTAATACCCCAATTAACCCAGAATTGCAACCTTATGCTTAATTCATATCTGAGTAAAAAATGAAGTCTAAAATAATCGGACTTCATTTTTTATCCCCTCATTTAAGCGCTTTTATGCTATACTGAAACTAACATGATTATTGGAGGTTAGGATGAAAAAACTCCCCTTAGTATTTTCTGGTTGTTTGCTAGGTTTAGCAGGAGCTGGGAATCTCGTTTTAGATACGTTGCCGGTTCTGTCCCATCTGTTGAGTCTGACAGGTTTGATTTTGTGGATTTACTTTCTGATTCTTCATCTCTTTAATTGGAAGGAAACCAAGCAAGAATTGACCAAGCCCCCTCTTTTATCAGGGATGGCAACCTTTCCCATGGCTGGGATGATTTTATCAACTTATGTCTTTCGCGTATTCCCTCATCTTCCTTTGGTAGCGCAAGGGCTCTGGTGGTTTTCATTTCTCTTGGACTTGGCCTTGATTGCTGATTTCACCATCAAGTTTGCCTGTCCAGGTCGTAGGGTTCATGCGACTCCTAGCTGGACGGTTCTCTATGTGGGGATAGCGGTGGCTGCCTTGACCTATCCTCTGGTAGGCATCATCGAAATTGCTTATGCGACCTTGAGTTTTGGTTTTCTCTTGACCTTCTATCTCTATCCCCTTATTTATAGCGATTTAAAGAAACATCCACTCCCACTAGCCTTGCTTGGACAAGAAGGAATCTATTGCGCTCCCTTCTCTCTACTCTTGGCTTCTCTAGTTCGAGTTGGAGGAGAGAGTCTACCAACTTGGCTCTTAATCGTTATGATTTTGGCTTCTCAATCCTTCTTTTTCTTTGTTTTAACTCGCCTATCCAATATTTTAAAGCAAGGCTTTCAACCAGCCTTCTCAGCCCTCACTTTCCCGACCATTATCACAGCTACTTCGCTTAAGATGGCTCAGGGAATCTTGAAACTTCCATTTTTGGATTATTTGGTAGTGGCTGAAACCGCTATTTGCTTAATTATTTTACTCTTTGTATTAGGCGCTTATCTGATTTGGTTACGAAAAAAGGTCTAGCTAGAAATAGCTAAACCTTATTTTTTATGGTTTGATGACTTCAGCTCCACCCATGTATGGACGAAGAACTTCTGGGATGGTCACAGAACCATCTGCATTTTGGTAGTTTTCAAGAATTGCAGCCACTGTACGTCCAACTGCAAGTCCAGAACCGTTCAAGGTATGAAGAAGTTTCACCTTGCCATCTGCTTCATCACGGTAACGGATTTGGGCACGACGGGCTTGGAAATCTTCTGTGTTTGAACAGCTTGAAATTTCACGGTAGGTATTTTGCGCTGGAATCCAAACTTCCAAGTCGTAAGTCTTAGCAGCTGAGAAGCCCATATCTCCAGTAGAGAGAGCAACGACACGGTATGGAAGGTTAAGTTTTTGAAGAATGTTTTCAGCGTTGGCTGTCATTTTTTCCAATTCTTCGTAAGATTCTTCTGGCTTGGCAAATTTAACCATTTCAACCTTGTGGAATTGGTGCAAACGAATCAAGCCACGAGTATCACGACCAGCTGAACCAGCCTCAGAACGGAATGAAGGACTCATAGCAGTGAAGTAGATTGGCAGATCTTTACCGTCAAGGATTTCATCACGGTAGTAGTTTGTTAGAGGAACTTCAGCTGTAGGAATAAGGACATAATTGCTGTCGCTGAGTTCAAAAGTATCTTCCTTGAATTTTGGATATTGACCAGTCCCAAACATAGAATCATGGTTAACCATGTAAGGCGTGATGACTTCCGTATAGCCTTCCTTTCCATGCTCATCCAACATAAAGTTGTAGATAGCACGTTCCAAACGAGCACCGAGACCTTTATAGAAGAGGAAGCGAGCGCCTGTTACCTTACCACCGCGTTCCCAGTCGAGGATACCAAGGTCTTCACCAAGATCCCAGTGAGCTTTTGGTTCGAAGTCAAACTCGCGTGGAGTTCCCCAACGGCGAACTTCCACATTGTCGTCTTCGTCAGCCCCAACAGGAACGCTGTCAGCAGGGATGTTTGGAAGAGTAGTGGTAAATTCTGTCAATTTAGCATCGATTTCTGCCAATTCAGCATCCAAGGCTTTAACCTCAGCAGATAGAGTTTGCATGGCAGCAATCTTGTCATCTGCATTTTCCTTGTTGCGCTTGGCTTGAGCAATCTCAGCTGAAACTGTGTTACGTTCAGCCTTAAGAGTTTCAACCTTGACCAAAATGTCACGACGTTTAGCATCGATTTCTTTCATCTCATTCAAGACAGCAGCATCTACACCACGTGTAGCCAATTTTTCTGCGACAGCATCAAAGTCTGTACGAATACGTTTGATATCTAACATAAGAACTCCTTTATGAAAAAAGCACACCTGACAAAGCGTTGGAGTGGCAGGGCCACGGTTCCATCCAACTTCACAGGTGTGCACTTGATTGTGTATGTAATTGTTACTAACGGTAGAATTTCACCTATCCCTCCTATCTGCTCGCAGCACCCGCAGACTTTCTGAAAGAAGAAGATAACCTACTTATCCGTTGCTATGATTATACTAAAGTTTCTACTTTTTTGCAAATAGATTTTTAAATTTTTGGCTAATTGTCTGAATCAGGGTAGGAAGTTTGACGACCTTGTCATTGCCCAGTTTTTCGCGAGCAATTTTGAGAATGGCACCTGAGTCTTTTGAAGCAAAGAGGAATTTTCCTCTGTCTGTAAAGACTTCGAAGTGGCGACTGATTTTGCGTCCAGTGACATTGGCTCCAATCTGATTGATATGGCTCCAAGGAATCTGGATAAATTGTTCGACATTGACATCTGGGTAAAATTCCAGAGCCTGATCCCCGACAAGAAATTTCCCAACTTTCCCGGCTATAGAGAGGTAGGAAGTGCCTGTCGTGCTGAGAAGCACTGTTTTGTTAAGAGATTGGGCCATGGTTAGTCTTCCTTACTTTCACCGAAAAAGGCATTGTAGAGGGCTTTAATTGCTGCTTTCTCTTGGTCCTTATTGACAACAAACATGATAGATACTTCGCTAGAACCTTGAGACATCATCTGGATGTTGATCTTGTTTTCAGATAGAGCGCGTGTCGCAGTAGCAGTTACACCGATATGACTCTTCATCTTTTCTCCAACAATCATAATGATTGAAAGGTCGTGCTCGATTTCTGCATGGTCTACTTCAGCCTTTTGAACCAACTGACGCAGGATTTCTTCTTCCTTGATAGGAGTTAGTTCGCGAGAACGGAGAATGACTGAAAGATCGTCGATACCTGTTGGCATATGTTCCCAACCGATGTTAAGATCTTCAAGGATTTGCAGAACCTTGCGACCAAATCCAACCTCACGGTTCATGAGGTATTTCGACATGTTGATGCTGACAAAGCCTGAGTCACCAGCAATTCCCACAACTGGAAATTCATCACTACTGTGTTTTAGAACGATACGAGTACCTGGATGGTCAGGGTTGTTGGTATTCTTGATAACTAGAGGAATTTTTCCACGGTAGGCAGGAAGAAGGGCTTCGTCATGAAGGACTGAGAAGCCTGCATAGGCCAACTCACGCATTTCACGGTAGGTCAACTCAGGAATCGAGTGTGGTTGGTGGATAATACCAGGGTGGGCTGCAAAGATACCATCAACGTCCGTAAAGTTTTCATAGAGGTCAGCCTTAACACCTGCAGCAATGATAGAACCTGTAATGTCTGAGCCTCCACGTGAGAAGGTGCAGATTTGATTTTCTTTAGTAACTCCAAAGAAACCGGGAATGACAAGGACTTCATTTGCGTTTGTTAATTCTTCAATCTTATCATAACTTGATGGAATGATGCGAGCGTGACCAGGTTCACTTGTGACCACAATACCAGCTTCTCGAGGGTGAACATAGCGTGCATCGATCCCATTCTGATTAAAGTAGGCAGCAATCAATTTAGCATTGTTGTTTTCACCCGCTGCTAGGAAGGTATCGTAGAGAAATTCATTTTCATCAATAGGAAGAGTGGCCAAGGCACGAATGCTTTTAGAGATTTTTTCTAAAACAGCAGGTTTTAGTCCTAGTTCACTAACCATAGCAGCATAGCGGTCGATAATCCAGCTTTGGCTCTTGCTAATATCGTTACCAGCAACATAGTCGCGGTAATATTTAATCAAGGCATCCGTAACCTTAGTATCTTCAGCATTTCGTTTACCAGGCGCAGAAACGACTACAAAACGACGCTCTGAATCGCTTTTTACGATGTTTAAAACTTTTTCTAATTGACCAGCAGAGGCAAGAGAGCTACCTCCAAATTTAACAACTTTCATAAGAACTCCTAAAGTAAGTATTTTATACGATTATAGCAGAAAGAAAGCCTTTTTTCAATGAAGAAAATAAGATGCTTTCTAGTATAAAGCGAGTCTTTCCAATCGGCTGAGACACTTTCAGTCGATTTTTTCTTGCTTTCTGCTCCTAAAGAAGATATACTTTGATAATAAAATAATTTAATACTCAATGAAAATCAAAGAGCAAACTAGGAAGCTGACTGTAGTCAGCTCAAAGCACTGCTTTGAGGTTGTAAATAAGACTGACTAAGTCAGCTCAAAACACTGTTTTGAGGTTGTTGATAGAACTGACGAAGTCAGTAACCATACCTACGGCAAGGCGAAGCTGACGTGGTTTGAAGAGATTTTCGAAGAGTATAAACTGCTTATAAAATAAAAAGGAGTCCAGATGGAACACATTATTTATCAGCTTGAAGAGGATTTGGCAATCCTTACCTTGAACCGTCCTGAGGTCGCAAATGGTTTTCATATTCCCATGTGTGAGGAGATTTTAGAAGCGCTGACTTTAGCAGAAGAGGATCCAGCTGTGCATTTTATCTTAATCAATGCCAATGGCAAAGTCTTCTCAGTTGGGGGAGATTTGGTAGAGATGAAGCGGGCAGTGGATGAGGATGATATTCCATCATTGACAAAAATCGCAGAGTTGGTCAATACGATTTCCTATAAAATCAAACAAATAGCCAAACCTGTTTTAATGGAAGTTGACGGTGCTGTTGCAGGTGCCGCAGCGAATATGGCTGTTGCGGCAGATTTCTGTCTGGCGACGGATAAGGCTAAGTTTATTCAAGCCTTTGTTGGCGTTGGCTTGGCTCCAGATGCAGGAGGAATTCATCTCTTGAGCCGCAGTATCGGTGTGACGCGTGCTGCCCAACTAGCTATGACAGGTGAGGCTTTGAACGCAGAAAAAGCCCTAGAATGGGGACTGGTTTACCGCGTTTCTGAAGCTGATAAACTTGAAAAGACGAGAGAACAGCTTCTTAAAAAATTAAGACGTGGTTCAAGTAATTCCTATGCAGCCATTAAGAAGTTGGTTTGGGAGAGCCAATTTAAAGACTGGCAGGATTACGCTACTTTGGAACTGAACCTACAGGGATCCTTAGCTCAAACAGAGGATTTCAAAGAAGGAGTGCGAGCTCATTCGGAGAGAAGAAGACCTAAATTTACAGGAAAATAAAAAAATACTTGCATCATTCTTTGAACTTTGATATAATTCTCTTGTCAAATGTTTTGATTGTAAAAGTTTTTTGAGAAGGAGGGAAAGAAAGATTGGACTACCAACGAATTAATGAATATTTAACATCTATATTTAACAATGTCCTTGTCATTGAGGAAGTGAGCTTGAGAGGTAGTCGTTTCAAGGATATCTCCATCAAAGAAATGCATACGATTGATGTGATTGGGAAATTCCCAGACGTGACACCAAGTCAAGTGTCAAAAGAGTTGATGGTGACTCTTGGGACAGTTACGACTAGTTTGAATAATCTCGAACGCAAGGGTTACATTGAACGCATTCGCTCAGAGCAGGATCGTCGTGTGGTGCATCTACATTTGACAAAGAAGGGTCGCTTAGTTCATAGGCTACATAAACGCTTCCACAAGGCCATGGTTGAAAAAATCATTGATGGTATGAGTAAGGAAGAAATTGATGTTATGAGCAAAGGTTTGACCAATCTTTATCAATTTTTGGAGGATTTGAAATAATGGCTTTTGCAAAAATAAGCCAGGTTGCTCATTATGTGCCAGAGCAAGTGGTTACAAATCACGACTTGGCTCAGATTATGGATACCAATGATGAGTGGATTTCAAGTCGGACGGGAATACGACAAAGGCATATTTCAAGAACAGAATCTACCAGTGATTTGGCTACGGAAGTTGCTAAGAAACTGATGGCAAAAGCTGGAATAACAGGAGAGGAACTGGATTTTATCATCCTAGCTACCATTACTCCGGATTCGATGATGCCCTCTACAGCTGCTCGTGTTCAAGCTAATATTGGTGCAAAAAAAGCTTTTGCTTTTGACCTAACCGCGGCTTGCAGTGGATTTGTATTTGCCTTGTCAACTGCTGAAAAGTTTATCGCTTCTGGTCGCTTTCAAAAAGGCTTGGTGATTGGTAGTGAAACCCTCTCTAAAGCAGTCGATTGGTCAGACCGATCAACAGCTGTTTTGTTTGGAGATGGTGCTGGTGGTGTCTTGTTAGAAGCTAGCGAGCAAGAGCATTTCTTGGCAGAGAGTCTCAATAGTGATGGGAGTCGCAGCGAGTGTCTAACCTATGGACATTCAGGCTTGCATTCTCCATTTTCAGATCAAGAAAGTGTAGATTCATTTTTGAAGATGGATGGACGCGCAGTCTTTGATTTTGCCATTCGAGATGTAGCTAAATCTATCAAACAGACTATTGAAGAATCTCCTGTAGAGGCGACAGACTTGGATTATCTGCTACTGCATCAGGCTAATGACCGTATTTTGGATAAGATGGCTAGAAAAATTGGTGTTGACCGAGACAAACTTCCAGCTAATATGATGGAATATGGCAACACCAGTGCAGCCAGTATCCCGATTTTACTTTCAGAGTGTGTAGAACAAGGCCTCATCCCTTTAGATGGTAGCCAGACTGTTCTGCTATCAGGCTTCGGTGGAGGCTTGACCTGGGGCACGCTCATTCTTACAATTTAGGTAATCATGTGGTGAACACATTGTTATAAAAAACTATTTATTTTAAAGGAGTCCTATCATGGCAGTATTTGAAAAAGTACAAGAAATTATCGTTGAAGAACTTGGAAAAGACGCATCAGAAGTAACACTTGAATCAACTTTTGATGATTTGGACGCAGATTCATTGGACTTGTTCCAAGTAATCTCAGAAATCGAAGATGCTTTTGATATCCAAATCGAAGCAGAAGATGACTTGAAAACAGTTGGTGACTTGGTTGCCTACGTTGAAGAGCAAACAAAATAAGCAGAATATAAGATAGAAGGAGTAGGGAAACCCGCTCCCTCTTGTTTAGGCAATAGTTTGATTTTCAAATTATGACAGTATCGAACTATTACGTAAGCAAGAAACGATGGAGGCACTATGAAAACACGTATTACAGAATTATTGAACATTGATTATCCTATTTTTCAAGGAGGAATGGCCTGGGTTGCTGATGGTGATTTGGCAGGGGCTGTTTCCAAGGCTGGGGGACTAGGCATTATTGGTGGGGGGAATGCCCCTAAAGAAGTTGTCAAGGCAAATATTGATAAAATCAAATCATTGACTGATAAACCCTTTGGTGTCAACATCATGCTCTTGTCTCCCTTTGTGGAAGATATTGTAGACCTCGTCATCGAGGAAGGTGTTAAGGTAGTGACAACAGGGGCAGGAAATCCTGGTAAATACATGGAACGCTTTCACGAAGCTGGTATTACAGTTATTCCTGTTGTACCAAGTGTTGCTTTAGCTAAACGCATGGAAAAAATCGGTGCGGACGCTGTTATTGCAGAAGGAATGGAAGCTGGGGGGCATATCGGTAAATTAACTACCATGACCTTGGTGCGTCAGGTTGCTGCCACTGTATCTATTCCTGTTATTGCTGCAGGAGGAATTGCGGATGGTGAAGGTGCTGCGGCTGGCTTTATGCTAGGTGCAGAGGCTGTTCAGGTTGGAACGCGTTTTGTCGTTGCCAAAGAGTCTAATGCACATCCAAATTACAAGGCCAAGATTTTAAAAGCTAGAGATATTGATACTACGATTTCAGCTCAACACTTTGGTCATGCTGTTCGTGCTATTAAAAATCAATTGACTCGTGATTTTGAAAAAGCTGAGAAAGATGCCTTTAAACAGGAAAATCCTGATTTAGAAATCTTTGAACAAATGGGAGCAGGTGCCCTAGCCAAAGCGGTTGTTCACGGAGATGTGGATGGTGGATCTGTTATGGCAGGTCAAATTGCAGGGCTTGTTTCCAAAGAAGAAACCGTTGAAGAAATCCTAAAAGATTTGTATTACGGAGCAGCTAAGAAAATTCAAGAAGAAGCCTCTCGTTGGGCAGGAGTTGTAAGAAATGACTAAAACAGCCTTTTTATTTGCTGGTCAAGGTGCCCAGTATCTAGGTATGGGACGGGATCTCTATGATCACTACCCTATTGTCAAAGAGACGATTGATCAAGCGAGTCAGGTACTTGGTTATGATTTACGTTATCTCATTGATAGGGAAGAAGAAAAACTCAATCAGACTCGCTATACGCAACCAGCTATTTTAGCAACTTCAGTTGCTATTTACCGTTTATTACAAGAAAAGGGCTATCAGCCTGATATGGTTGCTGGTTTGTCCCTTGGGGAATATTCTGCCTTGGTGGCCAGTGGCGCCTTGGATTTTGAAGATGCGGTAGCCTTGGTTGCTAAGCGTGGCGCCTATATGGAAGAAGCGGCTCCTGCTGGCTCTGGCAAGATGGTAGCAGTTCTCAATACACCAGTAGAGGTCATTGAGGAAGCCTGTCGAAAAGCTTCTGAACTTGGAGTAGTTACCCCAGCCAACTATAATACACCTGCACAAATCGTAATTGGTGGAGAAGTGGTAACAGTTGATCGAGCTGTCGAACTCTTGCAGGAAGCAGGAGCTAAACGCTTGATTCCTCTTAAGGTTTCAGGACCTTTTCATACTGCTCTTCTTGAACCTGCTAGCCAGAAACTGGCTGAAACACTAGCTCAGGTAAGTTTTTCAGATTTTACTTGTCCCCTAGTCGGCAATACAGAAGCTACAATTATGCAAAAAGAAGACATTGCTCAACTCTTGACGCGTCAGGTCAAGGAACCAGTTCGTTTCTATGAAAGTATTGCAGTTATGAAAGAAGCAGGCGTAACCAACTTTATCGAGATTGGACCGGGGAAAGTCTTGTCAGGCTTTGTCAAAAAAATTGATAAGACAGCTAAACTAGCCAATGTTGAAGATCAGACTAGTTTGGAAACTTTGCTAGAAAACAAGTAATCCCTTCTCCCATAAATACAAGAGGAAACAGGAGAAAAGAATGCAACTAAAAAATAAAAATATCTTTATTACAGGTTCGAGTCGTGGGATTGGTCTTGCCATCGCCCACAAGTTTGCTCAAGCAGGAGCCAATATTGTTTTAAACAGTCGTGGGGCAATCTCAGAAGAATTGCTCGCTGAGTTTTTAAACTATGGTGTCAAGGTGGTTCCCATTTCAGGGGATGTGTCAGATTTTGCAGACGCTAAGCGTATGGTTGATCAAGCTATTGCAGAGCTAGGTTCAGTAGATGTTTTAGTCAACAATGCAGGGATTACCCAAGATACCCTTATGCTCAAGATGACAGAAGCAGATTTTGAAAAAGTGCTCAAGGTTAACTTGACTGGTGCCTTTAACATGACACAATCAGTCTTGAAACCGATGATAAAAGCCAGAGAAGGTGCTATCATTAATATGTCTAGTGTTGTTGGTTTGATGGGAAATATTGGTCAAGCTAACTATGCTGCTTCTAAGGCTGGTTTGATTGGTTTTACCAAGTCTGTGGCGCGTGAAGTGGCTAATCGCAATATCAGAGTTAATGCTATCGCACCGGGAATGATTGAATCCGATATGACAGCGGTCCTATCAGACAAGGTAAAAGATGCCATGCTGGCGCAAATTCCTATGAAAGAATTTGGGCAGGCAGAGCAGGTTGCAGATTTGACAGTATTTTTAGCAGGCCAAGATTATCTAACTGGTCAAGTAGTTGCCATTGATGGCGGCTTAAGTATGTAGCAGAAGCTAGAGGTGAGAAAGATGAAACTAAATCGCGTAGTAGTAACAGGTTATGGAGTAACATCTCCAATCGGAAATACACCAGAAGAATTTTGGAATAGTTTGACAACTGGAAAAATCGGAATTGGTCCAATTACAAAATTTGATCATAGTGACTTTGATGTGCATAATGCAGCAGAAATTCAAGATTTTCCTTTTGATAAATACTTTGTTAAGAAAGATACCAATCGTTTCGATAACTATTCTTTGTATGCCTTGTACGCAGCCCAAGAAGCCGTTAATCATGCCAATTTAGATGTAGAGGCTCTTGACAAGGATCGTTTTGGTGTTATCGTGGCCTCTGGTATTGGTGGAATCAAGGAAATTGAAGATCAAGTTCTTCGCCTAAATGACAAAGGGCCAAAACGTGTGAAACCATTGACCCTTCCAAAAGCCTTGCCAAATATGGCTTCAGGAAATGTTGCTATGCGTTTTGGAGCAAACGGTGTTTGTAAATCCATCAATACTGCCTGCGCTTCATCAAATGACGCGATTGGAGATGCCTTCCGCTCAATTAAATTTGGTTTCCAAGATGTTATGTTGGTAGGTGGTTCAGAGGCCTCTATCACACCTTTTGCTATCGCTGGTTTTCAAGCCCTAACAGCTCTCTCTACTACAGAGGATCCAGCTCGTGCTTCCATCCCATTTGATAAGGACCGTAACGGTTTTGTTATGGGTGAAGGTTCTGGGATGTTGGTTCTTGAAAGTCTTGAACACGCTGAAAAACGTGGGGCTACTATCCTGGCTGAAGTGGTTGGTTACGGAAATACTTGTGATGCCTACCATATGACTTCTCCTCATCCAGAAGGTCAGGGAGCTATCAAGGCCATCAAACTAGCCTTGGAAGAAGCTGAGATTTCTCCAGAGCAAGTAGCCTATGTCAATGCTCACGGAACGTCAACTCCTGCTAATGAAAAAGGAGAAAGTGGTGCGATCGTGGCTGTTCTTGGTAAGGAAGTACCTGTATCATCAACCAAATCATTCACAGGACATTTGCTGGGTGCTGCAGGTGCAGTAGAAGCTATCGTAACAATCGAAGCCATGCGTCATAACTTTGTACCAATGACAGCTGGCACAAGCGAAGTATCAGAGTATATTGAAGCCAATGTCGTTTATGGACAAGGCTTGGAGCAAGAAATTCCATACGCTATTTCAAATACTTTTGGTTTTGGTGGCCACAATGCAGTTCTTGCTTTCAAACGTTGGGAGAATAAATAAGTATGAATTTAAACGATATTAAAGACTTGATGGCTCAATTTGACCAATCAAGTTTGAGAGAATTTTCTTATAAAAATGGGACGGATGAGTTGCAGTTTAGCAAGAATGAAGCGAGACTGGTGTCTGAAGTTGCAGCTCAAGTCGCTCCAGCGCCCGTTCTAGCAACACCAAGTCCAGTAGCTCCTTCATCTGCTCCAGCAGAAACTGTAGCAGAAGAGGTTCCAGCTCCAGCTGAAGCAAGTGTGGCTGCTGAGGGAGATGTTGTAGAGAGCCCACTTGTTGGGGTGGCTTACTTGGCTGCTGGCCCAGATAAACCTTCCTTCGTTTCAGTTGGTGATAGTGTTAAAAAAGGTCAAACATTGGTAATTATAGAAGCCATGAAAGTCATGAATGAAATTCCTGCACCTAAGGATGGTGTGGTAACGGAAATTCTCGTTTCTAACGAAGAAATGGTTGAGTTTGGTAAAGGATTGGTACGTATCAAATGATCGATATTCAAGGAATCAAAGAAGCTCTACCCCACCGTTATCCCATGCTCCTAGTAGATCGTGTCTTGGAAGTGAGCGAAGATACCATTGTTGTCATCAAAAATGTGACCATCAATGAGCCCTTCTTTAACGGTCATTTTCCTCAATACCCGGTCATGCCAGGTGTTCTGATTATGGAAGCTTTGGCGCAAACAGCTGGTGTCTTGGAGTTATCAAAACCTGAAAATAAAGGTAAACTAGTCTTTTACGCTGGTATGGACAAGGTTAAGTTCAAGAAGCAAGTTGTACCAGGTGACCAATTGGTTATGACAGCGACTTTTGTAAAACGTCGTGGGACCATTGCCGTGGTTGAAGCAAAGGCTGAAGTGGATGGCAAGCTTGCAGCTAGTGGTACTCTTACCTTTGCAATAGGGAACTAAGGAGGTTCTCCATGTTTCGAAAAATTTTAATTGCCAATCGTGGTGAAATTGCGGTTCGTATTATCCGTGCGGCGCGTGAATTGGGGATTGCGACGGTGGCGGTTTATTCAACTGCTGATAAGGAAGCCCTTCATACGCTTTTGGCAGATGAGGCTGTTTGTATCGGGCCTGGTAAGGCAACAGAGTCTTATCTCAATATCAATGCGGTTCTATCAGCTGCAGTCTTGACTGAGGCAGAAGCCATTCACCCTGGTTTTGGATTTCTCAGTGAAAATTCCAAATTTGCAACTATGTGTGAAGAGGTTGGCATCAAGTTTATCGGTCCATCTGGTCATGTAATGGATATGATGGGAGACAAGATCAATGCGCGTGCTCAGATGATCAAAGCAGGTGTACCTGTCATTCCAGGTTCAGATGGAGAAGTGCATAACTCTGAGGAAGCTTTGACTGTCGCTGAAAAAATTGGCTATCCTGTTATGCTCAAGGCTTCAGCAGGTGGTGGTGGTAAAGGGATTCGTAAGGTTGAAAAACCAGAAGACCTTGTTTCAGCCTTTGAAACAGCCTCAAGTGAAGCTAAGGCCAATTATGGCAATGGTGCCATGTATATAGAACGGGTTATCTATCCAGCTCGTCACATCGAGGTTCAAATCCTAGGAGATGAACACGGAAATGTGATTCACTTGGGGGAACGAGATTGTTCTCTTCAACGGAATAACCAAAAGGTTTTGGAAGAAAGTCCTTCGATTGCAATCGGAAAAACGCTGCGCCATGAAATTGGTTCTGCGGCTGTTCGAGCTGCGGAGTCTGTTGGCTATGAGAATGCAGGGACTATTGAGTTTCTTCTTGATGAAGCCAGTGGTAAATTCTATTTCATGGAAATGAATACTCGTGTACAAGTAGAGCATCCAGTAACAGAGTTTGTTTCAGGTGTGGATATCGTTAAGGAACAAATTCGCATTGCAGCAGGTCAGCCTTTGTCTGTTAAGCAAGAAGATATTGTCCTACGCGGTCATGCCATCGAGTGTCGTATCAATGCAGAAAATCCAGCCTTTAACTTTGCTCCAAGTCCAGGTAAGATTACTAATCTCTATCTGCCAAGTGGTGGAGTTGGCTTGCGCGTGGATTCAGCAGTTTATCCAGGTTATACCATTCCGCCCTATTATGATAGTATGATTGCCAAAATCATCGTTCACGGTGAAAATCGTTTTGATGCCTTGATGAAAATGCAACGTGCCCTATATGAACTAGAGATTGAAGGGGTGCAGACCAATGCAGATTTCCAGCTTGACCTCATTTCAGATCGCAATGTCATTGCTGGGGATTATGATACTTCCTTCTTGATGGAAACCTTCTTACCTAAATATCAAGAAAAAGAATAAAATGACTTCAAGAGTTTAAACCGAAAAGGGGAATCAATGGCTCTATTTAGTAAAAAAGATAAGTATATTCGAATCAATCCCAATCGTTCGGTTAGGGAAAAACCTCAAGCCAAGCCAGAGGTTCCAGATGAATTATTTTCTAAGTGTCCAGGCTGTAAGCATACCATCTATCAGAAGGATCTGGGAAGTGAGCGTATCTGTCCACATTGTAGCTATACCTTTCGTATTTCTGCCCAAGAACGCTTGGCTTTGACGATTGATATGGGAACCTTCAAGGAATTGTTTACAGGGATTGAAAGCAAGGATCCCTTGCATTTCCCTGGTTATCAAAAGAAACTAGCAACTATGCGTGAAAAAACTGGTCTGGATGAAGCCGTTGTGACAGGAACTGCTCTTATTAAAGGTCAGACTGTGGCTCTTGGGATTATGGATTCCAACTTTATCATGGCTTCTATGGGTACGGTTGTAGGTGAAAAAATCACTCGCTTATTTGAGTATGCGACGGTTGAACAGTTGCCAGTTGTTCTTTTTACCGCCTCTGGTGGCGCCCGTATGCAGGAAGGAATCATGAGTCTCATGCAGATGGCCAAGATTTCTGCAGCAGTTAAACGGCATTCAAATGCAGGGCTCTTTTACCTGACCATTTTGACAGATCCAACGACTGGTGGTGTGACAGCTTCTTTCGCTATGGAAGGCGATATCATTTTAGCTGAACCACAGAGTTTGGTCGGTTTTGCTGGGCGTCGTGTCATTGAAAACACGGTTCGTGAAAGCTTGCCTGAGGATTTCCAAAAGGCAGAATTCCTATTAGAACATGGCTTTGTGGATGCTATTGTCAAAAGAAGAGACTTACCAGATACGATTGCTAGCCTAGTCAGATTGCATGGAGGGTGTCCTAGATGAATATTGCAAAAATAGTCAGAGAAGCGCGTGAGCAGAGTCGCTTGACAACCTTGGACTTTGCGACAGGCATTTTTGATGACTTTATCCAATTACACGGTGACCGTTCTTTTCGTGATGATGGGGCAGTTGTTGGTGGTATTGGCTGGCTTGGTGACCAAGCTGTAACAGTGGTTGGTATCCAAAAAGGCAAGAGTTTACAAGATAACCTCAAGCGGAATTTTGGCCAACCGCATCCAGAAGGCTATCGCAAGGCTCTACGGTTGATGAAACAGGCTGAAAAGTTTGGTCGTCCAGTTGTGACCTTTATTAATACTGCAGGTGCCTATCCTGGTGTCGGCGCGGAAGAACGCGGTCAAGGAGAAGCTATCGCTCGCAATCTCATGGAAATGAGTGACCTGAAAGTTCCGATTATTGCTATTATTATCGGTGAAGGTGGTTCAGGTGGAGCTCTGGCTCTGGCAGTCGCAGACCGTGTCTGGATGCTGGAAAATTCTATCTATGCTATTCTCAGTCCAGAAGGCTTTGCTTCCATTCTATGGAAGGACGGCAGTCGTGCCATGGAAGCGGCAGAACTGATGAAAATCACTTCGCATGAACTGTTAGAAATGGACGTGGTGGATAAAGTGATTTCTGAAGCAGGACTTTCTAGTAGAGAACTGATTAAGAGTGTCAAAAAAGAACTCCAAACGGAGCTGGCTAGACTTTCACAAAAATCGTTAGAAGAGCTGTTGGAAGAGCGTTACCAACGATTTAGAAAATACTAATTCTTTAGAATATACAAAAACTAGAACTGGCAGCCAGTTCTAGTTTTTATGTGGTTCTTATACTCAATGAAAATCAAAGAGCAAACTAGGAAACTAGCCGCAG
>NZ_JVRR01000059.1:0-838 GCF_001070715.1 Streptococcus pseudopneumoniae
TTCTAAATGGTTTATTGTGCAATTCTATTTTACCAAGACTATCGCAACCATGCAAAAAAGCAACGGCACAAACCGTTGCTTTTTTTGGAGATAAGGGACTATTGTCCCAGACTCGTTTTTTATATTTAAGGTTAGACTTTTATCCCAGGTTCTTAGCTCTGTTAGGCAAGGCTAGAGGGGACAGAAGGTCTTTTCCCTTAATCTTCTTTGCGACGGCGTCCTGCTAGACCAAGTCCTAAGATAGCAGTGCTTGCTGCTGCAGCCAGCAAGGCTGTTGAATCAGCAGTTCCTGTATTTGGCAATGTTTTCTTACTTGTAGTATCCTTGGTCGTTTCTTTAGGAGTCGATTTCGCTTGAGTACTTGGAGTCGCTTGGTTAGAAGGTGTCTCCTGATTAGACTTATTAGACATAGTCTTAATAGCAAACAAGCTAAAATGATTGATTCTAAAGATGACATGCCCATTTTCTACTTTGGAAGGAATAGGATCGAGTTTCCCATCTGGTCTCACATGGTAGACTTGAACATCCTCTCCAAGACCTTCAAATGCAAGGCGAACAGTCCGCTCCTCATTTACATGTGTTTCCTTGCCATTTCTTGTTAAGGATAGGTCAAATAGGCGAATAGTGCCTCCACCTGCTTGGCGACTGATCTTATCAACAAGATCCTTTTCAGTGATCTCCTTGACGGTCACTTTTTCTGCATTAACTGACTTGTCAAACAAGACGGTTACTTTTACACCTCCAGCTGTGCCTGTAAAGATTTGGTTTCTAGAGCTTGGCTTACCTTTGTCGCCTTGTCCAGCGTCACCATCTGGCTTACCTTTGTCGCCTTGTCCAG
>NZ_JVRR01000059.1:938-1003 GCF_001070715.1 Streptococcus pseudopneumoniae
TCGCCTTGTCCAGCGTCACCATCTGGCTTACCTTTGTCGCCTTGTCCAGCGTCACCATCTGGCTT
>NZ_JVRR01000060.1 GCF_001070715.1 Streptococcus pseudopneumoniae
TTACTCGGAATCTTTAAGGTACTTGATTTATGCCATATAGCATTGTCCATGACAAGTAAAAGATAATCATCTGGATAAACTTGTAAAAGCTCTTCTAAAAAGGCGTTCATACACTAGACTTCCTGCGAAACAAAAATATGATACAATAGAATTATGAAGCAAGCAAACAATTAACTGATGTTCGGTTTAAGCGCCTTGTTGGTGTTTAGCGTACTACTTTTGAATAGATGTTAGCTGTGTTAAAAACAGCTTATCAACTTAAACACGAAAAAGGTGGACGAAAACCTAAATTAAGCCTAGAAGACCTTCTTATGGCCACTCTTCAATACACGCGAGAATACCGCACTTATGAACAAATTGCGGCTGATTTTTGCATTCACGAAAGCAACTTAATCTGTCGGAGTCAATGGATTGAAGTGACTCTTCTTTAAAGTGGCTTTACGATTTCAAAAACTCACCTTAGTGCTGAGGATATGGTGATTGTGGATGCAACAGAGGTAAAAATCAATCGTCCTAAAAAAAACAATTAGAGAATTATTCTGGTAAAAAGAAATGCCATGCTATGAAGGTTCAGACGATTGTCACAAGCCAAGGGAGAATTGTTTCTTTGGATATTGCGGTGAACTATTGCCACGATATGAAGTTGTTCAAAATGAGTCGTAGAAACATCGGACAAGCTGGTAAAATCTTGGCTGACAGTGGTTATCAATGGCTCATGAAGATGTATTCACAAGCGCAAACTCCGAGGAAATCAAGCAAACTTAAGCAACTAACTCTTGAAGATAAATCCTATAATCATGTGCTATCTAAAGAAAGAATCAAGGTTGAGAATATTTTTGCCAAAGTAAAAACGTTTAAAATATTTTCAACAACCTATCGAAATAGACGCAAACGGTTTGGATTACGAATGAATTTGATTGCTGACATTATCAACCGTGAACTAGGATTTTAGTTTTGTAGGAAGTCTAATAAAATATATGAATTTGTGGAAGATGAAAAAAGATCATACCCTGGTGAAATATGTTTTAAAAAATGTGATATCGACCTGTGCGATGTATTGATATTTAACAAAATCGTGGGTGAAGGACGGTTTAATGGAAAGTCTATTGGTTTACAACAATTTATAGATGAATATACAGACTCAGAATTTGAAATCATTATTGAAGGCTATTATGGCAACACAACTACATATACAGGATGGCTTCGGGAAGAGGGAAAACG
>NZ_JVRR01000061.1 GCF_001070715.1 Streptococcus pseudopneumoniae
ACGTCTCACACTAACTTCCACCATAGCGGAACTTAATCTGAAACGCTTTTTTGTGCGCTCTTTTTTCGACTCCTTTCGGCTACAAAATCTATAAAATCAAGCATGTTTAAAACCAGTGGAACTTACCCTAACACAGAATTCCACTGGTTTTTACGATTTTTATCAGACTAACTTCCACTTGGATTAACGGTGGAAGTTAGTTTGGGAATTTAGCCTTTTTTGCATTTATACATTAGTTGAGCTAGTCATACGAAAAATATGAATAGTCTTCATTTTTAATTGTTCTTATTTTTCAAGTAAGCTGAGCGCTTCAGCATCCGCAATAATGGTCACATCAGGGTGATTTTGTAAGCTACTTGCTGGTAGAGACTCAGTAACTGGGCCAGACACTGTTCCGGCAATGGCTTCTGCTTTCGACTCACCGTAAGCAAAAAGAATAATAGACTTGGCATCCAAAATGTTTTTAATCCCCATTGAAATAGCTTGGGTTGGGACGTCTTCAATCTTGTCAAAGAAACGCGCATTGGCTTCGATAGTAGACTGGTCAAGTTCTACTAGATGCGTTTGACTGTCAAATGGAGTACCAGGCTCATTAAATCCGATATGTCCATTGCGACCGATTCCCAAGATTTGCAGATCAACTGGATGGTCAGCCAAAATTTGGTTGTAGCGATCAACTTCAGCTTCAGCATAATCCTTAACACCACGAGGCAAGAAACTTTCTTTAAATGGTTTTTGGTTGAACAAGTTTTCTTGCATGAAGTGACGGTAAGACTGAGGATTGTCGCCATCAAGGCCTACATACTCATCAAGGTTGACACTGGTTAGATTTGAAAAATCGAGGTCACTTTCAACAATTTCCTTGTAAAATTCAAGTGGGCTACTTCCTGTCGCAAGTCCTAGGGTTTGAGCTCCATTGGCCAATTTTTCCTTCAAAATCTCAAAAGCAACTTTTCCACCTTCGATTTGGTTTTCAACTTTAATAACTTTCATCTTTTCATCCTCCATTTCTGTCTATATTTATTATATGGTATAGACCAATTTTTGTCAAGTGAAAACGATTTAATTTCTAAAAAAAGAGCGTCCAAACTTGAAACATGTTATAATGGATAAGATTAGAACTTAGAAAGAATGAACAGATATATGAATACAGCTGATTTTGACTTCCACTTGCCTGAGGAATTGATTGCCCAAACGCCCCTTGAAAAACGAGATGCCTCTAAACTCCTCATCGTCAACCGTGAGACGGGAGCAATGCAGGATAAACACTTCCACTCTATTATTGATATGCTGGAACCCGGTGATGCCCTTGTCATGAACGACACCCGAGTTCTCCCTGCCCGCCTCTATGGTCAAAAGGAAGAAACAGGAGGCCATGTGGAACTTCTCCTACTCAAAAATACTGCCGGAGATGAGTGGGAGGTTCTGGCAAAACCTGCCAAACGCCTCAAGGTTGGTACTCGTGTCAGCTTTGGTGATGGTCGCCTCAGCGCTGTCGTTACGGAAGAATTGACTCACGGAGGCCGCATTGTCCGCTTTGAATACCAAGGAATTTTCCTAGAAGTCTTGGAAAGTCTGGGAGAAATGCCTCTGCCACCTTATATCCATGAAAAATTGGATGACCGTGAACGTTATCAAACGGTCTACGCTAAAGAAAGTGGCTCTGCTGCAGCACCGACTGCTGGTCTTCACTTCACCAAAGAACTGCTGGCAGAAATCCAAGCTAAAGGTGTTCATCTAGTCTATCTGACTCTTCATGTCGGACTCGGAACCTTTAGACCCGTTTCAGTTGACAATCTGGACGAACACGAAATGCACTCAGAATTCTACCAGCTTTCTGAGGAAGCAGCTGCCACCCTCCACTCTGTCAAAGAAAATGGTGGTCGTGTCATCGCTGTTGGAACTACTTCAATCCGCACACTGGAGACTATCGGTTCCAAATTTAATGGGCAAATCCAAGCAGATTCTGGCTGGACCAATATCTTTATCAAACCTGGCTATGAATGGAAGGTCGTGGATGCCTTCTCAACCAACTTCCACCTGCCAAAATCAACTCTGGTCATGTTGGTTTCTGCCTTTGCTGGCCGTGAATTAGTCTTAGACGCTTACCACCATGCCATCCAAGAACACTATCGCTTCTTTAGTTTTGGCGATGCCATGTTTATCTATTAATTTACATAATCAAAAAAAGCGCATATTATCAAAGTTTTATAAAGCCTGATAGTATGCGTTTTGTAATGGATAAATAGTTAATCTTTTTTAAAGGCCGGATCTTTCAAACTCTGTATACTGGCATTGATCACCGCACCTAGGATAACAATTTTAGCAATCAAGATAAACCAAAACATCATAACAACAAGAAGAACAGAACCTAAAATTCGGACGTCCACTAAATGATGGACATAGTAATTGAGATAACTAGAGAACAGAGTTAGTAAACCTAAAATCACTAAGAGAACAAAGGCACTGCCTGGTAGGGTATAACTAAGTTTCCTGTTAGATAGATTGGGAAGAAAATAATAAAGCATGACCAAGATAGCAAAGAGCAGGGCGTAAGTCAGAGGACCTGCCAACCCTTGTAAAGCCTGATAGATAATGCCATCTTTTGTCCAATAATGAGCAAGTAAATCCAAAAGCATCTGCCCAAACAAGCTCAAAAACAAGGCAAAAGCAAAGAGGAGCTGCAAACCAAAACTGACTAGGAGACTTACCATCTGATGGGAAATAAGTCCACGACTCTTTTCGACGCCATAAGCCTTGTTAAAAGCTTTTTGCAAGAAATTCATAGATTTTGAAAAACTCCATAACGCCGACAAGACAGAAAAACTCAATAAACCTGTTGAAGGTTGCGTCAAGACTTCTCTGGCTATTTTTTCCACACCTTCATAGAGACTTGGGGGCAGGACGTCTTTCACAAAGCCCAGAAATTCTCCCACAGGAATCTGAAAATAGGGGAGGATATTGACCACCACCAAAAGCAGGGGAAAAATCGAAATCAACCAATAGTAGGCTACCGCGACACTGGTCAACTCACTATCTGATGCTTGATAATAATACAAAAAGGCTTTTACTAAAGGCTTGTCTATCAGCTCTTTCCACCACTTTTTCATGTCACACTCCTTCACTTATAATCTTATACTCAATGAAAATCAAAGAGCAAACTAGGAAGCTAGCCACAGGTTGCTCAAAGCCCTGCTTTGAGGTTGTAGATGAAACTGACGAAGTCAGTCACATATAATCCAAAGCGACGCTGACGTGGTTTGAAGAGATTTTCAAAGAGTATTAACTAATTTCTTCTTACCAATTCCACCATATCATAAGGCAGGGTATTGGCAGCTTCCTTCAGAGAATAGTTCTCTAAGTTATTGACATTTTGTCGTAACTTCTTGGCATACTTGGTCGTAATCAATCGTTTTTCTTCGTATTCGAAAATCAACTTGCGCTCCAGATAATAGCCTCTCAGCATTTCATCGATATTGTTGGGTTTGATACGTGTAATAACCCGTTCGACAAAGGCACCACTGCTGATAATAGCTGTTTCACGAAGACGAGACTCCTGCATAAAACTAATCAAAGAGCGTCTATAGACTCCCTTCAGATTTTCCAAACTTTCAATAATCATCTCTGTATTGGCAAGATAGAGCTCTGCAATTTGATCATAATCAAGAGCACGGAGACGGTTTTGCTCCTTGTCCTTCAAGCTACGGAAGGTCTTCCCGAGAGTAAAAACTTCATGAAGGAGAAAACGTAAAATCCGCAAAGAAACAAGGAAATAATAGGTCAGTCTTGACGCAAACTTACGATTGATTCCTCGTTCTATGTTTTTCAGATAACGTTGGTAAACTCGGTAAGCACGATTGCTAATGTTCCCCTCTTCATAGGCCTGTTCCAATCCATCACTTTCAATACTAAGAATCAAGAGTTTCAAAGCAGCCCAGTCTTCTTGAGCCCCCTTATTTTCTTGACTCAGGATGAGATTTTCAATACGTCCATGGTAATTGTCAATAGCCGCATAGAGAGGGAGCTTATTTCTCGTGCCTTCCAACTCTTTTTCCAACTCTAGCGTTACTTCATTCAAAATAGCGATATGCATGAGATAATCCTTGCTTTCCTCCTCTTCATCAGAAAGATGAGGCAAGACCACGAGGCCTGTTAAAAAGCTGACAAGCGTGACACCTGCAACAAGGAAAAGTAAGAGAGGATACTCCTGCTCTAAATTACTTGGTATCAGAAGAATCGTAGCAATCGACACTGTTCCCTTGACACCTGAGAAGGTCAAGAGAAGCATGTCCTTCATATACTTATTTAGCTTTTTCTTGAGACGTCTAGTCCTATAGGCATAATAGCCATAGATCATGACAAAACGAATAGCAAAGAGGACAAAGGTAAGAGCGACAAGAGATCCCAATAAAAGTAAGGGATTATAGATTGGATTGGTCAAGATAGGCTCTGCTATCATTTCCAACTCCATCCCTAAAATCACAAAGACAGAACCGTTGAGCATAAAGTTCACTGTGTGCCAGACCGTCTCGGTAACCGTATCCACTTGGGCTTCGAGGAGCGTAATTTTCTTAAAACGGCTTGCCTTTAAAATGCCAGCAACCACAACAGCAATAATTCCTGAAACGTGTACTTCTTCTGCCAGGAAGAAGGTTACCAAGGGCAAACTCAATTCTAGTAAAAGTTCGCTGGCAATATCCGTTGCTCGCACACTTAGCAAGAAGCTATGGAGGAAACGGTTGGTCATGGCTGTTAAAAAGCCAATTAAAAAACCGCCTAGGATTGAAAAGATGAGCGAACTACTCGCTTGCCCAAGGGAAAAGGCTCCAGTTGTCCAAGCTGTCAAGGCCACCTGAAAGGCCACCAAACCAGAGGCATCATTCAAGAGTCCTTCACCTTTAAGAATATTGGACACGCGCTTAGGAAAGCTAAAACGCTCCGAAAGAGAGGCAAAGGCAACCAAATCCGTAGGCCCAAGTGCCGCTCCAACAGCCAAGCAAGCTACCAAGGGAAGGCTAAGCCAAAGAAGATGGGCCAAGCCACCCAAACTCAGGGTCGAGATAAAAATCACTGGAAATATGAGATAAACAATGATTCGCCAGTGTTTTAAAATAGCTGTAATGTCCGCTTCTTCGGACTCTCGGAAAAGCAAGGGCCCAATAACCAGTGCCAAAAACAACTCCGTATTGAGATGAAAGTCGGTATTGGGTAAAAAGAGACCAATCACAATTCCCAAAAGAATCTGCACCAAAGGGAGAGGCAAAAAGGGCAGGAGCTTATTGGTTGTACTTGAGACAATCAAGACCAGTAAAAATAGTATAAGGTAAATCAGTAATTCCACACACGTCCTCCTTACTCTTTTTTACAACAGGATTCAAATATCTCCTTCTGCTCTTTGATTTTTTGGTCAATCTTGGAACAGTCTTTGTGCTCAATTTTTCTCTGACACCGTTCCATCTCAAGAGAAACTAATTTTTTCTTGATTTTAAGCATTTTTTTGCTCATATGCGCTTGATCTAGCACGCCCACCGCTCGTTCGTGGTGGGTTGATTCAACAAAATTCTGGCGCATGGCATCCAGCTTTTCACGTAGGTATTGTTTATCCATGTCTATATCTCTCTAATTTTTCAATCATCACTAAAAATGGCGGGTTGTTGACTTGGTTTAAAGTTCGGTAAATGGCAGCTGTGTACTCTTGCTGGTTCAACTGGCTAACAAAATCCAAGACAGCATCCCTCTCGAGGTCGCCTCCTTCATGACCATAGTAGATCATGATAGCAATCCGTCCACCTTTGACAAGCAAATGGCATAACTTTTCTAATGCTTCAATCGTTGTTTGAGGTCGGGTAATGACTGACTTATCAGCTGACGGCAAATAGCCCAGATTAAAAATCCCTGCCTTGGCTTCTGTCACAAACTGGTCCAGTGTCTCATGGCCTTGCAAGATTAACTGGGCATTTGTCATTCCAGCTTGGTTCAAACGCTCTTGCGTCTTTTCCAAGGCTTGCTTCTGAATATCAAAGGCATAGACTTTCTTAGCTAGTTTGGCTAAAAAAAGCGTGTCATGGCCATTTCCCATAGTCGCATCCACTACGATATCCTCTTTTGTCACTACCTCAGACAAAAAATCATGTGCCATCTCAAGTGGTCTTTTCATTTTCAAACTCCTGTTTTACAGCCTTGCATCCTTGAACACTTCCACGACGTCGCATTTCAGTTTCAATAGCATTTAGCACTTCCCATTTATTGAGGCTCCACATAGGCCCAATCAACATATCTCTAGGTGCATCTCCTGTGATTCGATGGATGACAATATGCTTGGGAATGATTTCCAGTTGGTCACAGATGACCTTGACATATTCGTCCTGACTCATCAACTGTAAACGTCCCTCATGGTAATCTCGTTGCATACGTGTATTGGTCATCAGGTGAAGCAAATGCAGTTTAATCCCTTGAATATCGTTATCCGTAACACAGCGGCGGACATTTTCAAGCATCATCTCATGGGTTTCACCAGGAAGTCCGTTGATCAGATGGGAAACAATCTCAATCTTGGGATACTTTCTCAAACGTTTGACCGTTTCCACGTACAATTCATAAGAATGGGCGCGGTTAATCAGGTCAGAGGTTGTTTCATAAGTGGTCTGCAAGCCCAATTCAACCGTCACATGCATGCGTTCCGACAACTCAGCCAAATACTCGATAGTTTCGTCTGGTAAACAGTCTGGTCGCGTTCCGATATTGATTCCTACTACACCTGGCTCATTGATAGCCTGCTCATAGCGCTTTCGGATGACTTCCACCTTTTCATGGGTATTGGTAAAATTTTGAAAATAAACCAGATACTTCTGAACATCCGGCCACTTACGGTGCATAAAGTCAATTTCCTTATAAAATTGCTCACGGATAGGCGCATCTGGTGCTACAATAGCATCTCCAGAACCTGAAACCGTACAAAAAGTACAACCTCCATGAGCCACAGTCCCATCACGATTGGGACAGTCAAATCCCGCATCAATAGGGACTTTAAAAGTCTTTTCTCCAAAGAGTTTTCGATAATAATCATTCAAGGTGTTATAAGATTTCATAACATTCATTATAACAAAAAACACCCACAATCTCAAAAGCCTGACTTTCCTATAAATTCCTCTGTTTCTCGTTTCCATTAGCCATTTTTTATGATACAATATGGATATGATTTTAATGAAATTAGCATCTATTTTATTATTGATACTGACCTTGGTCGTCTGCATTATCATAACCAAACTTTTTAGATTAAAAAAACTAGGACGAAACTTTGCGGATTTGGCTTTTCCAGTCTTGGTATTTGAGTACTACCTGATCACAGCTAAAACCTTTACCCATAATTTCCTCCCTAGACTGGGTCTAGCCCTCTCAGTCCTAGCCATTATTCTCGTTTTTTTCTTCCTTTTGAAAAAACGTAGCTTTTACTATCCTAAATTCATCAAATTCTTCTGGCGTGCAGGATTTTTATTAACCCTTGTCATGTATATCGAGATGATTGTTGAATTGTTTACTCAGAAATAAAAAACTAAATCTAAAACACCTCAATCAAACTAAATACAGTGATTGAAGTGTTTTTTTCTTTATCTATTTTTTCATCAATTCCTATTTTCCTTCTTTATCCGGAAATAGATAACCAATACCTACACAAGCCAGCACACCTGCTCCAATGACCAAACCACTTGAAATTGGCAACAGATCCAAAATTGCATTTGCGATGATAAAGGCAATAATCAAACACATCAGACTAGCCTTGTAATCCTTTTTTAAAAGATTCTCTAGTGTGAAAAAGAGGAACAATCCTACCGGAATCAGGGACCATAGGTTGACATCCAAACTTGGCCAGCCAACAGAACCAAAATACAATACTGTCGCTGCTGCTATTAAAAATACAATCCCCAATATTTTTTTCATTTGTTTATCTCCAATTTCTTTTTTAGGAACTTGAGTTGTCTAATACTGCCCCCCTCACGTCCCTTACAAAAATCATTATAGCAGAGGTTAGTTTCAAGAACAAGCTCTTTTGTCTATCTGGCCTCTATCTCGGTCTAAGTGGTCTGATTTTCTTTAAAAAGAAAAAGAAGCCTGATGAGACTTCTTCACTTTGCCGATTGCAGGGATCGAACCTGTGACCTAGGCTTTACGAGTGCCTTGCTCTACCAACTGAGCTAAATCGGCGATTACAATTACAGTATAGCACTCTGAGAATAGATGTCAAGGAATATTATTCAAGCTTTTTAATCAAAATCTGACAAGGATTTTGCGGATTCCATAGTTGAGGAAAAATCTCTAACTTTTTAAAACCAAGATTGCGATAAAAGACATTCGTTCGGTCATAATCTATATTAGAACCTTCTGCCACTGTTTTGACCTGCAGATAATCAACTTTTTTACGAGCTTCGCTCTCTAAAGTAGCAAGCAATTGACTCCCAATTTTTCTACCTTGATAAGCTTTTTTTACGCCGAGACAATCAATCTCTGCACAATCTTCACTCGAATAGGACAAGCTCACAAATCCAGCTAAATCACTTTCTTGATATGCAGCCCAAACTTGCAGTGTCGTGGCTCCTTCTATATAGGCTTGTGTGCTTTCTGAGATTCCAAACCATTCTGGCAAATCCTTCAAAACCTCAGCGACAACTGCCTTTTTTTGATTTTCATTCTTGACTTCTTCAATTACAAACATCATAAGTTCCTTTCTTGATTTTAGTCTTACTTTATCTTTTACGAACCTGCACTTTCGTAAGAATCCAAGCCCCTGTCCCATAGTTTAAGGGAAATACCAAAAAAGACAAGGGAAATCAAAATCAAACCTCCAATGTTAAAGAGTACATCCTTGTCCTGCAAGAAATAGCTGGCAGGATAGTAGGCCGTAAAGGCAAAAGGTACAATAAAACTGATTAACCAACGAAGAAATGAATTATAAATTGAAATGGGATACTTGGCAAAATCATTAAACATATAGAAAATGTAAATCATAGCCCCTGACTGCTTGGTCCAAAAAGCGATGCTGGCTGTCGCGATTTTCAGGGAAGTATAAATCAAGGTCGCAAATGGTATGCAGACTAGGAAAATCAGGAATTTGGGAAGAGTCCAAGCAATGCTGGTCACGGTTGTTCCCAGTAGGATACCACCGACCAAGAGTTCTCCCAAAGCATCAATCTGAAAAGTCTCAACTAGAATATGAAAGAGAGGATTGATAGGACGAGTCAAATACTTGTCAAACTCACCTTTTCTCACCAAGCGTTGTCCCAATGCCCAGAGATTATCAAAAAAGAGATGGTCCAGTCCCTTGGGAATCAAGGAAAATCCATAGATAAAAGCAATTTCTTGAAAAGTCCAACCTTCTAGGGATGGGATGTGTTGAAAGATGACATTGAGAAACAAGAGGTTCAAGCCTTGGGTCAGAAAAACTCCCAGAACACCAACTACAAAATCCACCTTGTATTCCATAATTTGTTTGATGTATTGTCTGATAAAAATCAGATGCATGCGTTGATATTTTTTCATACTAACCTCCCTGAATGGTAATGAATGACTGGACTCGTTTCCAAATCAACTGAGACAAACCCACCATCACTAAGAGCCAGAAAAACTGCAAAAGGAGTGCCTGAAGAATCTGACTGGCATCGTATTTCCCAACGATAATCATGACCGGAGTGTAAATCAAGGATGAAAAAGGCAGGAAGGACAGAATATCTGAAACAACCTTTGGAAAGAAAGCCAAGGGAATCAAACTTCCAGACATAAAGGCCACTATGGAAGTCTTGAGTAGATTGGAACCCCAAAGATTTTTAAACACAAAGGCAGAAAATCCAAAGCAGATATTAAAGAAAAAGTTAATCAGATAAGCTAGCGTTAGACTAAAGAGGTAAAGGACAGTTAATCCCAGCACTTCTACAATCCCTTGTCCAGATAAGATTTTCATCAAAACAATGACACTTAAAAATGGAAGGCCAACGCTGATAAAAATCAACCACTTGGAACCAAGCTCAGTGAAAAGATAGGAGGCTGCAAAATGCACTGGTCGCAACAAACGCATGATAATGGAACCATCCTTGACCTCCTCCCCAATCATAAAGGACGAATCTGACCTAGTCAGAAGATTGGTCACAAAACTCATGATGATGTAGAGGGTGATATCTGCCATACTAAAGCCCTGAATCAAAGACTCCTGTGAGGAATCAAAGACAGCCTTCCAGAGATAAAAGGCTACAAAAGCACCCATGACATCGCCAATCCGATAGAGAATAAAGTTGACTCGATAGGTAATCAACTCCTGAACACCTGCATTGATAAAGGGTTTATAACGTCTCCACAATTTGACCATCTTAGAGCTCCTTTCGATAGAAGCGGCGGATAATATCTTCAATATCCGTATCCACCATCTTCAAATCGCGGATTTCAAAATCAGACAGGGTTTGCTTGATAATGTCAGCTGACTGGTAGTGAGAACTATCGAATTCAATGTTGAGACTATTTCCTTGTCTATCAATTGTCATATCCGAAAAGCCTTCATAATGAGAAACTAGATGACTTTGACCTGGTAGCAGTTCAAAAGAAAGAGTCTTCATCTTGCCAAAGGTTTCCTTGAGTTGGCTCACCGTTCCATCAAAAATCTCCTGCCCTTTGTCTATCATAAAAATCCGATCACAAAGTTGCTCAATATCGCTCAGGTCGTGAGTGGTCAAGAGAATGGTGGTTTCTTCCTCCTGATTGATCTGAGTAATAGCCCGACGAATGTTATCCTTGACCGAAACGTCCAAGCCAATGGTCGGCTCATCTAAAAAGAGTACCTTGGGATTGTGAAGCAAGGAAGCCGCTATATCCGCCCGCATCCGTTGTCCCAGTGAAAGAGTTCGCACAGGATCCTTGATAAAGTCTTTCAAATCTAAGACTTCATTCAAAAAGTCCATGCGCTTATGAAAGAGCGAGTCTGGCACATCGTAAATCTCCTTCAAGACCGTATAGGTCTCTTGCAGTGCCAAATCCCACCATAGCTGGGTACGTTGTCCAAAAACCACTCCAATATCCTTGACATAATCTTGGCGATTGTCCTGGGGAATCTTGCCGTTAATCCGACAAAAACCAGATGTCGGTTTTAAAATCCCTGTCAGCATTTTAATGGTTGTCGACTTCCCAGCACCATTAGCCCCGATAAAGCCTAAAATTTGTCCTTTTGGGACCTCAAAAGTCAAATCCTTGACCGCTTCAAAGGTCTGCTTTTCAGGATGAATGAAGGAGCGTAATGCCCCCTTCAAGCCCGGTTCCTTAACAGTCTTCACAAAATTTTTCTGAAGATGTTCCACTTCTATCATTGCCATATCTATCTCCCTATCGCAAGGAATAGCAACATTGTATTTTCCAATACAAGTAATCTAAATCCTTACTTTCTACACCTTCTACATTTTATTATTACAGAAAGCTTTATACCAACCTATTATAGTCCAATAAAAACTAGAATGCAAGCGTTTGCCTAAAATTTGTGAAATTGAAAATTTTTCTCTTAAAGTGGTATTTTTAATTCAAAATCATCTTTTCATCCAATTTTCTCCTAAGTTCCTTCAGTATTATTCTTGTCAGTCTATCTTGGATTGTTTCAGTTGCATTTTCATTGAAATATACAATAAGCTCATCGGTTGTCTTTCCAATCTTTCTCTTTATGCTAATATTTTTTAGTTCTTCCAAAAATTCTACTTTCCGTTTTTGAATTTCTGACAACAAAAAAGGAAGTATCTGCAATTTGCTACTTTTACTTCCTCTCTCTAATTTTATTTAATTATTTTACTTCGACAAACTGAGATTTAGATTTTAACCCTTACGGAACATAAAACGGGCCATGCTCTTGAAGTATGTTCTATAAGATTATAATTTAATGCAAAATGTAGCAATATAGTCATTTCCATAACGGGTTAATCTATTTCTTTTATCACATGATTCATAAAAATCTATCATAGCAAGACCATTTTTAAGTTGTCCTCTAATCTGAGTTTCTAAGGTATGTCTAAATTCATATCCATATTCTGGATTTATGGTTATCTTGCCTTCCTCTTCAAGCTCTTTTGAATTAAAAGGGAGTGGAAACTTCAAAAATAATTCCTCATCGGGTTTGTCCCATACAATGTCAGCATTATACATGTATATCCAAGGATTCATAAATTCGACCATTAACAGTCCACCCTTTTTCAATACTCGAGAAGCTTCTTTATACATGTTTTCTAGATCTTCTATAAATGCTGAATTGTAAAATGAAGTGCAACAAAAAAATAACTATCTGATATACTTAAGTCGACGAAAACAAAGCATAGGAGAGATAGTTATGTCTAAACAAAATAATACCACAAAATCATCTTACAATCATCTTTCAGCCATTGAAAGAGGAAATATTGAGTTGCTTCATAAACAAGGAAAATCTCAATCAGAAATTGCACGAGAACTTGGTAGAAATCATTCTACGATTAGTCGTGAATTAAAACGTGGTACTGCTACACAAATGAAGAATCAAAACGAAAAGATCATTTATTACAAGGAATATTTTGCCGAAACTGGACAAGCACGTTATAAAAATAATCGAAAAAATTCTTATTACCTTAAACTAAATAAGACGTCTAAACGGTTACTAACGAAGTTTACAAAAGAAATGAAGAAAAAAGTTTGTATACATAGTGTTAAATCATTTGTAAAAAGATATGAGAAAGTTTGTGAGGATGAAATTATTCCAAGTACCAAAACTCTTTATAACTACAGCAATCAAGGATTACTAGAGATTAAACGAATTGATTTACCTCGTGCTACTAGAATGAAACCAAGAACGAAAAAACGTTCATCTACTCATAAACGATTAGCTGGTAAATCCATTGATGAACGTCCTGAGGTTATTCAAACTCGTTCAGAATTTGGACATTGGGAGATTGATTTAATAATAGGGAAGAAATTTATCAATGAAGCTGTTCTACTAACGCTTGTTGAAAGAAAGACTAGATTTGCGATTGCTAGAAAATTACCATTTAAGTCCGCAGATCTTGTTAATCATGAAATCAATAAAATCGTTACGCAATATCAAGAATTAGATTTTAAAACTATTACAGCTGATAACGGTGTAGAATTTTCTAAATTAGGAGCATTAAAGTGTGTAGAAGATGTATTTTATGCACATCCTTACTCTTCTCATGAAAGAGGCACAAATGAACATTAAGGTCAGTCATTTAATACATTAACATATGAGGAACTGCAGGTATATGTAGCTGCCATCAATCATCGTCCAAGAAAACTATTGGGCTTCTTAAGTTCAAGCGAACTCTTAGAACAGTTAGAAGCGAAATAGACGAATCTTATCAATCAAGTCTATTTGGAAAGAAAAAAGCGCCAAAAATTTGGCGCGAATCCCCTATGGGGCTATTAGTATATTTGTTTGTTTTGAATCAAAATACATTGTAAGTATGAAGTTAAATTAGGTGTATAGGAAAAGTTAGCGTTTATTACACTTGACTTGACAATTCACGATATTTTCAAAATGTTCTAATAGTTACCCTTTAATTTTAAACTTTAACTTTCCCAAGAAATATCTATAATATCAAGACTATCATCAAATTTAACAGCTAAAATTTCATCACTTTCTTCTGGAGCAATCATATAATCTACAATCATTACATTCTCTCCATCTGTCCATAATCCAATATTCGTAACTTTCATACATTGTACAAATTCATTTACATCTTCTGGTAAATCAAATTCTAATTCTTCTTTATGAAATGTAATATATGTATTATCTTCTAATAGATATTCACCTATTACTTTTCTAGCTTTTATGTTATATTCATCAAAATTTTGTAAAAACTTCGTAAAATTATCTAATAATTCTGTTGTGATTTTAGCTGGTTTACCATACCAAAGTGTTGTATTAATTCCATTTACCTCTTCTTCCCACAATACAACAACATCGTTACTAAATCCCATACCATCGTCTAATCCATTTACTAAATCTAATTCTCCAAAAAATTCATGTTTTATTTTTTCCATATTCTACCTCATTACAATTTTTATTTATTCTGTAAATTCACTTGTTACATCTATCCATTTTTCTGCATCAATTTCTTCATCGTTTAAATACTTTTCAAGATAAGAAATAATAGTTTCTGATTTATCAAAGAAAGCTCGATAATGCTTAAAGTTCTTTTTATGTTCATATTTTCTATATTCTATTATGTAAAAATCTAATTCATCTATAGCATTTGCTTCATAATTTAAATTAGACTTAATAAACTTCACTACAAGTTTTAAATCATCGAGTATTCCTATATCTGAATGAACTTGAATATAGTTAGGATTTTTCTTAGAAGTGTCAATGATAGATATCCACTTCTCACTATTTTCTGTAAACAGATTTTTTATAATCTCTTTAATTTCTTCTATATCCGCTTTTTTATTGCTAATGTATTCTGTATCAAATTTTTTCATTTTATCCCCTAACTTTCATATAGGCTTCGATATTTTTAATATTATATTCTTTAAGTAAAATATTTATTACCACTACACTATTTGTTAATTTTAGCCATCAATTCCTACATCAAAGATATCTTCATACAAGCCCTCAAATTCAATATCTAAAATATGATCATTGTCAATAGTATGCTCCGTATATGTTAATAATGTTGTATTTCTCATTCTTCTAAATATCGGCTTCCCAAGTTTAGGGATAATACTTTCTACAGTTTCTTCGGGAAAACAATATTTAAAAGTATCTGAATTTACACAAGCCAAAGCTATTTTAGGTAAATTCTTCTCATAAAGATTAATTAGCTTGTTAATAAAATCAATTTCTTCCTGTGTGAAATCGTCTTTATAAATGGTTACATTAATATTTTCATCATCAAATTCATAAGTCGAAACATACTTGGATTCATATAAAATAAAATCTTCTTTATTTAATAAATAGTTCATATATTCCCCTTTGAAATTAATTTATCGGTATATACTCTAAAACAATATCACAAAGATTTCCCTTTTCATCATACCCAAAATATACAGGATACTGTCCATCTCCAAAACCTGACTGAATCATAGGAATTGATAAATCTGTATTAGGAATTTTAAAGTTTATCCAGTCTCCATCTTCTCTTTGAAATTTTGGATTTTTCATGGCATTTTCTTTAAATTCCTTTGCAAAAAAATCATTATAAATATTTTTTTCAGTATTTTCTTTATACCACTTCTCTACAAAATCACAATATTTATCTCTTGTTTCTACATCAACTATAGTTGCCAATCCTGCATCAACCATAAATCCAAAAATACTTTTATTATCTACACCTTCTAGGTTTTCATCACCTTTTAAAGCTTCGTAATAAATCACAGGCTTATTTTCATTAAATTTTACTCTTGTAAGTACATAACGATAGTGGTCTTCTTCGATTTCTGCTACCAAAGTTTCAATGCTATACTTTCCTCTTGGTACTTTGGTTAAGTAAGATTTTTCTGCTCTACTCAGCCAAACCAAAGGATCTCTTACCAAAAGTTCTCCCGTAGGAAATATGATTTCTCCCATTTCTAAAACAAATAATTTTTTTCCATGAATTTCATTTTTTTCAAAAACTTCTGCATAGTTCATAGGGGCAACTAATAAATGTTTTACTGTTTCATATTTTTCAATCCATTCTTTTGTTGTATTCATATATACTCCTTTAAAAATTTATCGTTCTACGCTATTCCTAATCTTTCACCACGTATTTTAAAAATAGTATCCACATCCATATCAAACATCTTGCTTTTGAAATTTATTTCTTCAAAATAATAGCTCACTTTTTCTTTGTCGAATTCATTTTCTAATTGTTTCCATAAATCTTTAGTTAATACCACAAATGCCAAAGTATCATTCCCAAGACTTTCAATACAAAAACGAATTTCATACTTGGGTTGAATAAACTCATTTATAGATTTAATGGTTGTATCTCTATCCATTTTTTCCTTATATGGTATCATAAATGACTTATCTTTATGTTTTAAATAAATATCTTCTCCATAAGGTTTCCCATTATCTTTTAATACTATTTCTATCTTATCTTCTAGTTTTTCATTCACATAAGAGATGATATCTTCATCATATTCTCTATGATCGACCCATATAAGAGTATCTGATTCTAAAAGTTCTTCAAAATTGTTCGTATCTTCTAAAAAAGATTTTAATCTTATAAATGTATTATCCATAAATTTTCTCCTTATTTACTTTCAAAATAAGATTGTAGAATATAAATTCATAGTTACTTTTCTATGTTAATTATACCATTTTGCATATACCCTTATGATTTTTATAATGATAAAGGTCGTGTGGTACATCCATATATATGACTTTCACATTAGGCTGGTCACTTACAAATTCCTCTGCAAAATGCTGCCATTCTGATTGGCTAAAACTAGTGCCTTCACCGTTAGACACCAGTAATAAGGTGGGAATTTTCAGATTGATGCTTGAGGGAACTTTCTTGGCATTTTCCTTTACCGTTTGGGATTCATGAAGCATGACTTGTGATATCAACTGCTTATAAGCTAGAATTTTATATTGTCTTCGTTCAGTTTCAATCAGAGTTGGATTTTTTATATAAAAGGACTCAGGAAAGTAGCGTAATAGGCCAATCTTGCTACTCCAAAATACCACAGTGATTAAGGCCTGATATTGCTTTAAATTCTCATAACTAGCTGGCAGTGCCCAATCTAACCCAACCAAGGTTTTTACTTCATCAGGATATTTTTCCTGCCAAGCTAAACTCTCAAGACTAGCCATGGAATGAGACAAAATGATAAAAGGACCTTTGACATTTGCTTGTGAAAGAGCTTGACGCGTCTCAGACAAAATCTCCATCACATCTCTTGAATGATTGCTATCATCACTATAACCATATCCTGCTCGCTCCACGATGACTACCTTATACCGTTTCGATAAGGATTCCGATACTTCTTTAAAGTCCAATATAGGAGAAGCAATACCAGCACCTGAGAGAACTACTATAGTCTCAGGACCATTCCCTTCAACGTAAACATTTATTTGATGTCCATCGACGAGAACTTGTTGTCCTATAGGTGTCAGTGAGGCTTGTTCCTTTTCCAAACTGATACGGTGAAAGATAAATGTAGCCGCTAGAAACAAAAGAATGAAACTAAGAAAGGCAAGACTACATTGTTTTAGTTTTTTCATAGCATTATTGTACAAAAAATAGAACCTTTTAGCAACTTAAGATTGGTTCTTCTACAATATATTCCCACACCAAAAAACCCACCCAATGGGCAGGTTTCATCTGTATTATTCAGCTAGATTATGCTTTACCTTCTGAACCGAATACGTCGATACGTTCTTCAACTGATGCTTGGATAGCTTTTACACCATCAGCCAAGAATTTACGTGGGTCGAAGAGTTTTTTCTTGTCGTATTCTGCTTCGTTTGCTTCGTAGTCACGAGCAAATTTACGAGTTGCGTTAGCGAATGCGATTTGGCATTCAGTGTTAACGTTAACTTTCGCAACACCAAGTTTGATAGCTGCTTGGATTTGCTCATCAGGAATACCTGATCCACCGTGCAATACGATTGGGAATCCTGGAACAGCTTCAGTCAATTTTTGCAAGTGATCAAGGTGAAGACCTTTCCAGTTTTCTGGGTAAGGACCGTGGATGTTACCGATACCAGCTGCCAAGAAGTCGATACCAGTTTCAACCATTGCTTTAGCGTCTTCGATTGGAGCCAATTCACCATCACCGATGATTCCGTCTTCTTCACCACCGATAGTACCAACTTCAGCTTCCACTGATACACCATTTGCATGAGCAAATTCTACAACTTTACGAGCTTTTTCAAGGTTTTCTTCAACTGGAAGGTGTGAACCATCAAACATAACTGAAGTATAACCAACTCGGATACACTCAAGTGCATCTTCGTAGTGACCGTGGTCAAGGTGGATAGCTACTGGTACAGTGATACCCATTGATTCAACAAGGTTAGCGATCAAGTTGCGAGCAACTTTGTAACCACCCATGTATTTAGCAGCACCCATTGAAGTTTGGATCAAAACTGGAGCTTTTTTAGCTTCTGCTGCGCGCAAGATAGCTTGAGTCCACTCAAGGTTGTTTGTGTTAAATCCACCAACTGCATAACCGTTGTCACGAGCTGCTTGGACAAATTTTTCTGCTGAAACGATTGCCATTTTATCAGGCCTCCTGTATATTTTTATGGGTCATCCCATTTACATTGTTCATTTTATCACTTTTTGACAAAAAAATCTAGTTTTTCCCGCAGTTTCGATTGAATTTCTTCTAGCTTCATCTATGTAAACCCTTTCTCTCCCTAGTCTTGGGCGACTTTTGGAAAAGCTATGAAGAAGGTCAAACGATTCTCCTTCATCTCAAAACGATAAGCTAATTTTTCATGTTCTAATAGACTCTTAACCACAAAGAGCCCCATACCAGACCCCTTGGCCTTGCGACTAGCATTATCAGAAAAAGATTGGGCTAGTTTTTCTTGCTCCTCTGAGCTACAGCTATTTTCTATAAAAAGTTCCCCTTCTCTTTCTCCAATGCGAACTAAGCCACCTGAAACAGAGTGCTTAATGGCATTGCTGATAAGGTTAGACAGAATCAATTTCATCACCGATGGGTTTGAGTAAGCCTGCTGATGGGTTAAACTATTGTCTATCTGGAGCTCTCTCTCCTTGGCTAGCAAGGCATAATCCTTGACTAAACTTTGCGTCATCTGGAGCAAATCAATTTCTTCCCTATCATCTCGTAATTCCTGCACAGACGAGAGAGAAAGTATCTGGAGGACATGGTGATTGAGCTCATCCACAATTCCTAAGGCTACTCCCAGATAGTGTTCTCTATCCTTATAACGCCCAATATTCTCTTTCATATTTTCGATCAGGATTTTCAAACTAGCCAGCGGTGTTTTCAATTCATGAGAAGCCCCGCGTAGGAACTCAACCTTCATCTTCTCCAGCTGGAGAATAGCTTCATTCTTGTCATGCAAGTCCGCAATGACAGTCAAAAGATGCTGATAGAGGCTATTGATTTGTTCCTTGAGATCACCTATCTCATCCTTAGAATCCACGCGCAATCGTACTTGAGCATCCAGTTCCATCATCCGACGGGTCACCCGCTTGATTTCCAATATCGGAGCAACAATGGTCCGAGCATATATGTAGGCTACCAAAAGAGAAATTAGAAATGATGCCAACAAGGTATAGGGGAGAAACTGGAGACTGATCTGCTCTGCTTCCTTTTGCAAATCCATGGACGCTAGAAACTGGAGAGCCATGGTGCCACCGTCTTGCGTTTTCACCTCCCGCTCCTCGATAAAGAGGGAGGTAGTCTGGCGGTCTGTGTCCAGAGGAAGATTGTCCTTGACTTCTAACTTGTCCTCGGTCATCTCGCCCTTGACGGCCCCCTGAATATCACTAGTCTGGGAGTACAAATCTAACACTTGCTCGATACTCTGCCTATCCTTCCCTTCCAGGGACTGGGCAATTGCTGTCGCTTTCTGACCAATAGTTTCCTGACGATGGGTCAGATAAGTCGAGGGAAAAAGAAAATAAATAGCCAAATGAAGACAAATAACCAGAACACTAAAAATCGAGAAGGTATAGATAAATATCTTTTTAAATAAACCTGTTCGTTTCATTTTCGCTCCAATTTATAACCAACATTGCGCACAGTGTGGATACAATCCAAGTCTAGCTTTTTCCGCAGTTCCTTGATATAAACATCAATGACACGGTCAAAGGGAACCTCATCTGTCGCTTTCCAAACGGCATCGATTATCTGAGAACGGGTCAAGGCACGTCCTTCATTTTTCACCAGATAGTCCAGAATTTCCAACTCTTTGGCATTGATGGCCACTTCTTCTCCTGCTAAGCTTGCACTGTAGCTCTCAAAATCCACCTTAGCATCCTTATAAGAGAAGATTCGTCCTGTATCATAATAGCGCTTAAAAATCGCGTCCACCCTCACTTTTAAGAGGGAGAGGGAGAAGGGCTTTTCCAGATAGCCATCTGCCAAACAGGCAAAGGCACTCATCTTGTATTCCTCATCCTGAAAGGCTGTCAACATCAAGACAGGGACTTGGCTGGTTTTGCGAATCTCAGCCAGAACTTCTAGGCCATTGAGCTTGGGCATCTGGATATCCAGTAAAACCAAGGCTACTTCATAGCTGGAAAATTTTTCTAGAGCTTCTTGCCCATCTGCTGCCTCAATGGTTTCATAACCACAATCCGCCAAATAGTCACTGATCCCCTCACGGATCATCTCTTCATCTTCTACAATTAAAATTTTCATACTTTAACTGCTCTCTATTTTTTATTTTTCTTATACTCAATGAAAATCAAAAAGCAAACTAGGAAGCTAGCCGCAGGTT
>NZ_JVRR01000062.1 GCF_001070715.1 Streptococcus pseudopneumoniae
AACCTGCGGCTAGCTTCCTAGTTTGCTCTTTGATTTTCATTGAGTATAAGATACAAATTCATACTAATACATTTTGTAAAAAAGCGAGTTTCGATTGAAATTCGCTTTTTTAATGATGTAGATTTGGGTCAATCTTGTCTTAAAAGAAGAGAAACTATAGACGTATTGAAGGTTTAACACTCTCTTTCAACCTCATACCCCTTGTATTCGATTACATAAAGTATTATAATATAATTGTAGGAAAGAAGGTGTTTTTATGATATATACACTTAAATTGGTGTTGTTTATTACCTTTCTTGTAATAAGCTTGTTACCTGATAAGATTTTTGGAAAAAATAAAAAAATTTGGAAAATAGTTTTTGCAATATTGACGGCGGTGGCAGCATTGTCATTTATGTACTAAGTTATTTTAAGAATGTAGGGTTTATTTTGGATTTTATTTATAATTTTGACCTGCCTCTATATAGGTAACTACGATTTGTTTCCTCTCAATCATCAAGAACTCTCTCTTCGTGGTAGTTTCTGGGGTTCGGTACTGGCCTTATTTCACTTGCTATTTATTGATAAGTTTGTTATTTCGAATCGAAAATAAATATGAGGTATATGCCTGACTGCCCACTGTTAGGATTGATTTTGGAGGAAAGATTTTGTCTCTATTATTTATTGCTTTAAATTTATTTATTTTGTACAAGATTTATTCTTTGAGACGGGAGAAATCGAAATACTTGATTTATACGGCCTATATCATATTTGGGGTAAATGTAGTATATGGTATTCAATGGTTATTAAAAGAACTGATTTCAACTATTTCCACTTAATGTGTATAGAAACTCTAGTGGTTTTTGTAATATTGGAGATTTTCGGTAAGTTTTATACCTTTGGGAAGTCTAGTTTAGAATGCTTTCCCAACCAGAATCTCTGACTCAATGCTAATCTCTGTCAGTTGGCTCCAGTCAATTTTGGTCTGGTCAACGTGAAAGAGGAGAGGGGTCATGCTGAGTAGGGCTTGGAGCTGCTCTGCTGTGATATGCTTAGTCAGAGAGGTAATTTGGCTAGATAGGATGGTAAAGTGTTCTTGGAAATGATTTTTGATGTCTTGATTAGAATAATCCTTGTTTGTCAGCTGGTTCTGTACCCTTTGACGGATTTCTTTGAGGTGATTTTCAGTTGGAATAACCTTTATCAAGATGCCGTCTTTGGATAAAACGCGACGAAATTCTCCATAGTTGGCAGGTGAGAAGATATCAAGCAGAATATCCATGCTGGCGTCTTTTATAGGAAGTCGTGCCAAGTCGCCAACGAACCAATTGACTGCCCAGTTGGGTTCACTCTTGGCAGCGATTTGGACGGAATCTTTGGAAATATCAAAGGCATAGAAGGTTTTGTCAGGATGACTTTCTTGGAGTTTTCGAGAGTAGAAACCTTCGCCACAACCAATATCCAAGATTGTTGTGGCAGTTTTTGAGCTTGCAAGCAAGTCAGATACAGCCTCTAAGATAGCGTGGTAAAAGCCGGCTTCTAGGATTTGTTGCCGGTTTTGAAAGTTTTCTTTGTCGTAGTTGGCAGATTGCTTGATTTGAGGGGCTAGATTGACATAGCCAAATTTCGCCAGGTCAAAAGAATGGCGATTACAGCACTTGAGACTAGTCTCTACCAGAGTCAGATTTTCTTGACAGATAGGACAGGCAAAGGCAGTCGCAGAAGCAAAACGCTGGAGTTTGGGTTTGAGGTTTGTATTCATAGTTTAAGTGTATCAAAAGAGGCAAATGAAAGCAACTTTAGGATGATTTGTAATAAAATTAAATAGTAGTATAATTACTTTTCAAAGTACCAAAATTAAATTGCTTTTATATCCAAAATGCTATATAATAATGATAAGGAGGAAATAAGTATGTTAAAAGAAGTATTGACCGTCGCAAAAGTTGCGAAAAAATCATCACTCTTTTTGGGTGGTGTCGCATTTGGTACCCTTGGTTTGAAAATCTTGGCAAGTAAGGAAGCTAAAAAAGGTTATTCTAAAGCTTTGGCTAAGGCTTATAAGTTAAAAGACGAGCTAGATGCATCTGTTTCTGTTGTGAAACAACATGGAGATGATGTCTTGCAAGATGCCAAATATTTGTACGAGCAAGAGAAAAAAGAAGAGCAATTAGATAGCCTTATAGGAGAATAATATGTCTTTTAAAGTGCTATATAGAGGATATCAACATATCCGACTATCATCTTCTTTTTCACTCACCTTGGATATTCAAGACTATCTTCGTTCCTTGGTGAGAGATGAAAAGGGGATTGAGTCTATCCAGTTTTACATGGATCAACAGCACTTTACTCTACGCATAAAAGAAGGCTTTTCTGTATTAGATAATGCAGAAGCCTTTTTAAAAAGAATTGATAAAGGGAAAGTTTCTGAGTTGATGACTCTTCCCATTCGTAGAGAAGAGAGTGCTTATTCTATTGTTTCAGGTGCAGCGATTAAGCGTATACTTTTTCGTAGTTTTGTACCGTATCCTATTCGCTATATATGGACTTGTTATCAGGCTTTGGGTTATATTAGAGAAGCCTATCAAACACTAGCGCGTAAGGAACTAACGATGGAAGTCTTGGACTGTTCGGCTATTTTATTGTCCTTGTTTATGAATCAATCCAAGACGGCAAGTAATATCATGTTTATGCTTGATTTGGGGAATCATTTAGATCAGTGGTCCTTGAAAAAAACTGCAACAGATTTAGAACAAAGCCTTCTTGCAAAAGAGAGCGATGTATTCTTAGTACAGGGCGATACGGTTGTTAGTATCAAGAGTTCCGATGTTCAAATAGGAGATGTCTTGGTCTTATCTCAAGGAAATGAAATTCTGTTTGATGGACAAGTAGTTTCAGGTTTAGGTATGGTCAACGAAAGTTCCTTGACGGGAGAGAGTTTTCCAGTTGAAAAAAGAGAGTCTGATTTGGTTTGTGCAAATACAGTATTAGAAACTGGAGAGTTACGCATTCGTGTAACCGATAATCAGATGAACAGCCGGGTTTTACAACTGATTGAGTTGATGAAGAAATCTGAAGAAAACAAGAAAACGAAACAACGCTATTTCATCAAGATGGCGGACAAGGTCGTCAAATATAATTTCTTGGGGGCTGGGCTGACTTACCTATTAACAGGTTCTTTTTCTAAGGCTATTTCTTTCCTATTGGTCGATTTCTCCTGCGCTTTGAAAATCTCTACTCCTGTAGCTTATTTGACAGCTATCAAGGAGGGTTTGAATCGTGAAATGGTGATTAAGGATGGGGATGTTCTGGAGAAATATCTGGAAGTTGATACTTTCTTGTTTGATAAGACGGGAACAATCACAACTAGCTATCCTATAGTTGAAAAGGTGTTACCTTTTGGGGACTATAGTGAGGAAGATATTCTCAGAATCAGTGCCTGTCTTGAGGAACACATCTATCATCCTATTGCTAATGCCATCGTCAAGCAAGCCGAGATAGAGGGAATTGAACATGAGGAAATGCATGGGAAACTCCAATATATCGCAAGCAAGGGAATCAAATCCCATATCGATGGCCAACCAGTTCTTATTGGGAATTATGTCTTGATGCAGGATGAGCAGATTCATATCAGTTCGGAGCAAAATGCTTTAATTGAAGAGTACAAGAGTCACTACAATCTCTTATTCTTAGCTTATCAGAATGAATTGATTGGAATGTTCTGCATTCATACTCCTTTGAGAAAAGAAGCAAAAGCAGCCTTGGAGAAACTTAAGGCACAAGGGAAAAAATTGATTCTGGCAACAGGGGACACCATGGTTAGGACAGAGGAATTAGTCAAAGATTTGCCCTTTGATCAGGTCTATACAGACTTGAAACCTGATGGGAAATTTGAGTTAGTAGAGGAACTGCAGAAAGCAGGTCACACTATTTTGATGGTTGGGGATGGGTTGAATGACTCAGCTGCTCTAACCCTATCAGATATCGGTGTGGTGATGAATGAGAGTGCAGATATTTCTAAGCAGATGAGCGATATCTTATTGTTAGATAATCGTTTGGATTTCTTCCAAGAGTTGGATTGGCTATCATCATCTTTGCAAACACTCATCAAGAAGAATATTCAAGATACCGTTGTCGTAAATAGTAGTTTGATTGGCTTTGGCTTATTTAATTGGCTCAGTCCTTCAAATCTCTCTATTTTACATAATCTAACAACCTTGCGCATTGTACTGCGTAGCCTGTCTATTAAAAATAGATAGATGAGAGTTATTAACAGCAAAAAGGAGTTACCTTTCTCGAGGGTAACTCCTTTGTTTATAGGTAAATGTTGAACAATTTAGTAAGTCAATACAAAGTATTTTTTCTTCCCACGACGGATAACAGTCAGTTCATTCTCTAACTTATCTGCGTCAGTCAAGACATAGTCAAGGTCTTGGATACGGTCGCCGTTGACGTAGATAGCTCCGTTTTGGACGTCTTCACGGGCTTGGCGTTTTGAGTTAACTACACCAGATGAGACGAGCAGTTCCACGATATTGTGGTTTTCATCTGCTTGAACTTGGTAGTTTGGTACACCACGAAGTCCTTGTTTGAGCTCTTTGACAGAAAGGTTTTTGATGTTTCCTGCAAAGAGTTGCTCAGTGATGTTAAGAGCTTCTTTGTAGGCTTCTTCTCCGTGAACAAGAGTTACGACTTCACGAGCCAAGACTTTTTGAGCCAAGCGTTCGTGTGGAGCTGCTTCAAATTGTTTGCGGATGTCTTCAATCTCATCAAGTGACAAGAAAGTAAAGATTTTCAAGAAGCGAACAGCGTCTGCATCCATAACGTTCATCCAGAATTGGTACATTTCGTATGGAGAAGTCTTTTCAGGATTGAGCCAGACGGCATTTCCTTCTGATTTACCAAATTTCTTACCAGTTGCATCTGTGATCAATGGAACAGTGATAACATGGCCAGTCTTGTCAGCCTTACGACGAAGTAATTCGGTACCAGCTGTCATATTTCCCCACTGGTCAGAACCACCGATTTGAAGCGTTACGTTGTGGTCTTGGTTAAGAACGAAGAAGTCGTACCCTTGCATGATTTGGTAAGCGAACTCAGTGTAAGAAATCCCAGTTTCAATCCGTTTTTTAACAGATTCCTTACTCATCATGTAGTTGACAGTAAAGTATTTTCCAATATCACGGAGGAAGTCAATGAAGCTGATGCTGCCAAACCAGTCGTAGTTGTTGACCATGACAGCTTTATTTTCACCATTTTCAAAGTCAAGAAAACGAGAAAGTTGTCCTTGGATAGACTTGACCCAGCCCTCTACTGTGTCTTTTGTTTGGAGACTACGCTCAGCATCTTTGAAGGACGGATCTCCGATGAGACCTGTAGCACCGCCAACGAGCGCATAAGGTTTGTGACCTGCTAGTTGCAAGCGACGACTTGTCAAGATTGCGACAAGGTGGCCTAGGTGAAGGCTGTCAGCAGTTGGATCGTAGCCAGTATAATAAGAAACTTGACCTTCTTCTAGGGCTTTACGCAAAGCTTTTTCATCAGTCGTTTGAAAAATCAAACCACGCTCTTTTAGCTCATCAAAAATGTGCATGTGTCTTTTCTCCTTTTTAAAATTATTGTTTCTAACTATTGTATCACAAACTTGGGCAATAGCCTAGCAGAATAGGGAAGAAAGTGGCTATTTTATTGAAAGTTTACCTTTTATGGTATAATAGATAGAGTGAGGAAATCCATGCAAAATCAATTAAATGAATTAAAACAGAAAATGCTGGAATTTTTCCAGCAAAAACAAAAACATAAAAAATCAGCTAGACCTGGCAAGAAAGGTTCAAGTGCCGAAAAATCTAAATCCTTAGATAGGCCAGCCATTTTTCCAGCTATTTTACTGAGTATAAAAGCCTTATTTAACTTACTCTTTGTGCTCGGTTTTCTAGGAGGAATGTTGGGAGCTGGGATTGCTTTGGGGTACGGAGTGGCCTTATTTGACAAGGTTCGGGTGCCTCAGACAGAAGAATTGGTACATCAGGTCAAGGACATCTCTTCTATTTCAGAGATTACCTATGCGGATGGGACGGTGATTGCTTCCATAGAGAGTGATTTGTTGCGCACTTCTATCTCATCTGAGCAAATTTCGGAAAATCTGAAGAAGGCTATCATTGCGACGGAAGACGAACACTTTAAAGAACATAAGGGTGTAGTGCCCAAGGCGGTGATTCGTGCGACCTTGGGGAAATTTGTAGGTTTGGGTTCCTCTAGTGGGGGTTCAACCTTGACCCAGCAACTGATTAAACAGCAGGTGGTTGGGGATGCGCCGACCTTGGCCCGTAAGGCGACAGAGATTGTGGATGCTCTTGCCTTGGAACGCGCCATGAATAAAGATGAGATTTTAGCGACCTATCTCAATGTGGCTCCCTTTGGCCGAAATAATAAGGGACAGAATATTGCAGGGGCTCAGCAGGCAGCTGAGGGAATTTTCGGTGTAGATGCCAATCAGTTGACTGTTCCTCAAGCAGCATTTTTAGCAGGACTTCCACAGAGTCCCATTACTTACTCTCCTTATGAAAATACTGGAGAGTTGAAGAGTGATGAAGACCTAGAAATTGGCTTAAGACGGGCTAAGGCAGTTCTTTACAGTATGTATCGTACAGGTGCCTTAAGCAAAAACGAGTATTCTCAGTACAAGGATTATGACCTTAAACAGGACTTTTTACCATCGGGCACGGTTGCAGGAATTTCACGAGACTATTTATACTTTACAACTTTGGCAGAAGCTCAAGAACGTATGTATGACTATCTAGCTCAGAGAGACAATGTCTCCGCTAAGGAGTTGAAAAATGAGGCAACTCAGAAGTTTTATCGTGATTTGGCAGCCAAGGAGATTGAAAATGGTGGTTACAAAATTACTACTACCATAGACCAGAAAATTCATTCTGCCATGCAAAATGCGGTTGCTGACTATGGCTATCTTTTAGACGATGGAACAGGTCGTGTAGAAGTAGGGAATGTCTTGATGGACAACCAAACAGGTGCTATTCTAGGCTTTGTAGGTGGTCGTAATTATCAAGAAAATCAAAACAATCATGCCTTTGATACCAAACGTTCGCCAGCTTCTACTACCAAACCTTTGCTGGCCTATGGGATTGCTATTGACCAGGGCTTGATGGGAAGCGAAACGATTCTATCTAACTATCCAACAAACTTTGCTAATGGCAATCCGATTATGTATGCTAATAGCAAGGGAACAGGAATGATGACCTTGGGAGAAGCTCTGAACTATTCATGGAATATCCCTGCTTACTGGACCTATCGTATGCTTCGTGAAAAGGGTGTTGATGTCAAAGGTTATATGGAAAAGATGGGTTACGAGATTCCTGAGTACGGTATTGAGAGCCTGCCAATGGGTGGTGGTATTGAAGTCACAGTTGCCCAGCATACCAATGGCTATCAGACCCTAGCTAATAACGGGGTTTATCATCAGAAGCATGTGATTTCAAAGATTGAAGCAGCAGATGGTAGAGTGGTGTATGAGTATCAGGATAAACCGGTTCAAGTCTATTCAAAAGCTACTGCGACAATTATGCAGGGCTTGCTGCGAGAAGTTCTATCCTCTCGTGTGACAACAACCTTCAAGACGAATCTGACTTCTTTAAATCCTAATCTGGCTAATGCAGATTGGATTGGGAAGACTGGTACAACCAACCAAGACGAAAATATGTGGCTCATGCTTTCGACACCTAGATTAACTCTGGGTGGCTGGATTGGGCATGATGATAATCATTCACTGTCACGTAGAGCAGGTTATTCCAATAACTCTAATTACATGGCTCATCTGGTAAATGCGATTCAGCAAGCCTCCCCAAGCATTTGGGGGAACGAGCGCTTCGCTTTAGATCCTAGTGTCGTAAAATCCGAAGTCTTGAAATCAACAGGTCAAAAACCAGGGAAGGTTTCTGTTGAAGGAAAAGAGGTAGAGGTCACAGGTTCGACTGTTACCAGCTATTGGGCTAATAAGGCAGGAGCGCCAACGACCAGTTATCGCTTTGCTATTGGCGGAAGTGATGCGGATTATCAAAATGCTTGGTCAAGCATTGTGGGGAGTCTACCAACTCCATCAAGCTCCAGCAGTTCAAGTAGTAGTTCTAGCGATAGCAGTAACTCAAGTACTACACGACCTTCTTCTTCAAGGGCGAGACGATAAGTTCTATAAACTGTGCTAAATGAAGTGGCTAATCAATGGATTGCCACTTTTTTCTTTTTTCCTTTCGTGTTACAATAAAGGTATGAATCAGTATCAGAAAAAGATTGTTAAAGGAACCATTTATTCGCTCCTATCCGGCTTAATCTGGGGAATCTGTGGGATTTTAGGAGAGTACTTCTTTACTCATTATCAGGTGTCTTCGGGCTGGATTACCTCTATGCGTTTGACACTGGCAGGAAGTCTTGTACTCATTTGGTCTGCGATGCAATTAAAATCGCAAGTGTTTGATATTTGGCGAGACAAGAAAAATTACCTGCCCTTTTTGGCCTATGCTATTTTGGGGATTTTTTCAGTCCAATATTTTTTCTATCTCTGTGTAGAATACTCAAATGCAGCGACAGCGACTATTTTACAGTTTATTAGCCCTGTCTTTATCCTCTTTTATAATCGCTTGGTTTATCAAAAACGAGCGTCAAAAAGCGCTATTTTTTATGTTTTGGTTGCCATGCTGGGTGTTTGCTTGATGGCGACAAAGGGCGATCTCTCTCAATTATCCATGACACCACTAGCCCTTATAACAGGTCTGCTGAGTGCCATGGGTGTTATGTTTAATGTTATCTTACCTCAACCTTTTGCTAAGCGCTATGGTTTTGTTCCCACGGTTGGGTGGGGGATGATTTTGGCGGGTTTATTTAGCAATGTTCTCTCGCCAGTGCATCAGCTTTCCTTTACTCTTGATATTTGGAGTATCTTGATTTGCCTCATTATCGCTTTCTTTGGAACGGCTTTTGCCTTTTTCATTTCCATGAAGGCGGTGTCTTTGGTGTCTCCCTTGGTGGTTTCCGTTATCAGTGCCAGTGAACCCCTCTCTTCTGCTCTCTTGAGTGTTTTGTTCTTAGGATTGGTAGTGGATTGGTCCCTTCTTCTAGCTATGGCCTTGATTATTTTACCTATGATATTTTTGTCTATAGAAGAAGCGAAAGAAAGTAGATAAAAAGTCTTTTCTTAATTCTAAAAGTGTGCTATACTAGAATAGTCAATAAAACACGGGGAGATAGTTGTGAAGAGTGTTTTTAGGTTGTATCGGTAGAGGCTTGCTTTTACCGACAGCACGTTTTATCTCACATCCCTAAAAATCATACCTAAAAACAAACAAAAAGGCTTCAAATTTGAGGCCTTTTTTGGTAGAATAGTTATCATTAAAATGAACTAGGAGGCGCTTATGACTGCTACAAAAATGAACGCTCAAGAAATTATCCAATTTATCGCCAATGCTGAAAAGAAAACCAGTGTGAAAGTAACCTTTGAGGGAGAACTTGCAACTGCTGTACCTGGATCTGTTGTTAAACTAGGAAATGTCCTGTTTGGAGACTGGAAGGATGTGGCTCCTCTTCTCGATGGCTTGGTAGAAAATCAAGATTATGTTGTCGAGCAAGATGCTCGTAATTCTGCAGTTCCCTTGCTAGATAAACGTGCTATCAATGCTCGTATCGAGCCAGGTGCTATTATCCGTGACCAAGTTGAAATTGGTGACAATGCTGTTATCATGATGGGAGCAGTTATCAATATCGGTGCTGAAATCGGTGCAGGAACCATGATTGACATGGGTGCCATCCTTGGTGGCCGTGCCATCGTTGGGAAAAACAGCCACGTTGGTGCAGGTGCCGTTCTTGCAGGTGTGATTGAGCCAGCTAGCGCCGAACCAGTCCGTGTAGGAGACAATGTTCTTATCGGGGCCAATGCAGTGGTTATAGAAGGTGTTCAAATCGGTAGTGGTTCAGTTGTCGCAGCAGGAGCTATTGTTACCCAAGATGTCCCAGAAAACGTGGTGGTAGCAGGTGTTCCAGCACGCATTATCAAAGAGATTGATGCCCAAACCCAACAAAAAACAGCGCTAGAGGATGCGCTTCGCACCTTGTAATTCTAAAAGAAAAATAGAGGCGGGACCCTTTTCCAGCCTCTTTCTGCTATATAGGAGGAAAGATAGATGTTAGATTTGATTCAGACTAGACGAGATTTGCACCAAATTCCAGAGATTGGCTTGGAGGAGTTCAAGACTCATGCTTATTTGCTAGATGTGATTGAGAAATTGACTGTGGGCAAGGACTTTGTTCAAGTTCGTACTTGGCGGACAGGGATTTTGGTTTATTTGCAGGGAAGTCAACCAGAGCGTACCATTGGTTGGCGGACAGATATTGATGGTCTGCCTATCGTTGAACAAACAGGCCTTCCTTTTGCTTCCCAGCACCAAGGTCGCATGCACGCCTGTGGACATGATTTCCACATGACCATTGCCTTGGGCTGTCTTGAGCGAGCCCTTGAGGAGCAACCCAAGAATAATCTGCTCTTTCTGTTTCAGCCTGCTGAAGAAAATGAAGCTGGTGGCATGCTCATGTATGAGGATGGCGCTTTTGGAGACTGGTTGCCAGATCAATTTTATGGCCTCCATGTTCGACCAGATTTGAAAGTAGGCCAGATTGCGACTAATACTCATACACTCTTTGCAGGGACCTGTGAGGTGAAGATCCGTTTCAAAGGCAAAGGTGGCCACGCAGCTTTTCCTCATGAAGCTAATGATGCCTTGGTGGCGGCTAGTTACTTTGTAACTCAAGTACAGTCAGTGGTTAGCCGCAATGTTAACCCAATCGAGGGAGCAGTGGTGACCTTTGGCGTTTTTCAGGCTGGAACAACCAACAATGTTATCACAGACACAGCCTTTTTGCATGGAACCATTCGGGCCTTGACACAGGACATGAGTCTCTTGGTGCAAAAAAGGGTCAAAACAGTTGCAGAAGGCGTTGCAGCTGCCTTTGATATGGAAGTCGAAGTGGAACTCAAACAAGGTGGATACCTACCTGTTGAGAACAATCCAGCCTTGGCGCGTGAACTGATGGACTTCTTTGACGAAAAAGAGGGAATCGAGTTGATTGATATCGAGCCTGCTATGACAGGTGAAGACTTTGGTTACCTCCTTTCGAAGGTTGATGGCGTTATGTTTTGGCTGGGTATAGATAGTCCCTACGCCCTTCATCACCCTCAGATGCGTCCTAAGGAAGAAGCCTTAGCTATTGGGGTGGATGCGGTCTCTAGTTTCCTGAAAAAGAAGGCAGCAGAGTAGAGGAATTATCTATGAAAGCAGAACTACGCAAGCAAGTCTTGCAAGAAATGAAGGCTATATCTCAAGAGCAAAAACAGTTTATAGACCAAACTTTAATCGAGCGGCTTTTACACCATCCCTTCTACCAAGAAGCCAAGGTCATCGCAACCTATCTCTCTTTTCCGCACGAATTTCAAACGCAGGAATTGATTGAGCAAGCTCTGAAAGACGGCAAGAAGGTTCTGATACCTAAAACTTATCCCAAAGGGCGCATGGACTTTGTGGTCTATGATCCGCAGCAGTTGGTAAAAACTTCCTTTGGATTACTGGAACCACAGGGAGATTTGGAAGTGGTGGATGCCTCTCAGATTGATTTGATTCATGTTCCAGGGCTGGCTTTTACGACAAAGGGATATCGAATTGGCTATGGCGGAGGTTATTATGACCGCTATCTGGAATATTTTTCTGGTCATACTTTGAGTACGGTTTATCGTTATCAAGTTCAGGACTTTATCCCTGAAAATCATGATATTCCTGTTCAGGAGGTACTGATTGATGAAAGGAATCTTTGATAGGCGTTACCCTGTGACGAGTTTCTTCCTCTTAGTGACGGCCTTGGTATTTCTACTAATGTTGGTGACCACAGGAGGAAACTTTTATAGGGCAGATACCCTATTTCGATTTGGAGCCATGTACGGGCCTGCCATTCGCCTCTTTCCAGAGCAGATTTGGCGTCTCTTCTCTGCCATTTTTGTTCATATTGGGTGGGAGCATTTCATTGTCAATATGCTTTCGCTCTATTATCTTGGTAGGCAAGTAGAGGAAATTTTCGGTTCCAAGCAGTTTTTCTTTCTCTATCTCTTATCAGGAATGATGGGCAATCTCTTTGTTTTTGAGTTTAGTCCAAAATCCTTAGCAGCAGGAGCTTCTACTTCTCTCTATGGGCTATTTGCTGCGATTATTGTTCTTCGCTATGCAACTCGCAATCCTTATATCCAGCAGTTGGGACAATCCTATCTGACACTTTTTGTGGTTAACATTATTGGAAGTGTTCTGATTCCAGGAATCAGCCTAGCAGGCCATATCGGAGGTGCAGTTGGTGGCGCATTTCTAGCAATTATCTTTCCAGTTAGAGGAGAAAGACGGATGTATAGCGCTAGTCAGAGATTAGGAGCGGTAGTCTTGTTCGTAGGACTCGCAGTCTTACTTCTCTCCAAGGGAATGGGATGAAAATTTATGTAATGAAAAAAGATAAGGCATTTTTTAAACCTTATCTTTTTATTTTATTCCTTCTCAGCCAATTCTTTTCCAAGTTGGATGAGGTAATCTTTTAAGTCATCTTTGACTTGTGGATGTTTGAGGGCGTAGTCAATAGATGTTTTCATAAAGCCAAACTTATCCCCAACGTCGTAACGAGCTCCTGTAAATTCACGGGCAAAAACACGCTGTGTTTTATTGAGAGTATCGATTGCATCAGTAAGTTGGATTTCATTTCCAGCGCCAGGAGCTTGCTTTTCGAGGATGTCGAAAATTTCTGGTGTCAGAAGATAACGACCGATGATTGCCAAATCACTTGGTGCATCTTCGGGAGCTGGTTTTTCAACGAAAGTTTCAACGCTATAGAGTCCATTGATTCCTTCACCTTGAGGAGCAATGACTCCATATGATGAAACGTCTTCGTGTGGTACGGGCATGACAGCAATGGTTGATGCGTGTGTCTTTTCGTAATCATTCATCAGTTGTTTTGTCAAAGGAACGGCGTTCTCATCTGTGATGTCCATAAGGTCATCACCCAGCATAACAACGAAGGGCTCATTCCCCACAAAAGCTTTGGCTTGTAGGACAGCGTCTCCAAGACCACGAGGGTGAGTTTGGCGAATGAAATGGAGGCGCATACCAGTTGCTTCATCTACCAATTTTAACAAATCCGTTTTGCCTTTTTCCTTAAGATTGTATTCAAGCTCAAAGTTTGAGTCAAAGTGGTCCTCAATAGAACGTTTTGATTTACCAGTGACAACCAGAATATCTTCAATACCTGATTTGAGAGCCTCTTCCACGATAAACTGGATAGTTGGTTTGTCTACAATTGGCAACATTTCTTTGGCAAGAGCCTTGGTTGCTGGTAAAAATCGAGTTCCTAGTCCAGCGGCAGGAATGACTGCCTTTCTAACTTTTGATGTCATAAGAATCCTTTCTTTAGAGGGTTAAGACCACTCATTTTCTGATTTAAATTCATTGTTCATGATGTCATAAATGGCATCTTTGATGTTGGTTCCGTGATAAATAACTTGGTAAATAGCCTGCGTAATGGGCATATAGACTCCAAGTTCTTGGGCTAGTTCATAGGCTGCTCGAGTTGTTGATATTCCTTCGATTACCATACCCATATTGGCTTCGATATCAGCTAGGGATTCTCCACGACCAAGAGCATCTCCGGCTCTCCAGTTACGAGAGTGGATGGAGGTTCCCGTTACGATCAAGTCTCCTACACCAGACAAGCCACTATAGGTCAATGGACTAGCCCCGAGTGCCACCCCAAGGCGGGTAATTTCTGCCAAGCCTCGAGCGATGATGGCTGCCTTGGCATTGTCACCAAATCCCAAACCATGTAAAGCTCCAGCACCGACAGCAATAATATTTTTAAGAGCACCAGCGGTTTCGACCCCGATAACATCCGTATTGGTATAAAGTCGGAAGTAGTGATTACTAAAGAGTTCTTGAACGTATTGAGCTGTTTGTAAATCTTTAGAAGCAGCAGTGATTAAAGTCAGGTCACGCACAATGGTTTCTTCCGCATGACTAGGCCCTGAGACAACGACGATCTCACTGCGGAGCTGTTCAGGAATCTCTTCTTCAAGGATGGTTGATAATCGTTTATGACTATCAGGCTCTAATCCCTTTGAAGCGTGCATGATGATAGCCTTATGATCTAAGGTTTTTGCAACTTGTTGGGCAACAAGTCGTGTCACTTTTGTTGGGACAACAAACAAAATCGCATCTACATCTTTTAATGCCTCTGCTAAGTCGGTGTAGGCAATGATATTTTCGTCTAGAACGACATCTTTAAAGTAGTGCTTGTTAGTATGATAGGTATTAATTTCATTGATTTGCTCGGGAAGATTTCCCCAAATACGTACCTCGTGTCCATTGTCATTTAAGACTTGTGAAAGGGCAGTTCCCCAAGAACCAGGCCCCAAGACGGCGACGGTTTGTTTTTCCATGATTTCCTCCTTGATAGAGTTCTTTCTCTTATTCTATCATATTCTAGGGGATTTTGCACTTGCATTGCTGGGGAGTGGTGGCTTGTTGCTTGAAAAATACACAAAAACCGAGACTCAGTATTAAACTCTTGGTCTTTAGTTAAAGTGAGAAGAAATCTGATAGATAGTTTGATTCAATATATGCTATAATAGAGGTAAACAACTCAGGAGGTTCTTGTAGGTTGCGAGAGTTTGGCGAAAAAATTAAAAGATTACGTTTGGCTAAAAAAATCAGTCGTTCAGAATTTTGTGGTGATGAGTCTGAATTAAGTATTCGTCAATTAATTAGAATTGAAAATGGAGAATCCAGACCAACACTAACAAAGTTAAAATATATCGCTGAACGTTTGGGGGTTGAAGATTACAAGTTGATGCCAAGTTATATAGAGTTGGATAAGGAATACCTAGAATTGAAGTATTTCTTGATGAGGACTCCTACATACGAAGATGAAACTATCGCCCAAAAGAAAGAGAGTGTTTTTGATAAGATTTTTGAAGAATATTATGATAGACTTCCTGAGGAAGAAAGGTTTATCGTAGATGTTTTACAAGCATATGATGACTTTGGTTGGTGGAATGATGATAGCAATTTAGGAATGATTTTACAAGAGTATTTCGATCACATTTTGTTGAAATCAAAATATGAAGTTAACGATATTTTAATCATAAAGCTATTTTTGGTAAGATTAGTACACCAAGATACGATAATAGATGAGATTGAAGTGAATACCTTCTTAGTAATAGCTGATAAAATTTTACAACAAGTTGAGATGTTTGATATTGAATATTCATTTCTAATCAGAGATTCATTACTTTTGTTGTTAGGAATATTTGAAAAAATTGCTATTACAGTCAATTTGAAGATATTCTTTATAAATTAAATGAAATTACCTCAAAATCATACGACTATCAGAAAAAACCAATTATTCGACTATGGGAGTGGCGCTATGCATTATTTGTAAAAAAAGATTACCCAGTAGCTGAAAATTATTTTCAAGAAGCAAAAATATTTGCTAGAATGATTGATAATCGTCATTTGATAGAACAGCTAGAAAAACAATGGCAACATGACCTCCAGGATTTTTTTAAAAATAAACATTAGAAAATAAAAAAGTGACAAAAATGTCATTAGTTAAAAAGACCGAGAGAAAGTTTTCAAAATCATAAAAACGCATGATATCAGGTGTTTAAAAACTTGATATTATGCGTTTTATCGTTTAAAGAGTTATTATGTTTTTCCCTTAGATTGAGTTCGTATCTAGTTTCTTTTTATACTAATTGAGTACTCATTAGTAGATAAGTTGTTAAAATTAGTGACATTTATGACCTTGGCGAATGTGTAACATAGAAGTATAATAATCCTGTAGAAAAAATAAGGAGAGAAAATATGTTAGTGCTAGTTGTTGCCATTTTTGGGATTTATAAATAATAAAGATAGAATGGGAAGGTCTATGTTAGAACTAAAAAATATTAGTAAAAGTTACGGACAAGGGACGCTAAAAAATAATGTCTTAAGAGAAATAAATTTTAAGGTAGTTGAGGGAGAATTTGTATCGATAATGGGACCATCAGGTTCGGGCAAATCGACATTTATCAATATTTTGGGACTGATTGATTCTGAATTTGAAGGAGAATATATATTAGACGGAAAAAGTATTGAGAAGTTAAATGAAAATCAACAAGCAAGTTACCGTAATCGTGATATTGGATTTGTTTTTCAACAATTTCATCTTATTGATGAATATACTGTTAAAGAAAATATTTTATTATCATTCCTATATTCTGACCAACAGCCAGATATAGAATACATTGATAGTTTATTACAAGACTTAGGACTTATAGATAAGATGAATGAGTACCCAAGTCATTTATCAGGCGGACAGAAGCAACGAGTTGCTTTAATTAGAGCTCTTGCTCATAAACCTAGATTTCTTATAGCGGATGAACCTACAGGTGCATTAGATGAGAAAAATAGGAATGAGATATTGCAAATTCTACAAAATTTGAATCATTCTGGAACGACAATTATTGTAGTAACTCACGATGAGTTTGTTGCCAGTCATTGTAGAACAAGGTATCGAATGAAAAATGGGTATCTAACATCTGAAGGAGAAGGATTACATGAAGTGTAAAAAGCTGTTAATAGATACTCTAAAGCTGTTAAAGAGGAATAAAAGACAAAGTATTCTGACATCCTTAGCCATCACAGTGGCAACATTTGTTTTATTAGTAATACTATCAAGTTCTTCCTATACAACTTCTACATTAGGTAATGATTTAAAGATAGAAGAAGACACAGCAACAATGACTTATACTCCTCAGAATATATTGGATATTAGAGGGTTTACACAGGAAGATAAACAATTGGTTGAGCAAACTATTGGAAAACCTGCAAGACTTTCTTCCAGTTCTTATGCTTTGTATGCTGAAACGTATTTTAATGATTCTAAGCAGAATCTTAGTTTTCGAACATTAGGCGATTTGAATAAGAATGGTTTAGTTGTGCCTGCTTTATTAAAAGGAAGAGCATTAGAGGAACTAGATGGAGGTGTCGCTATTAGCGATAAGGCTCTCATGTCATTGACTCGAAAGGAAAATATTGAAACTTTTTTAGGAGAGACTATCAATATATCTGGAAAAGAATATCCAATTCAGGCAATATATTATGGATCAGCTGTTAATGAAAGATTACCTTCTTTATTGGTTACCAATGAAATCAAAGAGTTACTTTTAGGAGGAAGGGAATATTTTGATGAATTAGTAGTAGAAACTAATCAGTTGGAGAATATAAATAAGGCTTTATCTACTTTAGATACTTATGGAACATTCCGCAAGGAAGGAACTTATGGATATATAGATAATAGAAGGGTATATGAGGAAACAAAGGCCCAAGCTACTACAATATTAAATTTCATTGCACTTTTATCAAGCATTTCAATTTTTGTAGCTGGTTTTGGGGTTATGAATGCTATGTTGTCTTCTGTTAGCGAACGTAGCAAGGAGATAGCCATTCGTCGAGCTTTAGGGGCTAAAAAATCTGATATTTATCAATCGTATATGATGGAGGGGATTCTTTTATCGCTTCTGGGAGCTATAACTGGTATTGGAGTAGCGACATTATTTGTTGTTTTAATGAACATGAGTGGTTTTGTTACGACATTAACTCTGGATCATATTTTGATTACTCTATTCACAACGGGTGTATTTGGAATTGTATTTAGCATTATGCCTGCAATGGTTGCAGCAAATAAAAATGTTATTGAAGGTCTAAGGTAATGATGGATGTGAATTTAAAGGAGGTAAAATGAAATTTACAAAAATAGATAGAGTATTTTCTCTATTGCTAATTGTGGAATTTACAATATGTTTTTTTACACTAGATAATTTTAATCTTTTTCAATTTATGCTATTTGTACAAATTATACCGTCAATATTGTTAGCTTTGTTATCGGGAAGTATTTCTTCCAGGATTAAGCATAGCTGGGTGCTATTAATTATTTTTGGAATGATCTATACCTTAATGATGTTTGGAATTTTCAGGGTTACTCCTATGACGCTTATAGAACAAAATACGATTCAATCTGAAACTTCCGTATTTACATTCAATAGAAATTTACAGTTAGGAACTTATCTTGGATTTTTCTTGCAGGAATTTTTACTAGGAGCTTTTATTTGCACTATTTCAAAATGTTTTGGGAGAATTAAACAAGGGAAATTTTAATGAAGCCTGCATTAAAAAGAAGAATTGCTTCTGCAGTTATTTTTAGAAAATGATATTATTGAAATGGTGTAACATTTGGAGAAAATTATTTTTGAACGAAAAAGATTTGAGTATATCAGTCCTAAAAGAAAGCAAGTAAAGGACTTTATGATTCTAAAAAATTTCATGTCTAAGACAATTCAAGTTGAAATCAGAGTGGAGGACTACTTGTTAGACCTTCTTATTTTAAAAGAGATGAGTACAGAATTTTATAATTTAGATTTTCTTTCTTTGCCCTATGATGTCAATATAGATGTGAAAGAAGTTGTAGAGGATGTTGATTTAACAGTCTATAAGAATAGTAAATATAGGGAGTTTAATTTCTTTAAAAATATTTGTAAATGATATTTTTAAAAGTCTATCCATCCCTATATTAGAATTGCTACAACAAGTTTTAAACACTTGTTTCAATTGAACATACTAAAAACCGAGACTCAGTATTAAACTCATAGTCTCGGTTTTCATATTTCTTAAAGTATAGCTAGCTTTATTTCAATTGATCTGTAATGTCTTTTGACAGTAACATTCCCAGATGATAAGTTTTATTGATGTAAGCAATGACATCATTGATATTTTCAGTCGTGTGAATTTTCTCCTTGATGTCAGCCCTAAATGTTTCATCCTTTAAAAGTTGTTCTTGGTAGAGCCTTTGCAGTCGCTCCTTCTCGTACTTATTGAGCAGAAAAAGGAAAACCAAGCTAATTACAACTAGGACATAAGCATATTGGTTCATAGGATATCTCCCTGTATGATAAAGAAGTAGTAGTTAGTAGATTGAACTAGTGAAGCGCCTAACAAAATCCTCGATAGGATTTGGTATTAGTTACTTAAACTGCTTTACAATCAAGTAATTTAAAAAATTACGACATGAACCTAACCAAATCGATATTATTTGGTTAGATGAATTAGTAAAGCGTTTAGACAAGTGTCTCTAGTTACGACGTCATGGTCTCTAAATCGATTATATTTAGAGACCATGACTAGTGAAGCAGTTAGCTAGTCCGCATATAAGCGGCTAGCGTCTAACAATTAGGAACTTTAGTTCCAATAATTTTAAGATTACGACGTTTTGGAACATAAATCGATCATATTTATGTCCTAAAACTAGTGAAGCGCCTAGCCAAATACCGGATAGGCTTTGGCGTTAGTTACTTAGATTGCTTTGCAATCAAGTAATTAAAAGATTACGACATGAACCAAATCAAATCGATATTATTTGGTTTGGTGAATTAGTGAAGCAGTTAGCTAGTCCGCACATACGCGGCTAGCGTCTAACAATTAGGAACTTTAGTTCCAATAACTTGAAGATTACGACGTTTTAGGACATAAATCGATCATATTTATGTCCTAAAACTAGTGAAGCGCCTAGCCAAAGTCCGAATAGGATTTGGCGTTAGTTACTTAGATTGCTCCGCAATCAAGTAACTTTGGCGATTTACATCTTCTCAGGCGCTTCTACTCCAAGCAAGCGAAGGGCTTCTTTGAGAACGACTGCGGTTGCGTAGCTAAGGGCTAGACGGCTGTCGCGTTCTGGGCTTTCATCCAAGATACGTGTATGTGCATAATATTTGTTGAAGGCTTGAGCCAGGCTAATTGCAAATTTAGCAATGATAGAAGGTTCAAAGTTATCCGCCGCACGGTTGATAATACGTGGGAAGTCTTGGATGAGTTTAATGATTTCCCAGCTTTCAGCATCATTCAAGCTATAGTTACCAGCTGTTTCTGGTTTGAAATCGGCTTTGCGTAAGATAGATTGGATACGAGCGTAGGCGTATTGAACATAAGGTCCAGTTTCACCCTCGAAGGATACCATAGCTTCTAGGTCGAAGTCGTATCCATTTGTACGGTCAGTCTTAAGGTCATAGAATTTAATGGCCCCAACCCCAACAGCATGCGCTACTTGGTCTTTATTTTCAAGTTCAGGATTTTTAGCCTCGATTTGGGCTTTGGCACGACTAACGGCCTCTGCAACAGTAGGCTCTAGCAAGATGACATTCCCTTTACGAGTAGAGAGTTTTTTTCCTTCTTTTGTAACCAAACCAAAAGGAACATGAGTAATGTCTTCACTCCAGTCGTAGCCCATTTCTTTCAAGACAGCTTTGAGCTGTTTAAAGTGGGCAGATTGCTCTTGACCAACGACATAGATAGATTTAGCAAATTGGTATTCGTTTTTACGGTAAAGGGCTGCAGCTAAGTCACGTGTGATATAGAGAGTTGCTCCATCAGATTTTTTGATAAGGGCTGGATGTTCAATTCCATATTTCTCAAGATTCACAACTTGGGCACCTTCTGATTCAACAAGAAGGCCTTTTTCAGAAAGAATGTCTACAACTGCATCCATCTTATCGTTGTAGAAAGCTTCTCCATTGTAGCTGTCAAATTCGACTTGTAATTCATTGTAAAGGCGGTTAAATTCCACCAAACTTTCATCACGGAACCATTGCCAAAGAGCGAGAGCTTCCTCGTCACCATTTTCAAGTTTACGGAACCATTCGCGTGCTTCTTCATCCAAGCTAGGGTCATTTTCAGCTTCAGCATTGATGCGGACATAGAGTTTAAGAAGTTCATCAATTGGATGAGCTTTTACAGCTTCTTCGTCGCCCCATTTTTTGTAGGCAACAATCAGCATCCCAAACTGCTTACCCCAGTCTCCCAAGTGGTTGACCTTGACTGTTTGATAACCGATTTTTTGGAAAATATGTGATAAGCTATCTCCGATGACAGTTGAGCGCAGGTGACCAATTGAGAATGGTTTAGCGATATTGGGACTAGACATATCGATAACAACATTTTCTTGTTTGCCAATACTTTGATCAGCATAGTGTTCTTTTTCAGTGATAACCGCTTGCAATACTTGAGCAGAAATGGCAGATTTATCAAGGAAAAAGTTAACGTAAGGTCCTGTTGCAACAACCTTTTCAAAGGCTTGGCTGTTAATTTTTTCAGCCAGTTCAGTCGCAATCATTTGAGGTGCTTTACGTTCGACTTTTGCAAGAGAAAAAGCAGGAAAAGCAATGTCTCCCATTTCTGAGTTTTTAGGGGTTTCCAGTAAATTTAAAATAGCCTCTTGGTCCAGGCTATCAATGATGCTAGCCAATTCGCTAGCAATCAATTCTTTTGTATTCATTAAGAGCTCCTTTTTGGACTTTTCTACTATTTTATCACAATTTTAAAGAAAGAAGAAAAAATTTTTGAAATCTCCTATTTTTTTGGTATAATATAGTTATAAAAATAGTTATAAATATTCACATAAGAGGATTTTATGAGAAAAAGAGATCGTCATCAGTTAATAAAAAAAATGATTACTGAGGAGAAATTAAGTACACAAAAAGAAATTCAAGATCGGTTGGAGGCGCACAATGTTTTTGTGACGCAGACAACCCTGTCTCGTGATTTGCGCGAAATCGGCTTGACCAAGGTCAAGAAAAATGATATGGTGTATTATGTACTAGCAAATGAGACAGAAAAGATTGATTTGGTGGAATTTTTGTCTCATCATTTAGAAGGTGTTGCAAGAGCAGAGTTTACCTTGGTGCTTCATACCAAATTGGGCGAAGCCTCTGTTTTGGCAAATATTGTAGATGCAAACAAGGATGAATGGATTTTAGGAACAGTTGCTGGTGCCAATACCTTATTGGTCATTTGTCGAGACCAGCACGTTGCCAAACTCATGGAAGATCGTTTGCTAGATTTGATGAAAGATAAGTAAGGTCTTGGGAGTTGCTCTCAAGACTTATTTTTGACAAGGAGAGACGGAAAATGGCGACAGAAAAGCTATCACCCGGCATGCAACAGTATGTGGATATTAAAAAGCAATATCCAGATGCTTTTTTGCTCTTTCGGATGGGTGATTTTTATGAATTATTTTATGAGGATGCGGTCAATGCTGCGCAGATTCTGGAAATTTCCTTAACGAGTCGCAACAAGAATGCCGACAATCCGATTCCTATGGCGGGTGTTCCCTATCATTCTGCCCAACAGTACATTGATGTCTTGATTGAGCAGGGTTATAAGGTGGCTATCGCAGAGCAGATGGAAGATCCTAAACAAGCAGTTGGGGTTGTGAAACGAGAGGTTGTTCAGGTCATTACGCCAGGGACAGTGGTTGATAGCAGTAAGCCGGACAGTCAGAATAATTTTTTGGTTGCCATAGACCGCGAAGGCAATCAATTTGGCCTAGCTTATATGGACCTGGTGACGGGTGACTTTTATGTGACAGGTCTTTTGGATTTCACGCTGGTTTGTGGGGAAATCCGTAATCTCAAGGCACGAGAAGTGGTGCTGGGCTATGACTTGTCTGAGGAAGAGGAACAAATCCTTAGTCGTCAGATGAATCTGGTACTTTCCTATGAAAAAGGAGGCTTTGAAGACCTTCATTTATTGGATTCGCGATTGGTAACGGTGGAGCAAGCGGCATCTAGTAAGCTCCTCCAGTATGTTCATCGGACTCAGATGAGGGAATTGAACCACCTCAAACCTGTTATCCGCTATGAAATCAAGGATTTCTTGCAGATGGATTATGCGACCAAGGCTAGTCTGGATTTGGTTGAGAATGCCCGTTCAGGCAAGAAGCAAGGCAGTCTTTTTTGGCTTTTGGATGAAACCAAAACGGCTATGGGAATGCGTCTCTTGCGGTCTTGGATTCATCGTCCTTTGATTGATAAGGAGCGAATCATCCAACGTCAAGAAGTGGTGCAGGTCTTCCTCGACCATTTCTTTGAGCGCAGTGATTTGACAGACAGTCTCAAGGGTGTTTATGACATTGAACGCTTGGCTAGTCGGGTTTCTTTTGGCAAGACCAATCCCAAGGATCTCTTGCAGTTGGCGACTACCTTGTCTAGTGTGCCACGGATTCGTGGGATTTTAGAAGGAATGGAGCAATCTGCTCTAGCCTATCTCATTGAACAACTGGATGGAATCCCTGAGTTGGAGAGTTTGATTAGCGCAGCGATTGCTCCTGAAGCTCCTCATGTGATTACGGAAGGTGGCATTATCCGCACTGGATTTGATGAGACTTTAGACAAGTACCGTCGCGTTCTCAGAGAAGGGACTGGTTGGATTGCTGAAATTGAGGCTAAGGAACGCGAAAACTCTGGTATCAGTACGCTCAAGATTGACTATAATAAAAAGGATGGTTACTATTTCCATGTGACCAATTCGCAACTGGGAAATGTGCCTGCTCACTTTTTCCGCAAGGCGACGCTGAAAAACTCGGAACGTTTTGGAACCGAAGAATTAGCCCGTATCGAGGGAGATATGCTGGAGGCGCGTGAGAAGTCAGCTAACCTAGAGTACGAAATTTTTATGCGCATTCGTGAAGAAGTCGGTAAGTACATTCAGCGTTTGCAGGCTCTAGCTCAAGGAATTGCGACAGTTGATGTCTTGCAAAGTCTGGCGGTTGTAGCTGAAACCCAGCATTTGATTCGACCTGAATTCGGAGATGATTCGCGAATTGATATCCAGAAAGGACGCCATGCTGTCGTTGAAAAGGTTATGGGGGCTCAGACCTATATTCCAAATACGATTCAGATGGCAGAAGATACCAGTATTCAACTGATTACAGGGCCCAACATGAGTGGGAAGTCAACTTATATGCGTCAGTTAGCCATGACGGCGATAATGGCCCAGATGGGTTCCTATGTACCGGCAGAAAGTGCCCATTTACCGATTTTTGATGCGATTTTTACCCGTATTGGAGCAGCAGATGACTTGGTTTCAGGTCAATCAACCTTTATGGTAGAGATGATGGAGGCCAACAATGCCATTTCGCATGCGACTAAGAATTCTTTGATTCTCTTCGATGAGTTGGGACGGGGAACTGCAACTTATGACGGAATGGCTCTTGCTCAGTCCATCATCGAATACATCCATGAACATATCGGAGCCAAGACTCTCTTTGCAACCCACTACCATGAGTTGACTAGTCTGGAGTCTAGCTTGGAACACTTGGTCAATGTCCATGTGGCAACCTTGGAGCAGGATGGGCAGGTGACCTTCCTTCATAAGATTGAACCAGGGCCAGCTGACAAATCCTACGGTATCCATGTAGCCAAGATTGCTGGCTTGCCAGCAGACCTTTTAGCAAGGGCGGATAAGATTTTGACTCAGTTAGAGAATCAGGGTACAGAAAGTCCTGCTCCCATGAGGCAAACAAGTGCTGTCACTGAACAGATTTCACTCTTTGATACACCCGAAGAGCATCCTATTTTAGCAGAATTAGCTAAGCTGGATGTTTACAATATGACACCTATGCAGGCTATGAATGTCTTGGTCGAGTTAAAACAGAAACTATAAAGAGAAGATTACTTGTCATTCTAGCTATATCAAGGAGACTTCTTTGACAAGTTCCCACTTTTTTGCTAGAATAACATCACACAAACAGAATGAGAAGGAGCTGACGCATTGTCGCTCCCTTTTGTCTATTTTTTAAGGAGAAAATATGCTGATTCAGAAAGTAAAAACCTATAAGTGGCAGGCCTTGGCTTCGCTTCTGATGACAGGCTTGATGGTTGCTAGTTCACTTCTGCAACCGCGTTATTTGCAGGAAGTGTTAGACGCCCTCCTTGCTGGGAAATATGAAGCCATTTATAGTATCGGGGCTTGGTTGATTGGTGTGGCCTTGGTCGGTCTAGTTGCTGGTGGTCTCAATGTTGTCCTTGCAGCCTATATTGCCCAAGGAGTTTCATCCGACCTTCGGGAGGATGCCTTCCGTAAAATCCAAACCTTTTCTTATGCCAATATTGAACAATTTAATGCGGGAAATCTAGTCGTTCGAATGACAAATGATATCAACCAGATTCAAAACGTCGTCATGATGACCTTCCAAATTCTTTTCAGACTCCCCCTCTTGTTCATCGGTTCGTTTATCCTGGCGGTTCAAACTTTACCTTCTCTGTGGTGGGTGATTGTTCTCATGGTTATCTTAATTTTTGGTTTGACTGCTGTTATGATGGGAATGATGGGGCCACGTTTTGCCAAGTTTCAAACCCTTCTTGAGCGCATCAATGCAATTGCCAAGGAAAATCTGCGCGGTGTTCGCGTGGTCAAGTCCTTTGTCCAAGAAAAAGAGCAGTTTGCGAAGTTTACAGAGGTCTCAGACGAGCTTCTCGGTCAAAACCTTTATATCGGCTATGCCTTTTCAGTGGTGGAACCCTTCATGATGTTGGTCGGCTACGGGGCTGTCTTCCTCTCTATTTGGCTAGTTGCAGGGATGGTTCAGTCGGATCCTTCTGTTGTGGGTTCCATTGCTTCTTTTGTTAATTACCTAAGCCAGATTATCTTTACCATTGTTATGGTTGGATTTCTGGGAAATTCTATCAGCCGTGCCATGATTTCCATGCGTCGTATTCGAGAAATTCTTGACGCAGAGCCAGCTATGACCTTCAAGGATATCCCAGATGAAGAGTTGGTTGGAAGTCTTAGCTTTGAAAATGTAACCTTTACCTATCCAATGGATAAGGAACCGATGCTGAAAGATGTGAGCTTTACCATCGAGCCTGGTCAAATGATCGGTGTAGTTGGAGCGACTGGTGCAGGGAAGTCAACTTTGGCTCAATTGATTTCACGTCTCTTTGACCCACAGGAAGGGGCCATCAAAATCGGAGGTAAGGATATTCGAGAAGTGAGTGAAGGGACTTTGCGTAAAACAGTTTCCATCGTTCTCCAACGTGCCATTCTCTTTAGTGGAACGATTGCAGATAACTTGAGACAGGGTAAGGGAGATGCCACTCTATTTGAAATGGAGCGCGCAGCCAATATTGCTCAGGCTAGCGAATTCATTCATCGTATGGAGAAAACCTTTGAAAGTCCAGTTGAGGAACGGGGAACCAACTTCTCTGGTGGGCAAAAGCAAAGGATGTCGATTGCGCGTGGGATTGTCAGCAATCCACGTATTCTGATTTTTGATGATTCGACCTCAGCCCTAGATGCCAAGTCAGAGCGTTTGGTTCAGGAGGCTTTGAACAAGGATTTGAAGGGGACAACAACCATTATCATTGCTCAAAAGATTAGTTCTGTTGTCCATGCAGACAAGATCTTGGTTCTGGATCAAGGACGATTGATTGGTCAAGGGACACATGCAGACTTGGTTGCCAACAATGCCGTTTACCGTGAAATCTATGAAACACAGAAAGGAAAGGAGGAGTAAGATGAAGACAGTTCAATTTTTTTGGAATTATTTTAAAGTCTATAAGCTATCATTTGTAGTTGTCATCCTGATGATTGTTCTAGCGACTCTTGCCCAAGCTCTCTTTCCGGTATATTCTGGACAAGCGGTGACGCAGCTAGCCAAGTTAGTTCAAGCTTATCAAGATGGCAATCCGGAACTTATTTGGCAAAGCCTATCAGGAATCATGGTCAATCTTGGTCTGCTGGTTTTGGTTCTCTTTATCTCCAGTGTCATATACATGTGTCTCATGACGCGCGTGATTGCAGAGTCGACTAACGAGATGCGCAAAGGCCTCTTCGGTAAGCTTGCTCGCTTGACGGTTTCTTTCTTTGATCGCCGACAAGATGGCGATATCTTGTCTCGTTTTACCAGTGATTTGGATAATATCCTCCAAGCCTTTAACGAAAGCTTGGTTCAGGTTATGAGCAATATTGTTTTATACATTGGTCTGATTCTTGTCATGTTTTCGAGAAATGTGACGCTGGCTCTCATCACTATTGCCAGCACACCAGTGGCCTTTCTTATGTTGATTTTCATCGTAAAAATGGCACGCAAATACACCAACCTCCAGCAGAAAGAGGTAGGAAAGCTCAACGCCTATATGGATGAGAGTATCTCAGGCCAAAAAGCCGTGATTGTGCAAGGAATTCAAGAGGATATGATGGCAGGATTTCTTGAACAAAATGAGCGCGTGCGCAAGGCAACCTTTAAAGGAAGAATGTTCTCGGGAATTCTTTTCCCTGTCATGAATGGCATGAGTTTGGTTAACACAGCCGTCGTCATCTTTGCTGGTTCAGCTGTACTTTTGAATGATAAGTCTATTGAAACAAGTACAGCCTTAGGTTTGATTGTTATGTTTGCCCAATTTTCTCAGCAGTACTACCAGCCTATTATTCAAGTTGCGGCTAGTTGGGGAAGCCTTCAGTTAGCCTTTACAGGTGCTGAACGGATTCAGGAAATGTTTGACGCAGAGGAAGAAATCCGACCTGAAAAGGCTCCAATTTTCACTAAGTTGCAAGAAGGTGTTGAAATTAGTCATATTGATTTTTCATACTTGCCTGATAAACCTATTTTGAAAGATGTCAGCATTTCTGCGCCTAAAGGCCAGATGACCGCGGTTGTTGGGCCGACAGGTTCAGGAAAAACCACTATTATGAACCTCATCAATCGCTTTTATGATGTTGATGCTGGTGGGATTTATTTTGATGGGAAAGATATTCGTGACTATGATTTAGATAGTCTCAGAAGTAAGGTGGGGATTGTTTTGCAGGATTCGGTCTTATTTAGCGGAACGATTCGAGACAATATCCGTTTTGGTGTGCCATATGCTAGTCAAGAAATGGTTGAGGTAGCAGCCAAGGCAACCCATATTCATGACTATATCGAAAGCTTGCCTGACAAATACGATACCCTTATCGATGATGATCAAAGCATCTTCTCGACAGGGCAAAAACAATTGATTTCTATCGCTCGTACCCTGATGACAGATCCAGAAGTTCTCATTCTCGATGAAGCCACTTCAAACGTAGATACGGTGACAGAAAGTAAGATTCAGCATGCCATGGAGGCGGTTGTAGCAGGCAGAACTAGTTTCGTCATTGCTCACCGTTTGAAGACCATCCTCAATGCTGATCAGATTATTGTCCTCAAAGATGGAGAAGTCATTGAACGCGGTAACCACCATGAACTCCTAAAACTAGGTGGCTTCTACTCAGAACTCTATCACAATCAATTTGTCTTCGAATAAGAAAAAAGTTGTCCTATGTGGGCAGCTTTTTCTTGTCCATAAAAAATTTTTATCACAGCCTTAAAAAAAACATATTAGACGAAAGTCATTTTGAGTGATATGATAGGACTATCGTTAACATTCGAAAGGAGAGGCATCATGGCTAGAACGGTTGTAGGAGTTGCTGCAAATCTATGTCCCGTAGACGCAGAAGGCAAAAACATTCATTCATCTGTATCTTGTAGATTCGCAGAGAGCATTCGTCAAGTCGGTGGTCTCCCTTTAGTCATTCCTGTTGGTGATGAGTCAGTTGTACGCGATTATGTAGAAATGATTGATAAACTCATCTTGACAGGAGGCCAAAATGTCCATCCTCAATTTTACGGAGAGAAAAAGACCATCGAGAGCGATGATTACAATCTAGTGCGTGATGAATTTGAATTGGCGCTTTTGAAAGAAGCGCTCCGTCAGAATAAACCAATTATGGCAATCTGTCGCGGTGTTCAACTTGTCAATGTTGCCTTTGGTGGAACCCTCAATCAAGAAATTGAAGGTCACTGGCAAGGCCTACCTTTCGGAACATCTCACTCTATTGAGACAGTGGAGGGAAGCGTGGTGGCCAAGCTGTTTGGAAAAGAAAGTCAGGTCAACTCCGTCCATCGTCAGAGTATTAAAGATTTGGCACCTAATTTTCGTGTAACTGCTATTGATCCAAGAGACCAAACCATCGAAGCGATTGAGTCTATCGATGAGCACCGCATTATCGGTTTGCAGTGGCATCCAGAGTTTCTGGTTAATGAAGAAGATGGCAATTTAGAATTATTTGAGTATTTATTGAATGAACTGTAACGACTGGGACATCTGGTCGTTCTTTATTTTATTTTTTCAAAATTTTTGGAATGTGGGATTTTTACGCAAACGTTTGAATTCTGATAAAAAATGGAGAAATTCGACAAAAAAACTTGAAAAAAACGAAGGTAAGCGTTATGATAGAAAAGAAGAAATATTGGAGGAATAACATGTCACATATTAAATTTGATTATTCAAAAGTTTTAGACAAATTTGTTGCACCACATGAAGTGGAATACATGCAATCACAAGTAACAGCAGCAGATGAATTGATCCGTAAAGGGACTGGTGCTGGTAGCGACTTCTTGGGATGGTTGGATCTTCCTGAAAACTACGACCGTGAAGAATTTGACCGTATCTTGAAAGCTGCTGAGCAAATCAAATCAGACAGCGATGTTTTGGTTGTTATCGGTATCGGTGGATCTTACCTTGGTGCCAAAGCAGCAATCGACTTCTTGAACCACCACTTTGCAAACTTGCAAACAAAAGAAGAACGCAAGGCTCCGCAAATCCTTTACGCAGGAAACTCAATCTCATCTACTTACCTTGCTGACTTGGTAGAGTATGTTGCAGACAAAGACTTCTCAGTAAACGTGATTTCTAAATCAGGTACAACAACTGAACCAGCTATCGCTTTCCGTGTCTTCAAAGAACTCTTGGTTAAGAAATACGGACAAGAAGAAGCCAACAAACGTATCTATGCAACAACTGACCGCCAAAAAGGTGCTGTTAAGGTTGAAGCAGACGCTAACGGTTGGGAAACATTTGTTGTTCCAGATGACATCGGTGGACGCTTCTCAGTATTGACAGCTGTTGGTTTGCTTCCAATCGCAGCATCAGGAGCTGACATCAAAGCCCTTATGGAAGGTGCGAATGCAGCTCGCAAAGACTACACTTCAGATAAAATCTCTGAAAACGAAGCTTACCAATACGCAGCAGTTCGTAACATTCTTTACCGTAAAGGCTATGCAACTGAGATCTTGGTAAACTACGAGCCATCACTTCAATACTTCTCAGAGTGGTGGAAACAATTGGCTGGTGAATCAGAAGGAAAAGACCAAAAAGGTATCTACCCAACTTCAGCCAACTTCTCAACTGACTTGCACTCACTTGGTCAATTTATCCAAGAAGGAACTCGTATCATGTTTGAAACAGTTGTCCGTGTTGACAAACCTCGTAAAAACGTGATTATCCCTAGCTTGGAAGAAGACCTTGATGGACTTGGTTACCTTCAAGGAAAAGATGTTGACTTTGTAAACAAAAAAGCAACTGATGGTGTTCTTCTTGCCCACACAGATGGTGATGTACCAAACATGTATGTGACTCTTCCAGAGCAAGATGCTTTCACTCTTGGATACACTATCTACTTCTTCGAATTGGCAATTGCCCTTTCAGGTTACTTGAATGCCATCAACCCATTTGACCAACCAGGTGTTGAAGCTTACAAACGTAACATGTTCGCCCTTCTTGGAAAACCAGGATTTGAAGAATTGAGCAAAGAACTTAACGCACGTCTATAATAGAAGAAAAGAGTGGTTTGCCCACTCTTTTTACTCTCTTTATCCGTAGAAATTGGACTCAGCCAAGACTTGTGATATAATATAGAGAGCAAAAAGGCAGATGCCTAGAGACTTTATAGGAGAAACTATGTCAAAAGATATCCGCGTACGTTACGCACCAAGTCCAACAGGACTACTACACATCGGGAATGCCCGTACAGCATTGTTTAACTACTTGTATGCACGCCATCATGGTGGAACATTTATCATTCGTATCGAAGATACTGACCGTAAACGACATGTCGAAGATGGGGAACGTTCACAGCTTGAAAACCTTCGTTGGTTGGGCATGGATTGGGATGAAAGCCCAGAAACACATGGAAATTACCGCCAGTCTGAGCGTTTGGACTTGTATCAAAAATACATTGACCAATTATTAGCTGAAGGAAAGGCCTACAAATCTTACGTTACAGAAGAAGAGTTAGCCGCTGAACGCGAACACCAAGAAGCAGCTGGTGAAACACCTCGCTACATCAACGAATACCTTGGTATGAGTGAAGAAGAAAAAGTAGCTTACATCTCAGAACGTGAAGCAGCAGGGATCATCCCAACTGTTCGTCTGACTGTCAATGAGTCAGGTATCTACAAATGGCATGATATGGTCAAAGGCGATATCGAATTTGAAGGTGGCAATATCGGTGGTGACTGGGTTATTCAAAAGAAAGACGGTTACCCAACATACAACTTTGCCGTTGTCATCGATGACCATGATATGCAAATTTCTCACGTAATCCGTGGAGACGACCACATTGCTAATACACCAAAACAGCTCATGGTTTATGAAGCACTTGGTTGGGAAGCTCCAGAGTTTGGTCACATGACCTTGATTATCAACTCTGAGACTGGTAAGAAGTTATCTAAACGCGATACCAACACCCTTCAGTTTATCGAAGATTACCGAAAGAAAGGTTACCTTCCAGAAGCAGTCTTTAACTTTATCGCCCTTCTTGGTTGGAATCCAGGTGGCGAAGATGAGATTTTCTCTCGTGAAGAATTGATTAAACTTTTCGATGAAAACCGTCTGAGCAAGTCTCCGGCAGCCTTTGACCAGAAAAAACTCGACTGGATGAGCAATGACTATATCAAGAATGCAGACCTAGAAACTATCTTTGAAATGGCAAAACCATTCCTAGAGGAAGCAGGCCGGTTGACTGATAAGGCTGAAAAATTAGTTGAGCTCTATAAACCACAAATGAAATCAGTAGATGAGATTATCCCATTGACAGATCTCTTCTTCTCAGATTTCCCAGAATTGACCGAAGCAGAGCGTGAAGTCATGGCAGGTGAAACAGTCCCAACAGTTCTTGAAGCCTTCAAAGCAAAACTTGAAGAGATGACAGATGATGAATTTGTGACAGAGAATATCTTCCCACAAATTAAAGCAGTCCAAAAAGAAACAGGTATTAAAGGAAAAAATCTTTTCATGCCTATTCGTATCGCAGTTTCAGGTGAAATGCATGGACCAGAATTGCCAGATACTATCTTCTTGTTAGGCCGTGAAAAATCAATCCAGCATATCGAAAATATGTTAAAGGAAATTTCTAAGTAAGAAGGGTACAACAATGGACATCTGGGAAAAGATGTACGAAGAAGCACAGAAACTATACAATCCACATGAAGTATCAGACTTTGTTTATGCCAATCATGTTGTAGCTGCAGTAGAAGCAGAAGATGGACAAATATTTACAGGTTTCTGTATGGAGGGAACCTGTGGTGTTTTCCATCTCTGCGCAGAACGGGCGGCTCTCTTCAATATGTACCAATTTTCAGGACAAACTAAGGTTAAAAAAGTATTAGCCTTTCGAGATAAACCACCTTATGGTGGAAGTTCAGCTATGCCTTGCGGTGCTTGTAGAGAATTCCTTTTAGAACTGAATGCTGAAAATAAAGATGCAGAATTCATGATGGACTATGATACAAAAAAACAGTTAAAGTCGCAGAACTAATCCCGTATTGGTGGGGAGAAGAACGTGCTTCTAAGTTTAATGAACAATAGAAGAGTCAGTACAATTCTGGCTCTTTTTACTATAATTTGAAAAACTGTACTTGAAAAGAATTGAAAAATGGTAAATTCCCAAACTAAGTTCCACCGCTAATCCAAGTGGAAGTTAGTCTGA
>NZ_JVRR01000063.1 GCF_001070715.1 Streptococcus pseudopneumoniae
CTAGTCACCCTATAAGCCAAATAAGATGATCATTTTATCGAGACTATAGTTTACATAAAAAAACGAGCACTTTCGTACTCGTCCTCTTTTATAAACTACTGATTAAAGTGAGTTTACGTCAACTTTGATACCAACACCTTGAGTAGTTGTGATAGTCAAGTTTGTTACGTAAGTTCCTTTAGCTGTAGCTGGTTTTGCTTTTTGGATTGTTTCGTTGAATGCTTTGAAGTTTTCAACCAACTTGTCAGCTTCAAATGATACTTTACCGATGATTGCTTGAACGTTACCTGCACGGTCAGCACGGTAAGTGATTTTACCACCTTTAGACTCTTCAACTGCTTTAGCAACATCCATAGTTACAGTACCAGTTTTAGGGTTTGGCATCAAGTTACGTGGTCCAAGGACACGTCCAAGACGTCCAACAAGAGCCATCATGTCAGGTGTAGCGATAACTACGTCGAAGTCCAACCAACCGTCGTTGATTTTAGCAACAAGGTCATCTTCACCAACAAAGTCTGCACCAGCAGCTTTTGCTTCTTCAGCTTTTGCACCACGTGCGAAAACAAGAACGCGTGAAGTTTTACCAGTACCGTTTGGCAATACCATTGCTCCACGGATTTGTTGGTCAGCTTTTTTAACGTCGATGTTCAAGTTGTAAGCAACTTCTACAGTTGCGTCAAATTTTGCAAAGTTAGTTTCTTTTGCAAGTGCTACAGCTTCTTCTACGCTGTATGCTTTTGTGCTGTCGATTTTCTCAAGAGCAGCACGAAGTTGTTTGCTTTTTTTAGCCATTTTCTATTCTCCTTGTAAGTGGTTCAATCGATTTTCATCTCCCACGTCACTTCTCGAAATGATGAAGTCTTGCGGGTTTTCAGTCTATTACTTTCCTTTTCCTACGGCCTTAAGTTCCCTTGCTGTACCCAAGTACAAGCATCAGCCACTTGCCTAGTATGAAAAGCAACTAATAGACTGCTGTGAGATTTTCTACCGTGTTATTGATTAGTCAACAACAGTGAATCCCATAGAACGAGCAGTACCTTCGATCATACGCATTGCAGACTCTACGTTTGCTGCGTTCAAATCTGGCATCTTAGTTTCTGCAATTTCTTGTACTTGCGCACGAGTAACTGTAGCAACTTTAGTTTTGTTAGGTGTACCTGATCCTTTTTCAACACCTGCAGCTTTTTTCAAAAGAACAGCAGCTGGTGGTGTTTTAGTGATGAAAGTAAATGATTTATCTTCGTAAACTGAGATAACAACTGGAATGATCATACCAGCTTGGTCAGCTGTACGAGCGTTGAACTCTTTTGTGAATCCCATGATGTTGATACCAGCTTGACCAAGAGCAGGTCCAACCGGTGGAGCTGGTGTAGCTTTACCAGCAGGGATTTGCAATTTTACAAGTTTTTCGACTTTTTTAGCCATTTTTAAATCCTCCTTTGTGGTTTTGGCGGTAATTAAAGATTTTTACCTCCCACAAGTATGCTTTTCACATACCCATCTATTATACACTATTTATCTGGAATTGCAAGAGAAAAGTTTATTTTTTAATCGACATAATCTCCGCCTTCAAAGCCATAGTATTCTTCCAAACTGAGACCACTCTCAGCAATTTCTTTTGCTTCTTTTCCGACATAACGCAAGTGCCATTCCTCAGCCATATAGCCTGTTTCCTTTTCCTTACCTTTGAGATAACGGACAACAAAGCCATAATCAGCAGCATGATCCAAGAGCCATTGGGCTGCTTTTTCTTCTGTTACTAAATCACCATCAGTCCCAATAACATCAAAGGCCAAGCCAGTTTGGTGTTCGCTATAGCCAGGACGGGCAGAGTAACGGTCAGCTGCTACTTTCCCATCTTGATTAACATAATCTTGGTAGAGCTTGGTCTGAGTTTCATAACTTCTAAAACCACTATAATGATCACTAATTGGGAAACCTGCCTCTTGCATCGCTTTGATGAGTTTGACCAACTCTGCCTTGGCTGTTGGATTTTCCCCTGGATTGTAGTCTTTTGACAATGGGTAGTGTTTATTTGCTACGATGATTTCATCGTATTTTCCTTGGATGCTGTAGTAGTCTCCTTTATTAACCACTTCTGCTTTCTTCTGGGCAGTTCCTTGAGACTTACTGCCGACTGTCCCATCAGCTTTGCCTGTCTGTTCTGTCTTAGTTTCTCCATCTTCATTTTTTACTTTTTCTTGTGAACAAGCTGCTAGACTCAAGGCTAGCAAAGCTGTCAAGACAAGGTATCTTTTTTTCATTTCTACTCCTTTATTTCTAATAGTTTATCTACTTCTGACGATAAACATTCGACTAATCTTTTAATCTCTTCCGGTTTTACTTGGCAAGTTTCTGCTGTCATTTCTTCAAAGGGAACCCACCAAACTGGCCCACGACCTTTAAGACCGTGGCCATTCATATCACCTGTCCGTCGTGGAAACAGATGCCAATGAAGATGGGCATCGCCATTTCCTAGCAGTTCGATATTCATTTTCTCAGCAGCAAATGCCTTGGCAACTGCCTCTTGGACTAAACTCATTTCTTCGAGAAAACGGAGTCTTGTTTCCTTTTTCAAATGGTGCAATTCGCTGACATGCTCCTTGGCTAGAAAAAGACTATAGCCTTCAAAATACTGGTGGTCTCCAATCACAAGATAGCCTGTTTCCAACTCTTTGACAAAGTAGGGATTTTTCCCAACTTTAATGAACTCAATTCTCTGACAAATAAGGCACATGAGTCTCTCCTTTTAATTCTAATATCTTCAATCTTGAATTTGACAGCTTGAGATAGCGATGTTTGTATTCTCAAATATATAGTGATTAAACCACTCACTGTCAATCCCTCCTTGATTTACTCCTTGGATATCAACTATTTCAAAGTCGATAAGGAGATATTCAAAGTCAAAGAGTCAGTGTTTGTTGGTCATCATCCCCCCTCTTATCTTTGTGAAATAAATTCTTAATCTTATTAAAAAATGGAATAACTTTAAAATTATTTATAAAGCGTCTCTTACTTAACTCAGGTCCCTGTAGCTTCCTATATTCTTCGATATAAATTGTAGATACTTTACCAATTTCACTTTCCCCGAAAATGATGGCTTTTAAAATTAATACACCAACAATTAGAAGTAGTGAAAACATTCCACCAAGGAAAGCAATAAAAGGATTATTAAATAAATAATACGCTACCCCAGCATCAACTGCGGCAATAAAGAAAGAGAGCACTGTAATGCCTATTTCAGAGTTTCTAGCATCGCTTTCATTAACACTCAATTCTGGGAGTAAAAAAATTAAAATCATTACAAAAATCAAGCAAAAAGCCAAAGACGAAGAGAGTTCAGTGGGTTGTTCGATAAAACAATTATATCCAGAGTACATGAAAAATAGCTGAAGTAATAACATCGCATACTGAGATAAATAAAACCATATTTTAGCTGAATTTATAAGCGAAATATTTTGTTCTACTTTTATATCTAGTAATCGTTTAGAAATTTGTATCCGATGAGCTAGTTCTTTTAAATCTTTTATTTGAAGTATTTGAAAAGCAAGTTTTTTCTCTATCATTTCTATTTGATACCATACATATCCATCATCTTCTATCCACTGATATTTACCAAAAGTTTTTATTTTTCGTCCATACGGGTTAATTTTTTGAGAAATTTTAAAAAGTAGTTTTTCTAAATCTGGATTAGTAATTCCTTTATCTACCAGTTCATCGGCATAAACAACTAGTTCTTTAAAGTTTTCTTGTTTGTTTTTATACACATACTTACGATATTCTTCTTTTTTCTTTTGGAAATAAGCATACAAACTCGAAATCAGCCCTGTTATTATAGCAGGCGTTGCTAATTGTTTCAGTATTTCATACATTATACTTTATCGCACCTTCACTCCACTAACTCACTTCTTAGATAGGCATCAACCATACGCTCCGTCGCAACCACCGAGTCAATATGAGTACGCTCATAAGAATGACTAGACTCGATACCAGCACCGAGAAGGGCGTGTTTAACCTCTGCCCCTGCGGACATGGCTGCTGAAGCGTCCGATCCATAAAATGGATAGATGTCCAACTTAAATGGAATATCTTGCTCTTTCGCCAAGGCAACCAAATGTTGGCGGAAGTCATAGTGATAAGGCCCTGAGGCATCCTTGACACAAATAGACACTGTGTACTCATCTGTTTGCTGGTCATCTCCCATAGCTCCCATATCCACAGCCAGATATTCTACTACCTGATCAGGAATGTTAGAATTAGCACCGTGTCCCACTTCTTCAAAAACTGAAAAAGCAAAATGGGTTGTTACAGACAATTCAATCTTCGCTTCCTTATAAATACGAAGGAGATTAAGCAAAATCGCTGCACTGACCTTATCGTCCAAATGACGAGATTTGATAAAACCTGTCTCTGTCACTACAGTTCGTGGGTCAAAGCTGATAAAATCACCAACTTCAATCCCCAAGGCACGAGTTTCTTTTTCATTGCTTACTTTTGCATCCAAACGCACTTCCATATTGTCTTGCGTGCGTTCTGCAGTTCCTGCATCCTTGTAGACATGGCAAGAAGTTTGGTGGATAAGAACGGTTCCTGATACCTTTTGACCTGTGCTAGCCACATGAACGGTACAGTTTTCTCCTTCAATCATGTTCCAAGGGAAGCCACCGATACGGTCCAATTTGAGGCGGCCGTCTGGTTTGACAGCACGGACAATGGCACCCAGCGTATCCACATGGGCAGTCACATAGCGATGCTCTTCATCATTTTGACCTTTAATAGTCACATTGACACCGCCCTTAGCTGTGCGAACCGGCTGGTAACCGAAACCTTCCAGAGTCTTGACTAAATAGTCCGCAATCTCACGAGTAAATCCCGTTGGCGATGCGATGGCTGTTAGTTCTTTGATATATTCTACTGTTTGATTCATTTCTTCACCTCTTTTGCTACCTATTATAACACATTTATCATCGGATAAAAAAAGAAAATCACTCCTGTAGACTTGGCTACAAAAGTGATTTTATACTCAATGAAAATCAAAGAGCAAACTAGGAAACTAGCCGCAGGTTGCTCAAAACACTGTTTTGAGGTTGTAGATGGAACTGACGTAGTCAGTATCCTACACATACGACAAGGCGACGTTGACGCGGTTTGAATTTGATTTTCGAAGAGTATTAGTGATTATTCCATTTCAAAAACATCACTTTCTTGCTTGTTTGGTAGAACCAATGAGAGCAAGATTCCGACAATAGCTGGCACCAACCATGGGAGAGATGCCTTGGCAAAAGGAAGAGCGTTGACAAGGTTTGCAAGAAACTCAACCTTAAACGAGTTTCCTAGTACGCTTGCAATGGCAATAGCTGTGACCACAGCAATTGTCAACTGCATACCTGGTTTTGAAAGAGCCACAAATTTATTGACAATGACAATCATAACGATGGCAATCGTGATTGGGTACAAGATAACCAGTACTGGAATGGAGTACTTGATAATCGCATCAAGACCCAAATTGGCAATGGCAAATCCAATCAAGGTAAAGGCTGTTGCATAAACCTTGTAGCTGATTTGTGGGAAGCGTTCATTAAAGAACTCAGCTGTTGACACGATCAGACCAACTGTTGTTGTGAAGCAGGTTACAGTAACCATAGCTGCGAGGAAGAGTTGAGCTGTTGAGCCAAAGATCTCTTGGGTAGCTTGTGACAAGATGTAAACACCTGGTGTTCCACCCTTCATAGCTTCAGCTGGTACTGAGAAATGATTTCCAAGGAAACCTAAACCGATGTAAAGAGCGCTGAAAGCAAGGGCTACAACGATACCAACAACCCAAATAGTTGAAATGTATTCTTTCTTACTTGAAAATCCAAGCTGTTTCAAGGTTTGAACTGCGATTACACTGAAGGCAACTGAGGCAAGTGCATCCAAGGTATTGTAACCTTCTAGGAATCCTGTACCAAAAGCAGAAGCTTGATAAGCAGCTGAAGCAGCTTGAGGGCTTGTTCCACCGTATTTGATAGCTCCTAAAACAACCAAGATAACGATCAAAATCGCAAAGACTGGTGTTAAAATACGGCCGATACGGTCCAAGATTTTTGATGGATTAAGCGAAATTAGATACGCAGCTGCAAAGTAAAGAACCGTAAAGACAATCAAGCCAAGTCCTTTATTTGCATCCGACAAAAGGGGGCTAATCCCTACTTCGTAAGCTGTTGTAGCGGTACGTGGAATAGCAAAGAATGGACCGATTGACAAGTAAAGAACTGAGAGGTAAAGAGTCGCAAACCAAGGCGCTATCTTTGTTGAAATCTCGTAGATATATCCTTTAGGATTTAGCGTTCCAATAATAAGTGTCAAGACGGCGATACCAACGCCTGAAAAGACAAAACCTGCGATGGCAGGAAGAAAATGTTCTCCAGATAGAGCACCTAGAGAAGGCGGAAAAATCAAGTTTCCCGCACCAAAAAATATTCCAAACAGGAGTAAACCTGTTAGGGCACCTTTTTTAGCCATGAAAATCTCCTTCATATTTATAAAATACTGACCTAGTATATCATGAATAGGAGTATGAAAAAAGCTTCACGAAGTAAATATTGAATGTTTTCAAGATTCTCAAAAATGAGAATTGTCTAAAAATAAAATTCTCCTACCCAGTCCACACCAAGTAGGAGAAAATTCTTACGTTTAGAGTTCTTCAAAGGCAGTCATGCCACCTTGTACATTGATAACCTCATAGCCTTGTTCTGATAAGAATTGGCAAGCACGCGCCGATCTCATTCCAGATTTACAAATAACATAATGTAACTGGTCCTTATCCAACTGATCATAGCTATCAGCCAATTGACTCAGTGGCAGGTTGTGGGCGCCTTCTAAATGAAGAGCTTCAAACTCATCCACTTCTCTCACGTCCACTAGAGAAAGTTGGTCATTTTGGTAAAGCTGGTAAAATGCGTCAAAGGTTATTTCTTTCATTCTTTTTCTCCTAATACTCTTCGAAAATCTCTTCAAACCACGTCAGCGTCGCCTTACCGT